>NZ_JBIIOV010000122.1:0-9795 GCF_044342925.1 Mycobacterium sp. | reverse complement strand
CCGACCGCGGCGCGTCGCCGGACGGTCGGGGTTGGATCGGCGCCGGCGGCGGCGCGGGAGCCTCCTGGTGGGCGCTCGCGGCGGCATGTTCGACGTCGTGCAACGTGATCGCACCCTGTGGGCCCGCGCCGGTAAGCCCCTTGAGGTCGACGCCCAGCGCGGCGGCAGTGCGCCGGGCGACGGGGGACACCCACTGCCGGTGCCCGACCGGTGCGGCTTCGGGTGCGGATGTCATCGCTGGTACGGCAACGGGTTCGGCGACCGGTGCCGCCCCGGGCTCGTCGCCGGGTTCCCGAAGAGTGGCCAGCGGAGTTCCGACGGCCACCGTTTCGCCGACCGGCACCAGCAGCTTCCCGACAATGCCGTCGTGCCAGCATTCGATTTCCACCGCGGCCTTGGTGGTTTCGACCACCGCGACCACCTGTCCGCGGGTCACCGTGTCGCCCGGCTTGATTCGCCATTCGTCCAGGCGGCCCTCGTCCATGTCGGCGCCCAGAGCCGGCATCTGAAACTCGATCACTGCTGGGCCCGCCCGGTTTCAACCCCGGGTCGCTCCGCTCCTGCCCGCCGAGTCTCCACCCGGTCCCCGAACAGCCCGCGCACCGCGGCGACGATCTTCTCCGGCTGCGGCAGGGCCGCCTGCTCCAGGTGTTTGGCGTAGGGGATCGGCACCTCGACGGTGCACACCCGTGCGATGGGCGCGTCGAGTTCCCAGAACGCCTGCTCGACGATGCGCGCGCTGATCTCCCCGGCCAGGCTGCCGGTGTGCCACGCCTCGTCGACCACCACGACGCGGTGCGTCTTGCGGACCGACTCCATCATGGTGGCGTCATCGAGGGGGCGCAGCACGCGCAGATCGATGACCTCGCAGTCGATTCCATCCTTGGCGAGCTGCTCTGCGGCGTCCAGCGCCTTGGGAACGCAGCCGCCGTAGGCGATCACCGTGACATCGGTACCTGCCCGGCGTACGGCCGCCCGGCTGATGTCGGTGGGTACCAGGGCCTCGACATCGGCGGTGGTGTTGTACAGCGCCACGTGCTCGACGATGATCACCGGGTCGGGATGGGTGAGCGCGGTGCGCAGCATGCCGTACGCGTCGGCGACGGTGGCCGGCGCGAGCACCACGATGCCCGGGATGTGGGCGTACCAGTTCTCCAGGCTGTGCGAATGTTGCGCAGCCAGTTGCCGGCCGGCGCCGGTGGCCATCCGGATCACCAGCGGCACCGAGAACTGCCCGCCGGACATATGTCGCAGTGCCGCAGCGGTATTGACGATCTGGTCCAGTGCCAGCAGGCTGAAGTTCACCGTCATCACTTCGACGATGGGGCGCAGGCCGCCCAGCGCGCCGCCGATCCCGATGCCGACGAACCCCAGCTCCGACAGCGGGGTGTCCCGAATGCGTTCCGGGCCGAACTGCTCCAGCAGGCCCTTGGACACGGCGTAGGTGCCGCCGTAGCGGCCGACATCTTCACCGAGCAGGACGACGTTGGCGTCCTTGCGCATGGCGTCGGCGATCGCGTCGTGGACGGCGCCGCGGAAGGTGGCCTTCACGAAAGTGCCTGCGGGGCAGTCGGTGTGGTGACGTGGCGGGTCAGGGTGTCGATGCTCTCCAGCGTGCCCGCTTCGGCGTAGGCCACCGCGTCGGCGATCTCGCGGGCCACCTCCTGCTCGATCGCTTCGATGTCGTCGGCGCCCAGCAGCCCCTGAGTCAGACAGGAGTCGGTGAAAAGCTTGATGGGATCGCGTTCTTCGCGCCACTTGGCCACTTCGGCCTTGTCCCGGTACAACTCCGGGTCGAACATCGAGTGCGCCCGGAACCGGTAGGTGCGGAACTCCACGAAGTACGGGCCGCCTTCCGCGCGGATGTGATCGAGAGCCCGCCGGGTGGTCTCATGGGAGGCCAGCACGTCCATGCCGTCGACCGAAGCGGCGGGCACCCGGTACGACTGCGCTTTGGCGACCAGATCCACCTGTGAGAGTTCCCGGTCGATGGCCGTGCCCATGGCGTAGCCATTGTTCTCGCAGCAGAACAACACCGGAAGCTGCCACAGCTCAGCCATGTTCATCGACTCGTGGAAGGCGCCCTCGGCGGTGGCGCCCTCGCCGAAATAGCAGGCGGTGACGCGGTTGCGCTTCAATTGAGCGTCGGCGAACGCCAGCCCGGCGGCCAGCGGCAGCCCGCCGCCCACGATCGCGTTGCCGCCGTAGAACCGCCGGCCGGCGTCGAACAGGTGCATCGAACCGCCGCGCCCGCCCGAGCAGCCCTCCTGCTTCCCGAACATCTCCGCCATGATCGCGGCCATCGGGATTCCGCGCAGCAGAGCGTGTGCGTGCTCCCGGTAGGTGGCCACCACAGCGTCCTCGGGACCCAGCGCCCGTAAGGACCCCGCTGCCACCGCCTCCTCCCCGACGTAGAGGTGCAGGAAACCGCGAATCTTGGCTGCGCTGTAGAGCTCCGCGCACTTCTCCTCCATGCGACGGACCCGGATCATGTCGGTCAACAACGCTCGCGCGAGACCGGGATCGAGGTTCGGTTCAGTCACCCTTCACCCCCGGCGTCTCGACTGTGGAAGTGTCACCCTCGGGCAGTCCCAGCTCGCGGGCCCGCAACAGCCGGCGCATGATCTTGCCGCTGCGGGTGTGTGGGAGTGCGTCGACGAAGTCGATCTCCTTGGGCGCCACCGCGGCACCGAGCCGCTTGCGGGCGTGGCCCATCAGGTCGCGGCGCAACTCGTCGTCGGCGGTGTAGCCGGACTTCAGCGTGACGAAGGCCTTCACGACAGCCCCGTAGGTGGGGTCTGGCTTTCCGATCACGGCGGCTTCGGCGACTGCCGGGTGGTCGGTCAGCACGTTCTCCACCTCGAACGGCCCGATCAGGTGGCCGGAGGCCTTGATGACGTCGTCGGCGCGGCCGATGAACCACAGGTAACCGTCGCCGTCGCGCTTGACCAGATCCCCGGTCAGGTAGAGGTCCCCAGCCGGATCGGGGCGAAAGCACTTGCGGTAACGCTCGTCCTGGTTCAGGTAGCCGCGGAACATCGACGGCCACCCCACTCGCAGCGCCAGTTCGCCCTCGACGTCCGGCTGGTCGATGATCGTGACGGCGCCGGTGGCCTCTTCCGTATCGTCGTGGTCGACGACGACAACGTCGACGCCCGGCAACGGCCGGCCCATCGACCCCGGCTTGATGGCGAAGGCCGGGGTGTTGGCGACCATGATGCCCCCGGTCTCGGTCTGCCACCAGTTGTCGTGGATGGGCAAGCCCAGCACCCGCTTTCCCCACCAGACCGCTTCGGCGTTGAGCGGTTCGCCGACGCTGGCGATGAACCGCAGACGCGGGAACGTGTACTTCGCCGGCAACTCCGGGCCGGCCTTGATCAGCATCCGGATCGCCGTGGGTGCGGTGTACCAGACGGTGACGGCCTCGTCCTGCAGGATCCGGTACCACCTTTCGGCGTCGAACTCCGCCTCGTCGACGATCGAGGTGACCCCGTGCAGCAGTGGGGAGATGATCCCGTAGGACGTTCCGGTCACCCAGCCGGGATCGGCTGTGCACCAATAGATGTCGTCGGGATGAAGGTCAAGGGCGTAGAGCCCGGTGATGTAGTGCATCGCGACTGCGCCGTGCACGTGCACGGCGCCTTTCGGAGTGCCGGTGGTGCCGCTGGTGAAGTGCAGCAGCGACGGGTCGTCGGGTCCGGTGGGCTCGATGGGTGCCTCGTCGCTAGCTCGCTCCATCAGCGCGGCGAAGTTGTGGGTGCCCGGAAGCTCGTCGTCACTGAGGTCGCCGACCACCAGCACATGCTTGACCGACGGCAGCTCCCCGCGGATCTTGGCGATCTTGCGCTTGTAGATCGCCGCGGTGGTCACCAGGACGTCCGCCGCGCCGATGGTGACGCGGGTGGTGATCGGTTCCGGCCCGAACGCGGAGAACAGCGGCGACACCACACTGCCGTTGCGCAATGCGCCCAGCATGCTGATGTACAGCTCTGGCACCCGGCCCATGATGACGAAGACCTTGTCGCCCTTGCCGATTCCCAAACCTCGCAACACATTGGTGAATCGGCGAGTGAGCCGGCCCAGTTCGGCGTAGCTGATGTCGTGGGTGGTCAGGCCTGTGCGGTCGCCGGGCTGAGTATCGGCGACGAACCGCAACGCCGTCCGCTCGGCGTCTGGGCCGTCGGCGTGCCGGTCGACCGCGGCGTAGGCAATATTGCAGCCTGAGCCCGGGCCGGCGGCGGGCATCCCGGCGCACAGATCGGGGATGCGCGACCAGGTGAACGAGGCCCGGGTGGCGTCATAGTCGTCGAAATTGGGCGTGACCCGCAGATCGGCCCGACCCTTACTGATGATGGCATCGTCGTCCACGACCGGACTACCGGTGTGGAGGGGCGAGGACACCGCTGCGACGGGCGCGCGGGAAGTTCGCCATCACCCGCTCGATCAGCGCGCCGTAGGCACCGCCATCGTTGATGAGGTCCGGGCGTTTCAACTGCCGCAGGAAACCGTCGATGCGTCGTTCCAGTGGCCAGTCCAGATAATCGCGCCGGGTGAACGGTGAGCACAGAAACTTCCATGCGATGCCGTCAATCTCGTCGGCCCGATCCCCGGCCCGATCGCTTATGCCCATCACCGATTCCCCCCCTGGATTCACCCCAGTGATGTTCACCCGACGGCACGACGTCAGGGAAGGGCCGAAAGTCCTACGAATCGTCTAGTCGACGAGAGGATCATGCTGGATGCGTCCGGGATCGGCGCCGTGGGCGATCAGCGCCGCCCGAGTGGCCAACACCATATCCGGCCGGCCGCAGATCAGAATCTGTCGATCACTCCAGCCGCCGTAACCGGCGACCACCTCCGGTAGCCGGCCGGTCTGGCGGACGTGCAGCCCGCGGGGCGGTTCGGGGTCCGGGTAGTCCGCCGCCCACGGCGGGTTGTTGTAGAACTCCGCGACCGGTGACACCGACAGCCACGGGTTGCAGCTGGCGAGTTCCCACAGCGCCGGCAGGTCGTAGAGCTCGCACGGATAGCGGCCGCCGAAGAACAGGTGCACCCGGGGGTTCTCGCCGAACCGGGTGAGGTCCATGATCAGCGCGCGCAACGGCGCCAGCCCAGTCGAACCGGCGATCATCAGCACGTCGCCGGCGTCGCGGTCGACGGTCATACCGCCGTGCGGGTTGGATAACCGCCACCGGTCCCCGGGGGCGGTCTCGGCGACGATGCTGCCGCTGACGAGGCCACCGGGAACCGTGCGGACGTGGAACTCGATGAACCCCTGCAGATCCGGCGGAACGGCGGCGGACAGGTAGCGCCACCGGTTGGGGTGCTGCGGCATCTGCACGCTGACGTACTGGCCCGGGTGATAGGGCATCGGCTGGTCGAGTTGCAGGCGGATGACGGCGATGTCGCGGGAGACCCGCCGGTGATCGACGACGGTGCCGTCCCACCACGGCGGCAGCGGGTCGGCCTCCGCGGCGCCCGACATCGCCCCTGCGATGAGAGTCAGCGCCTCGGTGACGGTGTCGTCCACCGCCGGACTCCAGCAGTCGCCGAGTTCGGTGCGCAGCGCCAGGAACAGTGCCTGGCAGGCACGGTGGTAGTGGGCTTCGGTGACGCCGTACTTGCGATGGTCGCGGCCCAGTTGGGCTAAAAACGCCACCGGTTCCTCGGCTCGCTGGGCAAGGAACTCGGTGACCAGCCAGCGCAACGCCTGACTGAACGACGTCTGCTGACGTGCCATGTCGGGGGCGAACAGTTCGCGCACCGAGTCGTCGAGGTAGAACCACGAGGCGTAGAACCGTCGCATCAGAGCCGCCGAGCGGTCCGGGTCATCGAGGGCGGACTGCAGCGCCCGTAGTGACTCGCGGTCGTCCAGCCCCACGGTGTGTGAGTCTAGGCGCTCTGACAGCGCTGCAGAGGCTCTAGAGCGCGTGAATTCCCTTGTACACCAGGCCCGCGCCGATCACCAGCAGGATGCCGACCACCAGCGCGGTGTGGTTGCGCTCCATCCAGTGCTTGACCTTGGCCAGCGGCGCATCCAGGCGAGCGCCGGCGAATTGGTAGGCCAGCACCGGCAGGGCCACCGTCGATGCCGCGAGCATGGTGAACAGGATGGTCGCCTGCCAGGCGCCGGCACGGCCGAGCGCCGCGGTGCCGATCGCGGCGCCCGCGGCCGCGCACATCACGAAGACCTTGACGTTCACCACCGTCAGCATGAGCGCGGTGACGAACGCCCGAGCCGGGCTGATCGAGGTCATCAGCGTCATCCATTTCGGGTTGTGCGCCGCGCTGTCGGTCCGGCCGAACCAGCGATAGAGGGCGAAGCCGATCAGCGCGACACCGATGGCGATGCGCACGTAGGGACCCCAGCTGGGCTTGGTGTCCAGGCCGTCGTTGGAGATGTCGGTGCCCCCGACGAAGGCGCCGGTCACCACAAAAATGCCCAGCATCCACCCGACCAGGAAAGCCAGGCTGGTCGGCTTCGGCCGCGGAGTGCCGAGCACCAGAATCCCGGGGATGACCGACAGCGGCGAGATCGCGATGACCATCGCCAGCGGGATGAGTTCGTTGAGGTCGGAAGAAACGGAGCTCACTGGGGGACCGTAGTCGAACAGTTGTCGCCGTCGTGCGGTTTAGGTAGTCATGCGCGCCGCAGCGTCCAGGCGGGCGCCCAATGCGTGACCGCCCGGCGCTGGGTGCCGTAGCTGATCTCATAGGTGACCAGCCCCCACCACTCGCCCTGCTCGCAGAGGCCCCAGCATGTCAGGCTGCCGGCGACGACCTTGTCCATCTGCAGCCCGTGCGGGTTGTAGCGTCCCGTCCGGTGCGGGGGCCTGGGGAACAGCACGGTGAGGTCGACGAGCACGGCCAGCGGCGGGCGGACCGGACGGAACGGCGGCCGCACCGGCTGGCCGTTGTAGCCGATCGACGCCAGCTCGCCCATTGCTCGATCATATGTTCGAATAAGTTGCGCTGTACTCGAACCGTGTCGCGAATGGGGTCGCAAGTCTCTATCGGAAGGTGCGGTTAACTATCTAGAGTTGAGCGGAACAGACTCAAGACTGCTTGTGTTGTATACCTCGACAAGCTTCTATCAGGAGAAATGGAGGTGTCGTGGACTCGTTCAACCCGACCACGAAGACCCAGGCGGCGCTGACCGCCGCGTTGCAGGCCGCCAGTGCGGCCGGCAACCCGGAGATCCGGCCCGCCCATCTGCTGTTGGCCCTGCTGACGCAGACCGACGGCATCGCCGCGCCGCTACTCGAGGCGGTCGGTGTCAACCCTGCGACCATCCGTTCCGAGGCGCAGCGTCTCGTCGACCGGCTGCCGTCGAGCAGTGGCGCGACGTCGCAGCCGCAGCTGTCGCGGGAGTCGCTGGCGGCGATCAACGCCGCTCAGCAACTGGCCACCGAGATGAACGACGAGTTCGTCTCCACCGAGCACCTGATGGTGGGGCTGGCCACCGGCGACTCCGATGTCGCCAAGCTGCTGACAGGAGCCGGCGCCTCCCCGCTGGCGCTGCGTGAGGCCTTCGTCAAGGTCCGCGGCAGCGCCCGAGTCACCAGCGCCGACCCCGAGGCCAAGTACCAGGCGTTGGAGAAGTACTCCACCGACCTGACCGCCCGCGCTCGGGAGGGCAAGCTCGATCCGGTTGTGGGGCGCGACAACGAGATTCGCCGTGTCATTCAGGTGCTGAGCCGGCGGACCAAGAACAACCCGGTGCTCATCGGTGAGCCCGGCGTCGGCAAGACCGCGATCGTCGAGGGCCTGGCCCAGCGCATCATCGACGGCGACGTGCCCGAAAGCCTCCGCGATAAGACCGTCGTCTCGCTGGATCTGGGATCCATGGTCGCCGGTGCGAAGTACCGCGGCGAGTTCGAGGAACGACTCAAGGCTGTCCTCGACGAGATCAAGGAATCCGCCGGGCAGATCATCACCTTCATCGATGAGCTGCACACCATCGTGGGCGCCGGCGCGACCGGCGAGGGCGCGATGGACGCCGGCAACATGATCAAGCCGATGCTCGCCCGCGGCGAGCTGCGGATGGTCGGCGCGACGACCCTCGACGAGTACCGCAAGTACATCGAGAAGGATGCCGCCCTGGAGCGGCGCTTCCAGCAGGTCTTCGTCGGCGAGCCGTCGGTGGAGGACACTGTCGGCATCCTGCGCGGCCTCAAGGACCGCTACGAGGTGCACCATGGCGTCCGGATTACCGATTCCGCGTTGGTGGCCGCTGCCACGCTGTCCGACCGCTACATCACCAGCCGATTCCTGCCGGACAAGGCCATCGACCTGGTCGATGAGTCCGCCTCCCGGCTGCGGATGGAGATCGACTCCCGGCCCGTCGAGGTCGACGAGGTCGAGCGACTGGTCCGTCGCCTCGAGATCGAGGAGATGGCGCTGGAGAAGGAATCAGATGAGGCGTCCGCCGCCAGGCTGGAGAAGCTGCGCGCCGAGCTGGCCGACCAGAAAGAGAAACTGGCCGAGCTGACGACCCGCTGGCAGAACGAGAAGAATGCCATCGACATCGTCCGCGAGCTCAAGGAGCAGTTGGAGACGCTGCGCGGCGAGTCCGACCGGGCGGAGCGCGACGGAGATCTGGCCAAGGCCGCCGAGTTGCGTTACGGCCGGGTCCCGGAACTGGAGAAGAAGCTCGACGCCGCGCTGCCGCAGGCCCAAGCCCGCGACAGCGTCATGCTCAAGGAGGAGGTCGGCCCGGACGATATCGCCGACGTGGTGGCGGCGTGGACCGGCATCCCGGCCGGTCGCCTGTTGGAGGGCGAGACCGCCAAGCTGCTGCGCATGGAGGACGAGCTGGGCAGGCGGGTCATCGGGCAGCGCAAGGCCGTGCAGGCCGTCTCGGATGCGGTTCGCCGCACCCGGGCCGGGGTCGCCGACCCCAACCGGCCCACCGGCTCGTTCCTGTTCCTCGGCCCCACCGGCGTCGGCAAGACCGAGCTGGCCAAGGCGCTGGCGGACTTCCTGTTCGACGACGAACGGGCCATGGTCCGCATCGACATGAGCGAGTACGGCGAGAAGCATTCGGTCGCGAGGCTGGTCGGTGCCCCTCCCGGCTACATCGGCTACGACCAGGGCGGGCAGCTGACCGAGGCGGTACGCCGACGGCCCTACACGGTGGTGCTGTTCGACGAGGTCGAGAAGGCGCACCCGGACGTGTTCGACGTGCTGCTGCAAGTGCTCGACGAGGGCCGGTTGACCGACGGCCAGGGCCGCACGGTGGATTTCCGCAACACCATCCTCATCCTGACCTCGAACCTGGGGTCCGGCGGTGACGCCGAGCGGGTGATGGCGGCGGTGCGCGCGGCGTTCAAGCCCGAGTTCATCAACCGCCTCGACGACGTGCTGATCTTCGACGCGCTGTCGGCCGAGGAACTGGTCCAGATCGTCGACATTCAGCTGTCCCAGCTGCAGAAGCGGCTGGCCCAGCGGCGCCTGGAACTGCAGGTGTCGCTGCCGGCCAAGGAATGGCTGGCAGATCGCGGGTTCGACCCGGTCTACGGGGCGCGGCCGCTGCGCCGGCTGGTGCAGCAGGCCATCGGCGATCAGCTCGCCAAGCTGCTGCTGGCCGGGGAGATCCACGACGGCGACGTGGTGCAGGTCAACGTCAGCCCGGACGGCGACCGCCTGATTCTGGGATGAGCGCTTGCGCGAAGACCATCGGACTGGGATGAGCGCTTGCGCGAAGACCATCGGACTGGGATGAGCGCTTGCGCGAAGACCATCGGACTGGGATGAGCGCTTGCGCGAAGACCATCGGACTGGGATGAGCGCTTG
>NZ_JBIIOV010000121.1:0-9903 GCF_044342925.1 Mycobacterium sp. | reverse complement strand
GGGTTACCTGCTAATCGCGATGCGCTGGGCGGTGGACCCGGCGTAGGCGCCCTTGACCCGGACATCCGGTTGCCGTTCGCCCTTGGCGAACTACCAGGCGTCGCCGTCCCGCCAGTCGCACATGAGGTCGGAATCCGGGTCGAGGTCGACCTCCACGGGGAGCACGTACACCGAGCCGTCGTCGTCGGGCGTCGGCATGGCGCCGCTTGGTGACAACACCGATGTCCGACCCCGCCAGCCCAGCCAGCCGCGTGGCCGGTAGAGCCGCGCACCGGCGCCCGAAGCGCTCAGCGCACCCATCGGGTAGGCCCCGCGGATGACCTGCTCGGCGGCGTCCAGGACGGCGCTGCCCAGCCCTTGGCCCCGCCAATCCTCGCGTACCGCAACACCTTCCACGTAGCCGCAGCGCAGGGCCGTACCGCGGTAGATCAGCCGGCGCTGAATCACCGCCGCGTGGGCGATCAGCGTTCCGCGGTGCGCGATGACGGCGTGCATTCCGCCGAGGGCATGGTCCCAGTCGGCGTCGGTGAATTCGCCGGTGTACGCGTCGACGAGCAGCCGCTGGGCGCTGTGCAGCGTCTCGCTGTCGAGGTCGCTGGTGTGGACCAGGCGGGCGGTGTGGACTTGGTTGGACGAGAATGGCGTCACGATTCAGCTCTACCAGCCCGACGGGTTCGTCGTGGCGATACGGGCCCGGATCCAGTGCAGCCGGACCGGCTGTCCCGGGCGCAATTGCCCCACCTTGTCGACATCGGCGTCGGCGACCACGCCGATGACCGGGTACCCGCCGGTGACCGGATGGTCGGGGCCGAAGATCACCGGCTGGCCGTTGGGCGGAATCTGCACCGCGCCGCGGGCAACACCCTCGCTGGGCAATTGGCGATCGGGACAGCGGTGCCGGATCGCCGGCCCGCTCAGGCGAACGGCCACCCGGTCGCTGCGATCGGAGGTCACCCACGCGGTGCGTACCAGGGCGTCGGGGTCGGTGAACCAGTCGTCGCGCGGACCGGGGATGAGCCCGATGTGCACCAGACCGCCGGTGACCGGTGCCACAGGTGCCTGCTCGATGCCGGGGAACCCGTCGCCGGCCCGGCCGACGGGGATCACGTCGCCGGCATGGAGTGGCCGCGGTCCGATGCCGGACAGCGTGTCGAGGCTGCGCGAACCGAGCGTCGGCGCGACATCGATACCGCCCCGCACGCCGAGATAGCTGCGCAGCCCGCTGGCCGGTGTCGTCAGGGTGAGCACCTGGCCGTCGTCGAGCCGCTGAACGTTGTTGACGCCGAAGGGCATGCCGTCGACGGCTGGGCGAGCGTCCGCACCGGTCACCGCGACGTGCAGCGGGCCCCCGTGGACGCGGGCACGCAACCCGCCCAGGGTGATCTCCAGGGTGGCGGCCTGCTCGGGGTTGGTCACCAGCCGGTTGGCCAGTGCATGCGAAGCACGGTCCGCCGCGCCGGATCGGGTCACCCCGACGTGGGCGAATCCGGGCCGGCCGTGATCCTGAACCAGCGCCAGCGGCCCGGTGCTCAGGATCTCCAGGCTTGTCACGGCATGTCCAGGGCGCGGAACCGGACCCACATGCCGGGGCTCAGCAGCGCCGGCTGTGGGCGGTCAAGGTCCCACAGCACCGTGTCGGTCCGTCCGATGAGCTGCCATCCGCCCGGTGACTCTCGGGGATACACGGCGCTGAACTCGTCGGCCAGTGCCACCGACCCGGCGGGCACCCGGGTCCGGGGCTCGGATCGGCGCGGAACGGTCAATTGGGGGTCACCGCCCACCAGGTAGGCGAAACCCGGTGCGAATCCGCCGAAACCCACCCGCCACGGCGTGCCGGTGTGGGCCTCGACGACCTCGGCGGGGGTCATGCCGAGCCGGTCGGCCACCTCGGGCAGGTCGGCTCCGTCGTAGACGACGTCGATGACGATCTCGGTCCCGGCCGCCCGGGCCGAATCCCGCGCTGTGGGTGCGGGTAGGCCGCTCAACCAGGCCCGGGTGGATGCCTGCCGCGCCGGCTCGGTCACCGTGACGAGCACGGTGCGAGCGCCTGGCACGATATCGACCACTCCCGGCGCCGGGGCGCTGCGCAGCACCTCGACGAGGCTGAGAACCTCAGCGACGGAGCCGCATTGGATCAGCAGACCCTGGTCGCCGTAGTCGAGGATCATTACGCTCGCCGACCATCAGACCGCGGCGGGCTGGTACGTGGGCTCGTGACGTTTGACGTAGGCGATCACCCGGTAGGTGATCGGCAGCAGCACCACTTCGACGGCGGTCTTGTAGAGCCAGCCCAGGGCGGTGTAAGTGGCCAGGTCCGCGAAGGAGCTGATCCCGATAGCCTTGGCCGCGATGGTGCAGAACACCAGGGTGTCGCCGAGTTGGCCGGCGAACGTCGAACCGACCAGCCGGGCCCACAGATGTTTTTCCCGGGTGTGTTCCTTGATCTTCACCACTGCCCATGCGTTGATGGTCTGCCCGACGATGAACCCGGCCAGCCCCGCCACGATCAGCTGGGTGTAGGCGGCCACCACGTTGGCGAAGTGCTCCTGGTTGGGATAGAAATCCGCGGCCGGCAGGTAGACGGTCACCCAGAACGCCAGTGCGGCTAGTCCGTTCATCAGAAAACCGGTGATGATGGCGCGCCGGGCGGCCCGGAAGCCGTACACCTCCGCCAGGACGTCGCCGATGACGTAGGTGAGCGGGAAGACGAGGAAGCCACCGTCGGTGAGGATCGGCCCGAATGCGACACCCTTGGTCGCGGTGACGTTGGAGATGATCACCAGGGCGGTGAAGACCGCCACCAGAATCGGGTAGTAGACGCTGCCCACCCGCGCAAACGACGGCGCCGGGAAGGTATCGACGTCGGTGGTCACGCCGACAATCCAAGCATGCCCGCCGCCGTGGCGGTCAGCCCAGCGCCTTGGCCAGCAGTCCAGGCAATTGGTCTGCCACCGAGGGGTACGACAGCGATGAGGCGTAGGCGATGGCTCCGGCGAGGTCGGCGGTGGTGAAGACATTGCGGCCATGGCTGGTGGCGCGGAGGTTGGCCACGCCCGGTTCGGCCAGCAGTGCCGTGCGCTGGTCGTCGCTGTCGGTGCACCGGATCAGGACATCGGTGTCGGCGGCCGTAGCGGTCACTCGCAGTCCCGTCGCCGCGAGGAAGTCGGTGCCACCCCGAGACGGCGTCGGTGACCGGGTCCACCGGGGTTCCGACGTTCATCAGCACCACCGTGCGGTCGGCGAAATCCGGATTGGCCTGCGCGACGGCGGCGAATCTCTCGTCGACGGCGGCGACCAGACCGTCCCTCTCACCGGCCCGGTACACCGCCCGGCCGACGTCGTTTCCGGACCGCGAGCAACCGGCGGACGCCGCCAGACCCGCGGTCGCCGCTGTGGCGAGGAACTGACGCCGGGTGCGGTGCGGGCCCATCCGCGCGACACTAATCAACGCGTGCTGAGCGCGAGCGAAATCCCCAGCGCCAGCATGATGGCGGCGATGAGTGCATCCAGGATGCGCCAGGTTTTCGGCGAGGCGAAGAGCCCGGCCAATCGGCGCGCACCGAATCCGAGGCCGAAGAACCAGACCACGCTGGCTGCCGCCGCTCCGGCCCCGAACAGCCAGCGGCCGTCCTGCTGCTGATTGGCAAGAGTGCCCAGCAGCACCACAGTGTCGAGGTAGACGTGCGGGTTGAGGAAGGTCAACGCCAGACTGGTGGCCAGCACGGCACCCAGTCGCGCGGGTGCGGTGTCGGCCGGGGTCAGGGCGGCCGGTCGCAGGCGCGCCGCGCCGCCAGCAGGCCGTAGCCGATCAGGAACGCCGCCCCGCCGTAGCGGGCCGCAGTGGTGAAACTCGGGTGCGCGGAGACCAGCGCGCCCACTCCCGCGATTCCGGCGAAGATCAGGGCGAGATCGCGACCACCTTCACGCGGCGAAGTCTAAGGTGAGCGCCGTGACGGAAACCGCTGCGCCTCCGCCCCTCCCGGCGCGGCAAGCTCCGCCCACCCGGTTCGGACATCCGATAGGGCTGGTGAACCTCTTCGGGGTGGAGCTGTGGGATGTCCACGGTGCTCGGCGGGTGGGTGGCCGACCCGCGCACGAAGCCACCTACTTCGGCGTCATCGGCGCGGTGGCGGTGCTGGTTGATGCGGTGGTGTGGGTGCTGGCACCGCGGGTCAGCCGACTGATGGCGGGTGCGCACTAACGCTGCCAGGGCCACCGCCGCCCCGGCGCGCGGCTCTCGAGCAGGTGCGGGGCGATCTCCCGAAGGGCGGCCTCCACCTGGTCGACGCTCGGATTGACCATTCCCCGCCGGCCGACGAACACCGTGGGCACGGTCTCGTTCCCGTCCGCTGTGGCACGCACCCGCGCGGCGGCGTCCGGGTCCTCCCAGATGTTGACCGGCTCGAACGGAATCCCTCTCTTGCGCAGGCGGTTCCGTAGCGTCACACAGAACGGGCAGCCGGGCCGCCAGTAGAACTGGACGGCTGTGATGGCCGGCTCACTCACCCCGATCCCCGAATCGCATACGGCCACGGGTTGTTCCGTTCCGGCACCGAGTGGGCTCGCTCCTGTTTCAGGCGCATCCGTAGGTAGGCCCGCAGCTCATGTAACTCCGGATCGTCCCAGCGGTTCTGAGCCTCGATCGGGTCATCGGTGAGGTCGTAAAGCTCCCACTGGTCGTCCAGCGGGCTGGTGCGGTACACCTCGCCGCCCAGGCCGTTGGCCGCCAGGTGCCGCACCCCGGGCTCGGTCCAGGTGGACGGGTCGTCGAAGCTGCGGACCAGTTTCCAGAGCCGGTCGTCGACCCGGACCACCAGGCCCTCGAAGTTGGCCGCGGTGTGCGCGGGTATCCGAATACGCAGCGGTGCAGGAGGATTGGTGGTTCGACCCAACTGGCGGCCGAGGCCGGAGGCTCCGGAATCGCCCTCCAGCATGTTGTCGCGGGTCATCAGGTACACCGCGCGGTCATCGTCGGCGGGCGCCCCGTCGACCACCGGCATCAGGTTGCGGCCGGGCAGCGGATGCACCTCGGAGAACGACTCGCGCAGCGTCGTCGCCACCGCCTCCACATCCACCCGGGCCGCGCCGAGCAGTGTGGGCACCAGGTCCACATGCGAAGTGGGGGTGTCGACCACCCGTGCCGCGGTGGCCTGCCCGCCGATGCGGGCGATGGTGAACGGCACCCGGGTGGCTTCGTCGTAGAGGTTGAACCACTTCTGGTGCAGCCCGCCGTGCGCGCCCAGTAGATCGCCGTGGTCGGCGGTGCGCACCAGCACGGCGTTGTCCGAGCCGTCGCAGACGGCTCGGCGCACCCGGTCGATCGGGGTGTCGACCTCGGCGTGCAACCGGTAGTAGAGGTCGCGGTAGCGCTGGCCGAAGCGGCCGTAGACCTGCTGGATCGCCGCAGCCGGGCCGTAGCCGGAGTAGTAAGCCTCACGGAAGGCGATCTGCGCGGCCGGTTTGGTGCGCAGATCCTCCTCGGCGGTTGGTGCCGGCGGTACGTGCGGCGGGTCCAGCGGCGACGACGTGACCGGGTTGCGCAGCACCCAGCCGGGGAACAGCACGATGTCGTGCGGGTTGACGAAGCTGGCCACCAGCAGGAAGGGGCGCAGCGCCTCGGCATCGCCGGCCCGGCGGCGGGCGTAGCGATCCTCCAGCCAGGCCACCACCCGCTGCGCGATCAGTGGGTCGCGGCGTATTCCGGCGTTGGATAGCAGCGCGCCGTGCGGTTCGGGGCCGACCCAGCCGGAAAAGCCATAGGCGGCAAGGGGATCAGCGTCCAGGTAGCGCTGTACCGCCGACTGGTCGATGACACCGTCGTCGTCATTGGTCGGCAACGGTTGCCCAGTGGCCGGGTCGGCGAGGTCGGCGTGCGAGATGTGCCACTTGCCGTCGTAGTGGGTGTCGTAACCCGCGGCCCGGAACCAGTTGCCCAGGGTGGGAACCTCCCGGGGGCGCAGCCACCGCATCCGGGAGTCGTCGTAGGCCTTGCCGATGCCGTCGGTCTGGGTGACCCCGTGCAGATCCGGGTACTGACCGGTGAAGATGGTGGGCCGGCTGGGCACACAGGCCAGCGAACCGGTGTAGTGACGGGTGAAGCTGACGCCGTGCTCGTCGAACCAGCGCCGCCCGGTCAGCACCCGCTGTCGCCAATCCATCACCGCGGGCGATTCGTACGGCGGGATCGCGCGTTCCTCGTCGGTCATGACGATCACGATGTCGGGACGGTCGGTCACTGCGCGGTCGGTCACTGCGCGGTCGGTCACTGCGCGTTCTGTCACCGTCGCACCTCCACTCGTGTTGCCAGTCCGGCGAGCATGGCATCGGACTGGTGAGCCAGCATGCGGCAGGCGGCACGCTCGGCGAGCCGCGCCGCCGGGTTGCGGCCGATCTGCACGGTGCTGGTCAGGGTGACCGCGGTGGCACCGTCGGCCGCGGGGGTCAGCGTCCACCGGTTGGACACCCGGCCCAGCCGCCGCGGCAGGCCTTCGATGTCGTAGCTCAGCACGTTCGGCGCGGCGCATTCGGTGACCCGTTCCACCAACGTGTTTCGGCCGACCTGGACCCGTCGCGATGTGCCAAGCAGCGTCGTTCCGCGCTCCAGAATGCAGGAGTGGTCGACGTTGGACGCCCAGGAACTCAGCGCGCCGAAGTCGGCCAGCACGTCCCAGAGGGCAGCGGGTGGCGCCGCGATGCTGGCCGAACGCGTCATCGATGCCACTTCACCACCATAGGCTCACCGCCAGGGGCTGTAATCGGCGATCAGATCCTCCTGCTTCGGGCGCTGCCGCGGCGGCACGTGCTCCAGGTTGATCCGGATGCGGTACCAGACTGAACTCGGCCCGCGCATTCCGTCGACGAGGATGTCCGTCGGCGTGAGCAGGGACGCCGCCGTGGGGTGGCGCTCCCGCCATACCTGCAGAGCGGCCATGGCCTCGTCGCGGGTTTTGGTGCGGGCGATCTCGATCAGCGGTTTGGTGCCCCGCGGCGGCCGTTCCGGCGGACCCAGTTCCTCGGCGAGTCGCAACAGCGCCTCCAGCGAGCCGCCGTCGTCGTCCATCGATTCCCAGGGATCGCCCCGCTCGGCGAGACGAGCCGGAACGGTGGCGAGGGTGAATTCAGCTGCCGCGCAATCGGATAGCTCGTCCCAGTGTAACGGTGTGGACACCCGGGCGTCGGGGACGGCGCGCACCGAGTACGCCGACGCCACGGTGCGATCCTTGGCGTTCTGGTTGAAGTCGACGAAGACGCCGTGGCGGTCCTCCTTCCACCACTGGCTGGTCGCCAGCTCAGGAGCCCGGCGTTCCACCTCGCGGGCGACCGTCTGCGCCGCCAGTCGGACCTGGGCGAAGGTCCGGTCTGAAGCGATGCGGGCATAGATGTGGAAACCGCGGGACCCGGAGGTCTTCGGCCAGGGCACCAGCCCGTGGTCGTCGAGGACCTCGCGGACCACCGCGGCGACGTCGAGGACCTGTCCCCACGGCACGCCGGGCAGCGGATCCAGGTCGATCCGCAGTTCGTCGGGGTGGTCGAGGTCAGTGGCCCGCACCGGGTGCGGGTTGAGGTCGACGCAGCCGAGGTTGACCACCCAGGCCAGCCCGGCTGCGTCGTGGATCACCGCTTCGGCCGCCGAGGTGCCCGAGGCGTACTTCAGTTCGGCGACGTCGATCCAGTCCGGCCTGTTGTTCGGTGCGCGTTTTTGGAACACCGCCTCGTGGGCAATGCCTTTGACGAACCGTTTGAGGATCATCGGGCGCCCGGCCACCCCGCGCAGGGCGGCGTCGGCAACGGCGCAGTAGTAGTGCACCAGATCCAGTTTGGTGATTGCCGGTTGCCCGTCGGCGGGCGGGAACATCGCCTTGTCCGGGTGGGTGATCGTCACCTCGCGGCCGGCGGCAACCACCGTCGCGGCAGCGGATTTCGCCATGATCCCACCCTATGACCTATGCCGGTGGCTTTAGGGTGAGTGAATGCCCAACTTCTCCGATCTGACAGCCAAGGCGCTGGACAAGGCCAAGCAGTTCGCCGAACGCGGCTCAGCCGAAGTGCATTACCTGCAGAAGATGATCGGCTCAGGAGCTTTCGGCGTCGACCTTCCGCAGAACTACGCCGCGCTTGCTGGCGACATCCGGCGCTGGGGCGAGATCGGCATGATTCCGGCGCTCAATGCGCGCCGCAACCCGTACCGGACGGCGATCATCGACGACGAAGGGTCCATGACGTTCGCCGAACTCAACGACGCCGTCAACGCGGTGGCCAACGGGCTGCTGGCGATGGGTGTCAGGGGCGGCGACGGGGTCGCGATTCTGGCCCGCAACCACCGCTGGTGGATGATCGCCAATTACGCGTGCGGCCGGGTGGGTGCCCGCACCATCATGCTCAACACCGAGTTCTCCGGGCCGCAGATCCGCGACGTCGCCGCCCGCGAAGGCGGCAAGGTCATCATCTACGACGACGAGTATTCCGAGGCGGTGAAGCTGGCCGAGACGCCGCTGGGCAAGCTGCGAGCGCTGGCCACCAACCCCGACACGAATGAGCCCTCGGGCAGCACCGACGAGACGCTGGCCGATTTGATCGCCCGCAGCAGCAAGGCCGACGCGCCGAAGGCCACCAAGAAGTCGTCGATCATCATCCTGACGAGCGGCACCACCGGAACTCCCAAGGGCGCCAACCGGAAAGCGCCGCCGACTCTGGCGCCGATCGGCGGTGTGCTGTCCCGCGTGCCGTTCAAGGCCGGCGAGGTCACAGCCCTGCCGTCGCCGATGTTCCACGCGCTGGGCTATCTGCACGCCACGCTGGCGATGACGCTCGGCTCGACCCTGGTGCTGCACCGGCGGTTCAACCCGGCAACGGTGCTCACCGACGTTGCCAAGCACAAGGTGACCGCCATCGTGGTGGTGCCGGTGATGCTCTCGCGGATGCTCGACGCCCTGGAGAAGATGGAGACCAAGCCGGACCTGTCCTCGCTGCGGATCATCTTCGTCTCCGGGTCGCAGCTGGGTGCCGAGCTGGCGACCCGGGCGATGAAGGACATCGGCCCGGTGGTCTACAACCTGTACGGCTCAACCGAAATCGCGTTCGTCTCGATCGCCCGCCCGCAGGATCTGCAGAAGAACCCGGCCACCGTCGGCCCGACCATCAGGGGCGTTGAAGTCAAGATCCTCGACGACCACGGCGCGGAGCTGCCGCAGGGCAAGGTCGGCCGGATCTTCGTCGGTAACTTCTTCCCGTTCGAGGGGTACACCGGCGGTGGCGGAAAGGAGATCATCGACGGCCTGATGTCATCGGGCGACGTCGGCTACTTCGACGCGAACGGCCTGCTCTATGTCAGCGGCCGTGACGACGAGATGATCGTCTCCGGCGGCGAGAACGTGTTCCCCGCCGAGGTGGAAGACCTCATCAGCGGTCACCCCGACGTCATCGAGGCCACCGCAATCGGAATGGACGACAAGGACTTCGGCCAGCGGCTGCGCGCGTTCGTCGTCCTCAAAGAGGGTGCGACGGTCGCCGAACAGGAAATCAAGGATTACGTGCGCAATCACCTGGCGCGCTACAAGGTTCCGCGCGAAGTTGTCTTCCTGCCGGAACTGCCGCGCAACCCCACCGGCAAGATCCTCAAGCGCGAGCTTCGCCAGATCGAGATCCACTGATCCGGTTGTTCACCGCCGGCCCAGGTGTCACGATTGGCGAATGCCGACAAACCCGCGTGCTAACGAATCGGAGCCTGATGGCGAGCCGTGGTACGGCGGACCGGATGGTTCGATCATGCGAACAGTGATGAATGTGACGCCGGGGTTGCGCCTTGTCGTCCGGAAGGTTCGGCGGGCCATCTACGGGAGAAATCCGCGCGCGTAAGCCGTCAAGTAGCCGACGACTGTGCGTCCGGACCTACGGATCGCGGGG
>NZ_JBIIOV010000120.1:0-10042 GCF_044342925.1 Mycobacterium sp. | reverse complement strand
GCAGCCAGGGCCAGCGACCCGAAGATCCGGTCGCCCCAACGGTTACCACCGGTCCGCAGACCCGTCGCCGGTGTCAACTCCGCAACCACGGCCGCACTATCCTCTGCTCGTCGCTGCGGCGGGGACCCCGCCGAGGCAAGCTCCGACTCGACGGACATGATCAGGAAATCGCATCGATCGCAGCGGCCAACTTGCCCTTGAAGGTTGCCGGCACCGGGATGTAGCCGTTATCAGTCAGCCCTTCCTGTCCCTTGCCGAGCGCCACGGTCAAGAAGGCCTTCACCGCGGGCGCGACATCGCTCGCCGGGTACTTCGAGCACACCAGCGAGTAGGTGGCGAGCATGATCGGGTAGGTGCCCGCTTCGGTCGGCTTGTAGAACGACGAAGTATCCAGCACCAGGTCATTGCCCTGGCCCTTGACTTTGACGTCACCGATCGCCTTGGCGGCCGACTCGACGGTGAGACGGACCGGATCGGGGCTCGCCGAGGTCACGATGTCGGCGACGGCCAGACCTTGGGCCTTGGCAAACGACCACTCGTTGTAAGTAATCGAGCCGGGAGTGCTTTTGATCGCGGCGGAGGTGCCCTCGTTGCCCTTCGCGCCCTCACCGACGCCGCCGTTGAATGTCTTGCCCGCGCCCTTGCTCCAGGCGCCCTCGGAGGCGGCGTCGAGATACTTCTGGAAGTTGTCGGTGGTGCCCGATTCATCGCTGCGGAAGATCACCACCATCGGCTCGGCGGGACGCGTCTTGCCGGGATTCAGCGATGCGATTTCCGGGGCGTCCCAGGTCTTGACGGTGCCGTTGAAGATCTTGGCCGCCGTCGGCCCGTCGAGGATCAACGAGTCGACGCCGGGGGCGTTAT
Organism: Mycobacterium sp.; assembly: GCF_044342925.1. Lineage (GTDB taxonomy): Bacteria > Actinomycetota > Actinomycetes > Mycobacteriales > Mycobacteriaceae > Mycobacterium. The sequence goes on along the minus strand of NZ_JBIIOV010000120.1, from coordinate 9,178 downwards.
AGGTGATCGCCACCGGCCCGAAAACCATGGGCAGGTTCCACGCCTCGGCGCCGCCGCAACGCTCCTTGGCTCGAACGACCTCTCCCTTTTCGGGGTTCAGGGGCGAGTCGCTACCGCCAATGTCGGTCTGGCCGCCGACGAATTCGGACACCCCCGCACCGGATCCGCTGGAGGTGTAGTTGAGCGTGAAGCCGGCGCACGCCGCCTCGTAGGCGGTGACGAATCGGGTCATGGCGTTGGCCTGGGCTGTCGCCCCGGAGGCCTTGAGAGACTTCTTCCCGCCACACTCGACGGTGCCGGCGGCTTCACCACCACCGGCCGAGGTGCCGGCGTTGTTGTCGCTTCCGCATGCGGTGAGCGCGGCGATCATCGCCGCTGAGGCAGTCATTCCGAGCAGCTTGCCGAGACTGGACACCTTTTCCCGCTTCCTTGTTTCGCCTTTGCCTTCAGCCGAAACGTATGCGCAACGGGTAGCCGGTTCGGAGATGGCCGGTGAACGCGAAGTGAACAGCTGAACGTCACACCGGCGCGTACGCGGTATCGACGCTGACCTCCGCAAAGCCGAGCTCCCGGTAAGTCTTGATCGCCGCGGCGTTGTCCGATTCGACGTAGAGCATCACCGAAGGTTGGGCGCCGGGCAGCCGGGCGGCAAGGTGCTCCAGGCCGTGCAGGGTGAGCGCCCGGCCCAAGCCGCGGCCCTTCGCCTGCGGGTCCACCCCCAACACGTAAACCTCGCCCAGCCCGTCGTCGTGCACCTTGGTCCAGTGAAAGCCGCACAGCCCCCCGGTGCTGTCGTCGTAGGCCAGGAAAAGACCGTCGGGCTCGAACCACGGCGCGGCCACCCGCTCGGCGATCTCGGCCTCGGTCCAGCCGCCCTGCTCGGGATGCCAGGCGAAAGCGGCGTTGTTCACCCGCAACAGCTCCGCGTTGTCGACATCCCCGACGTAGGGGCGAACCGAAATCCCCTGCGGGGATTGATTTTCCGGCAGGTCGGTCAGCGGGCGTCGCATCTGGACCAGCTCCCGCACCGGGCGCAGCCCCACGGTGGCGGCAACGGCGCGGGCCGCCGGCAGGGTGCCATGCGCCCAGACCCGCAATCCCCGACCGCAGCGCTGGACGGCCGCGCTCAGCAGTTCGGTGCCGATACCCCGGCGACGGGCGTTCGGGTGCACCACCAGCTCAGCCGTGGCACCGGAGTCGCCGGGCGCGATGTTGAGGTAGCCGACCACCGCGCCGGCCGAATCATTAACGAGCCGGTGCTCGGTTCGGGCTTCGGTGCGGTCACCAGCGAGGTCCCGCAGCACCTGCTCGCCCAGCGCAGCGACACCGTCGGCGCGTTCGGCGGCAGCGGCCAGTGCCCGCACACCATCCTGTTCCGCCGGCGACAGACCCTCTCGCCAGTGCGGGCTCGTCACTGACCGGGCAGCGACGCCGACATGCCGGCGCCGCTGTCGGCATCGCTGCCTTCGGCGTCGGACCCGTCACCGTCCGCGGGAACATCGGACGGTCCGGACCGCCCGCGCGCCGGACGGACCGCCTTGTAGCCGACATTGCGGACGGTGCCGATCAGCGCCTCGTACTCCGGTCCGAGCTTGGCCCGCAGGCGCCGCACGTGCACGTCGACCGTGCGGGTGCCGCCGAAAAAGTCGTAACCCCAGACCTCCTGCAGCAGCTGGGCGCGGGTGAATACCCGCCCGGCGTGCTGGGCCAGGTACTTCAGCAACTCGAATTCCTTGTAGGTCAGGTCAAGCGGGCGGCCACGCAGCCGGGCGGTGTAGGTGCCCTCGTCGATGACCAGCTCGCCCAGGGTGACCTTGCCCGCGCTTTCCTGAGCGGCCAGTCCGCCGCGCCGGCCGGTCAGCAGCCGCAGCCGGGCGTCGATCTCGGCCGGCCCGGTACCCGGGAGCAGAATCTCGTCGATCCCCCAGTCGACGGTCACCGCCACCAAACCGCCCTCGTTGACCACCGCGACCACCGGGACCGGGGCGCCGGTGGTGCCCAGTAGCCGGCACAGGCCGCGGGCCGCCGCCAGGTCGGTCCGCGCATCGACGATCGCCACGTCGGCCGAACCGGCCTCCAACAGCGACGCAACCTCCGTCGGCGCCGACCGCACCGAGTGCGACAGCAACGCCAACGAGGGCAGCACCGACTCCGGATTGGGGTCGGCAGTAAGCAGCAGCAGGTCCAACAAAAATCTCCCGGTTTGGTGCCACTCTAACGCCGGACCTGCTGTTTCGCCGATCCGGGCGGCGCATGACCCGGGTAGGCCAGAATATGCGGGTGCGGAAGCTGATCTCCCGAGTGGGCGCCTCGGCGCTGGTCGTCGCCATCACGGCGGCCGGCGTCGACACCGGGGCGGCCATCTACGCCGAGTATCAGCTGGCCCGACACGTCCGATCCGCCGCGGACCTCGGCTTCGATCCGTGGGTGGCGATCCTGGGCTTCCCGTTCATCCCGCAGGCCATGCGGCAGCGGTACGGAGAGCTGGAGATCAAAGCCAACGGCGTCGAGCAAACCGCCCTGGGCAAGGTCACGCTGGAAGCCACCATGCACGACATCGGCCTGGCTGATTCAACCTGGCTGATGCTGCCGGACGCCGACCTCCCGATGGGCATGCTGGAAAGCCGGATCATCGTCGGTTCCCGGCACCTCGGGGCCTTCATCGGGATCAAAGACCTCAACGTTCAAGCACCCGCCGACGAGACCGACGACGCCACCGGCGGGACCACCGAGTCCGGCATCTCCGGCAGCAGCGGGCTGGTCTTCACCGGCACCCCTACCAAGGCCGGCTACGACAAGCTGATCAGTGTGACCGTGGACCTCTCGATCGCCGGACCCGACCAGACCACTCTGGTGATCACTCCGACCGGGGTGGTGACCGGTCCGAACACCGCCGATCAGGCGGTGCCCGAGGATCGGCGGGCGGCGGTCCTGGGCGCATTCGGTGCCACCATTCCGGGGCAGCGGCTGCCTTTCGGCGTGCGGCCCACCGCACAGGGCGCACGCGGTTCGGACGTCATCATCGAAGGCATCGCCGAGGATGTCACGGTTCGCCTGAACGGCTTCCGCCAATGAGCGCCATGGTCACCGCGGCGGCGGCCATTGCGGCCGCGCTAGGGCTGGCCGGGGCCGCCGGCGTGCTGCACAATCGGCGCTCCGGGACGGTGCGGGACACCGAGCACCCGCAGGACCTGGACACCACCGGTTTGGGTCTGTCGACCGGCGGACCGACGATCGTGCATTTCACCGCGGTGTGGTGCGGTCCCTGCGCCGCGGTGCGACGGGTCATCAAGCAGGTCTGTGCCGATCTGCCGCAGGTGACCCACGTCGAGATCGATATGGATGCCGATCCGGCGGTGGCGCGCCGGCTGTCAGTACTGTCGTTGCCGACGACGTTCATCTTCGACGCCGGCGGACGGCAGCGCTACCGGTCGGCTGGAGTGCCCAAAGCCGTCGATCTGAAAGCCGCGTTGCAGCCGTTGTTGACGTAATGCCCCTCTTTTTGGGTAGCATGTTCTCCGTGCCTTCCCGCCTTGAGCAAATGCTCACCAAGCGCCGCGCAGTCGATCTGTGCCGCGTCGCGGGTTGTTGCTGTTGTTGCTGTAGCTGCTGAGTAGCCGCGGCCCCAGCGCGTCAGTCGCGTCCTACTCCGCATTGCCCCAGGCCTGTCTCATTCAGCCGCGCCCAGCAACAGGAGTTTGTGAAGTTCATGATCACCACGATTCAACGCCCGGCCATAGAACAGGTCGACGTGCGCGGCCCGCGGTTCGCCGCCGCGTTCGGCATCTGCTTGGGCTGCCAGATCTACCCGCTCGCCGCCCGCCTGCGCCGGGGCGCACAGGCATGACCGCTCTGGACTTCTTGGCAATCAACAACGTGACCTTCGAATGGGGATACCGATGACCACAACCATTTCCGCGCCGACGTACCTCCGCAATCTGGCCGCCGAGATCGACTTGGACAAGGAGACCGTCATCACCGGCCGGGTCGTCGATGACGCGGGCCGAACAGTGAGCGGTGCGTCCGTGCGTCTGCTGGACGACTCACAGGAGTCGACCGCGGAAGTCGTCACAACGGCGACCGGCGATTTCCGGTTCTTCGCCGCGCCGGGAACCTGGACCGTCCGCGCGCTGTCCAAGGCCGGCGAGGGTGACGTGACGGTGGCCCCGGCTGGAACCGGTCTGCTGGAAATCGACGTCAAAGTCGCCTGACGTACCCGGCCCCCGCAGCGATAGACTCTCCTGCGTGGTGCTGTTCTTCGAGATGCTGCTGGTCGTGGCGACCGCTCTCATCACGTGGTTCGCCTTGTATGCGGTGTACCGCCTGATCACCGACGATTCGTGAATACCGACGACATCAACGGCAGCGGCGATCGTGCAGTAGCTGCGGCCGCCGAGCGGGCCAAACAGACCGCCCTCCGCAATATCCCGGCCTTCGACGACATCCCGGTGGCCGACACCGCCAACCTGCGCCACGGCGCCGATCTGCACGATGCCCTGCTGGCTCTTCTGCCGTTGGTCGGCGTGTGGCGCGGCGAGGGCGAGGGCCGCGGCGCGAACGGGGATTACCGATTCGGCCAGCAGATCATCGTCTCCCATGACGGCGGTGACTACCTCAACTGGGAGGCGCGGTCCTGGCGGCTGGACGAGGAGGGTAGTTACCACAGCCACGGCCTGCGCGAGACGGGCTTCTGGCGTTTCGTGCACGACCCGGCCGACCCCGGCGAGGCCCAGGCGATCGAGTTGTTGCTCGCCCACTCCGCCGGTTACGTCGAACTCTTCTACGGCCACCCCCGCACCCAGTCGTCGTGGGAGTTGGTCACCGACGCCCTTGCCCGCAGCAAGTCCGGAATGCTCGTCGGCGGCGCCAAACGCCTCTACGGCATCGTCGACAACGGCGACCTCGCCTACGTCGAGGAGCGGGTCGACGCAGATGGCGGGCTGGTCCCACATCTGTCCGCCCGGCTGATCAGACACATCGGATGAGGCAGCTCATTGTTGTGAAATCGCAACGCCTGGTGGCACTGGTTGGTGCCGCCTTCGTCCTCGCGGCCTGTTCGAGCAATCAGACACCCCCGGATTCGACCAACACCCCGGCCGGCACCGAGCCCGCCAGCCACGGCTCCCTGGCCGAGTGCCTCAAGGCCAACGGCGTCGACGAGTCGAGCGGCCCCGCCGCGGTGTTGGGTCCGCCGGCCGGGGTCGACCCGACCACCTGGGAGACGGCCATGAGGGCCTGCTCAACGCTGGCCCCCGGCCCGGCCGGGCCGTAACCGCCGTCTGATCTTCGCGGTAGCGGCGAATCTTCGGCGCTCCCGGTTCTACCCTGGTGTTCATGCCCCGCATGTCCAGCGTGGACGCCGCGTTCTGGTTCGCCGAAACGCCCGCCTGGCACATGCACATCGGAGCGCTGGCGATCTGCGACCCGGCTGACGCACCGGACTTCTCGTTCGACACCGTCCGCCTGCTGGTCGCCGAGCGACTGGCCGAGTTGCCGCAGCTGCGGTACCGGGTGGCGGGTGGCCCACTGGGCCTGGACCGGCCGTGGTTCGTCGACGACGAGCCGGACGTGGAGTACCACATCCGCCATCTCGCGCTCCCCGAACCGGGCGGCCGGGCCGAACTCGAGGAATTGGTCGGACGGCTGTGGTCCTACAAGTTGGACCGGTCAAAACCGTTGTGGGAGATGTGGTTCATCGAGGGGCTTGAGTGCGGGCGGGTCGGGCTGCTCACCAAGATCCACCACTGCCTGGTCGACGGTGTCTCCGGCGCCGGCGTCAGCGAGATCCTGTTCGACAAGACTGCCCAACCGCGGCCGCCCGCGATCGATCCGGGCCAGGTGGTCCGGCCGGCCCGGCCGCCGCGGCCGGAGGTACGGCTGCTGGGCGCCGCGCTGAACGTCGGCATCAAGACGCCCTACCGCGTGGCGCGACTGGTCGACCAGACGCTGCGACAGCGCATCGCGGCGCGCGGGGTGAGCGACAAGCCGGCCGGGTATTTCGCAGCGCCGCCCACCCGGTTCAACGGGGGGATCTCCCAGCAGCGCCGGTTCAGTTCCACGCGGGTGTCACTGGATCGGGTCAGGGCACTCAAGGAGAACTACGGCGTCAAGGTGAACGACGTGGTCCTGGCCGTCGTAGCCGGGGCGCTGCGGTCGTATCTGGACCGCACCGGCGAGTTGCCGGACCGGCCTCTGGTGGCCCAGGTTCCGGTGTCAACCCGCACCGACGCCACAGCCGTCGGCAATGCGATCAGCTCCATGACGGTCACCCTGCCCACCGATCTGGCCGGTCCGGCAGAGCGGGTCAGCGCGGTGTACCGGGAGACTCAGGCGGCCAAGCAGATGGCCGAGGCGATGACCGCCCACCAGATCATGGGGCTGACCGAGACCACTCCGCCGGGACTGTTCCAACTGGCCGCGCGCGCGTTCACCGCCAGCCGGTTAGGTGAGAACGTGCCGCCGATCAACCTGGTCGTCTCCAATGTTCCAGGGCCGACGGTGCCGCTGTACGCCGCCGGTGCGGTGGTGCAGGACTTCATCCCGATCGGACCGCTGTTGATGGACGTCGGGCTGAACATCACCTGCTTCAGCTACCAGGGGTGGATGGACTTCGGGTTCATCAGCACCCCGGAGATGGCCGACGACCTCGACCGACTGGCCGATGGGATCGAACCCGCGCTGACCGAGTTGGAGCAGTCGACGAGCCGGACCCGCCGGCGCGGACGGAAGTGAAACCGGGCTACCCCCGGACATGAGACGGCCCCCGAGCTTTTGGATCCAGGTTGGACGGACCGGGAGCTCGGGGGCCGGGTAGCTGCCTGGAATTCGCTAGCGCGCGCACGACGCGGAAGGATTCCGGCACCTGGTGCTGCTAGCGGGCAGCCACCTCACATGTCCAAAAAGTACTCAAAGTTCCGGACCACCTCCTTCCTTGTGTACGGCCGACGGTACCGCTTTCAGGCCGGGTGCGCCAACACTTTTCAGCGGTCGCTGACGATCGCGGAATCGACCAGCGCGGCTACCTCGGCGCTCAGCGGTGCCGGCGTCAGCGGCTGCCCGTCGAGGGTGTGCACACGAGCGGCCAGGGTGATACTGGAGATCAGCCAGACACCTTGGGCGGCAAAGAGATCCGCCGGTCGCAGCGCCTGATAGTCGCAATCAAACCCGTCGGCCCGGGCGGCCTCGAACAGCGCCTGCTGGGTGGTCCCGCGAAGAATCGGATACCACGGCGGCGGGGTCAGCAGGCACGGTCTGCCGTCGGCCCCCGCGGTGACGATCACCACGGTGGAGCGGGGGCCCTCCAGGATGTGCCCGTCGGTGCTGACGAAGACGACGTCGTCGGCGCCGCGGCGGGCCGCCTCCCGCACGGCCGCCATGTTCACCGCATAGGAGAGTGTCTTGGCTCCGGCCAGCAGCCACGGCATTGCGTCCACCCCGGCCGAGGGCAGTCCCCGGTCGAGCAGCACCGCGGCCACTCCGTGGCGCCGCGCGTCGTGCACGCGGTGCGGCAGCGGGGTGATGGTCAGGTAGCCGGTCGGGTCCGAGCCGCCCTCCCGGCCCCGGCTGTAGACCAACCGCAGGGCGCCCTCGTCGGAAGTCTGTTCGGCCCACTGTCCGACAGCGACCTCGACGGCCCTGCGCCAGGCCGCCGGGTTCGGCGCCGGCAGGTCCAGCATCTGGGCGGAATGGGCCAACCGTCGCAGGTGTGATTCCAGCAGGCACGCGACGCCGGAGCGGACCAGCAGGGTTTCGAACACGCCGTCGCCGCGGACGGCGGCGAGATCGTCGGCGAAAAGCAGCGGCGCGGCCGGATCGCGCACGGTGCCGTCGAGCGTGACGAGCACGGACATGGGTACTGAGCCTACTGACCGGCTCGTAGAGTTGACCTGTGTCAGCCGTTCCCGCGCCCGAGAACTCCCCCGACGCCGGCGCCGTCTGGCATTACGGCGACCCGCTGGGGGAACAGCGCGCCGCCGCCCACGACGCCGTCGTCATCGATCGTTCCCACCGCCCGGTCATCACGGTGTCCGGATCCGACCGCCGCGGCTGGCTGCACTCGATCTGCACCCAGCACGTCGCGGAGTTACCGGACGGCGCCTGCACCGCCAACCTCAGCCTCGACGGCCAGGGCCGGGTGGAAGACCACTGGCAGCAGACGGAATTGGGCGGCGTCACCTACCTGGACACCGAGCCCCCCCGGGGCGGTCCGCTGCTGGACTACCTGCGCACGATGGTGTTCTGGTCGGACGTGCAACCGGCAGCCGCCGATCTGGCCGTGCTGTCGCTGATCGGGCCGCGCCTGGCCGAGCCGGCGGTGCTGGCCGCCCTGGGGCTCGACGCGCTGCCGGAGGTGATGACCGCCGTCGCGCTACGCGACGGCGGTTTCGTCCGCCGGATGCCGACCGCACAGGGCCAGCCCGGCCAGGTCGAACTCGACGTGCTGGTGCCGCGGGAGAACAAAACCGCCCTGCTGCAACGGTTGGCCGACGCCGGCGTGCGCTCCGCCGGAGTCTGGGCCTACGAGGCTCACCGGGTCGCGGCACTGCGGCCGCGGCTGGGGGTGGACACCGACGAACGCACCATCCCGCACGAGGCCGGCTGGATCGGGCCGCCCGGAACCGGCGCGGTGCATCTGGACAAGGGCTGCTACCGCGGCCAGGAGACGGTCGCGCGGGTGCACAATCTGGGTCGCCCGCCCCGGATGCTGGTGCTGCTGCATCTCGACGGGTCGGCGGAACGCCCGGTGCCGGGTGATCCGGTGCTTGCCGGCCGCCGAACAGTGGGACGACTGGGCACCGTCGTCGATCACGTCGACCTGGGTCCGGTGGCGCTGGCGCTCGTCAAGCGCGGCCTGCCCGGCGACACGCCGCTGACCACCGGCGGGGAACACGAGGTCGCCGCCGTCATCGACCCGGACTCCCTGCCGCCGCCGGACGAGACCGGGGCGGGCCGGGTCGCGGTGGACCGGCTGCGCGAGACTCGCCGCTGATCCGCCTTGTTTCAGCGCTCGGTGAACGGGCCTGCCCGCACTTTGCGGTCGGGCACGGTAAAGTGTGGTCAGGACGAATACGACATTAGATCGGAGCCGCCTGGTTTCGGGCCGCTCCGTTTATGCGCGAGGGGGTTCCCCCATGGGCCGCGGCCGGGCTAAGGCAAAGCAGACCAAGGTTGCCCGAGA
>NZ_JBIIOV010000119.1:0-10088 GCF_044342925.1 Mycobacterium sp. | reverse complement strand
AGCGCCATCGCCAGCGTCGGCAGTCGCATCCAGATGCTGGCCGTGGAGATGTGCGCCCAGATCGCCAGCAGGTCGTAGTACCAGCCGAACGGCGACTCCGGCGTGCCGAACCAGCGGTAGTAGTTGGCCATGTAGCCGGCGTTGTCCGACACCCGCGCCATGGTCAGGATGTAGCCGTCGTCGGAGGTGTTGGCGCCGACGAAGTGCCACCACACCAGCACGGCCAGCACCAGGACGTCCAGGCCGCTCAGTCGCCACCACCGAGCCGGCAGGAACCGGCGGTGCCGGATGCCGTCGGCGGTGTCGAGGACGTGCAGCGCCCCCAGTGCCAGCACGGTCATCGCCACGCCCAGCAGCATCGCCACCAGCTTCAGCGCGGTGGGCCCGGTGCTGTAGCGGGTGTCGATGGTCGCCGACACGTTCAGGCCAGCCGGCGCCGGCCCGGACAGGTCGGTGAAGACGCCGACGATCTGCGGCCGCAGGTCGCCGGCGCGTTCACCGCGCCGCGGGCCGCCGGACTCCGCGCTGAGGCCGGCGAATTCGCCCGTCACCAGATCTGCGCGCGCGGTGACGGTCAGCGTGCGGCAGGCCGGGCTGAGCACTTCGCTCATCGGCGCCGCCAGCACCGGGGTGTTGCGCACCACGACCACCAGATCGTCGTCGGCGCGCTGGATCAGCAGACCGCGGTCGACGGCTTTCGGCGCCTGCTTGGGCGCCGTGGAGAGCAGCACGGTGTTCGACCCGGTGAGTCCGGCGGCCGCGCTGCACGGCACATTGATGGTGAGATCCGTTGGGACGTAACCGATCAACGGTGCGGTGACACTGGACAGTGTGCCGTTCTGTGGCCAGTTCAGCTCGGCGGTGGTCTGCTTGACCGGGAGAAACGGGGTGAGGATCGCCAGCAGGGCGCCGAGTAGCCCGGCGATCGTGGCGATGAGCCGGGCGGTTCGGTAGTTCCCCCGGGACTGCGTCACGGGCCTAGATCGTAATTGGCGCTGAGCACTGTCACGCGCTAGCTCTTCCGGATCGCCAGGACGAACGGCCCGATGTTCGTCACGCTGAAGTGCGGCTCGGCGAACAGTCCGGCGTCGAGGTCGACGGTGTAGCGGCGCACATTGGGCTGATTGGGGTAGACGTCCTCGGCCAACCGCAAGGTATAGGTATTTGCGGACCCGGCGGCCCCGCCGCGGCGCATCAGGAACACCGTCGGCGCCGGCCACGGCAGCGCGTCGAGGGCCTCGGCGAACTCGGCCGGGTCGGTGAGCTTGCCCCAGGATTCGATGGCGGCGGCCCGCTTGTCGAACTCCGCGAGCGGGTTGGCGTAGTGCGACGTCAGCCCCTGGAACCCGAAGTAGGGGTAGTACGACAGGAAGCTGTAGTCGGCGGTCATCACCACGGTCTCGTCGCGCGGCTTGCCGGTGGCCTCGCGGATCAGCTCGTCGACCTTGGGGTAGTACTTCTCCGAGCCGGGCGGGCGACGGTCGCCGCGCCGGCCGTCGCCGTCGGTGTCGGTGTAGGCCACCGCGATGTCGGGGCTCAACACGTGCGGGATGTCCTGGCTGAAGCCGATCGCCCCGATCAGGCCGATCGCTACGCCCACCGCAATGATCTGCCGGTTCCATCTGGCAGCCGCCCACCGGGCGACCTCGATGAAGCCGAACACCCCGGCGGCGGCCAGCAGCACGCTCAGCGTCGGCTGTAGCCGGAAGGACAGCAGCGTGGTGCCGACCAGCGTGGTCAGCATGGACAGCAGCGACCAGGCGTAAATCGACAGCACGCCCAGCCCCAGCGCCGCGGCGCGTACCGAGGTTAGTCCCCGATCGCTTCGCTCCTGCCCGCCGGACCTGACGCTGCGCCAGGCCACCCAGACCGTTCCGAGCATGCACAGCGCCCCCAGTAGCGAGAACTGCAGCATCGGGAAGCTCAGCACCGCTCCGTCGCCGGGCAGGTAGTGCTGGGCGGCGCCGGTGTCGCTCAGCGGGCCGCGGGCGGCGCGGATCATGAACGGTAGCCAGGTGATTGCGCCCACGGCGGTCGCGATCACCGCCATCACCACCAGTCGCTGCAGTGGGCCGACGCTGCGGCGCACCACGGCGGTCACCATCGCCATGATCGTGACGGTGAACGCGGTGTAGGCCAGCAGCAGGGTGTAGAAGGTGGCGGCGAAACCGAGGAACAGCCCGACGCCGACGGCGGCCGCCCAGCCTCCCCTGCGCGAATGTCCTTGCAGTCCAGACCACGCCAGCACGAGAACCGGCGGGATCAGCACGGTGATGATGGCGGCGTAGGGCTCCGGGGAGGCGTAGGCCAGCGTGACCGCGGCTGTCGCCGTGGTGACCGCCAGGGCGTACTCAAAGCGGATCATGGCCGCCCACAACGCAAATGCCACCGCGACGGCGACGGCGATCGTGGTGATCGCCCACGGTTTGTACATCTCCCAGGCCGGCGTGCCGGTGAGCGCGGCGGCCCGCCCGCCCAGCCAGAACCAGCCCGGCGGGTAGAACGGCGGCAGTCCCGCGTAAGTCATGTCCCGCAATTCCGGGCTGTCGGTGAGCCGGGTGAGGTATTCGGTGCGGAACTGCTGGTCCACCGAGATGCCGAACAGGTACAGCTTGGTGGCGCCCAACGGCATCCCCAGGGTCACCACCACGAACGCCGACAACAGCACTGGCGCCCCGATCCTGGCTGCCCACTGGATGATCGGGCGCCGCCGCCGCCACAGCGCGCCGACGGCCACCAGGCCGAGCAGGCAGGCGACCTGGCCGGCGGTGGTCAGTGCGTGCAGTTGGTTCGACGACGGGAACGCCGGCCACTCCACCGTCGAGATCGCGGACAGCCCAACCACCGACACGACAACGGCGACTGCTGATGCCAGCACCGTCTGAGCGGCGGTGGAGACGCCGTTGCGCACCGACTGCACGGGCAACTCAGATCGGAAGTTTGCGGAAAACGGGCCGGGGGATGTGCCGCAGCACCATCATCACGTAACGGAAAGTGCCTGGCGCCCAGACCAGTTCCTTGCCCTTGGCCGACGCGGTGACGGCCAGGTCTGCGACGTACTCCTTGTCGACGGTCAGCGGCGCCTCCTTGACGTGGGCGCTCATCCGGGTGCGCACCTGACCGGGCCGGATCACCAGCACGCCCACCCCGAACGGCTTGAGGGCCTCGCCGAGGCCGAGGTAGAACCCATCCAGGCCGGCCTTGGTGGAGCCGTAGACGAAGTTCGAGCGGCGCACCCGCTCACCGGCCGCCGAACTCATCGCGATGATCCGGCCGAAGCCCTGGCCGCGCATCTTCTCGCCGAGCAGTACGCCGACGGAAACCGCTGCGGTGTAATTGATCTCGGCGATCTGCACGGCCTTGCGCTGGTCCTGCCACAGCTCCTCGGCGTCGCCGAGCAACCCGAACGCCACGATCGCGACATCGACATCACCGTCGTTGAAGCACTCGTCGATCACGGCCGGGTGGCTGGCGGTGTCGACGGCGTCGAAGTCCACCAGCGTCACCGACTTCGCACCGGCCCGTGTCATCTGCGTGACGGCGGCCTCCCGGCCCGGGTCGCCGGGCAGCGCCGCCAGGATGATCCGCGCCGGAGCGTCGCGCAGATACCGCTCGCAGATCGCCAGCCCGATCTCCGAGGTGCCGCCGAGCAGCAGAATGGTCTGGGGGTTACCCACCGCGTCGAGCACCATCTAGAGCAACTCCAAACGTCGGGCCATGTCCGAGGCGAACACCGCGTGCGGATCGACTCTGCGGCGCACCGCGATCCACTCGTCAATGCGCGGGTACATGGCGTGGAAGGTCTCGGCGCTGGTGCGCGAGTCCTTGGCGGTGTAGAGCCGGCCGCCGAATTGCAGCACCCGGCGGTCCAGGTCGGTGACGAACTCGTTCAGTCCGGCCTTGATGGGGAAATCCACGCAGACGTTCCACCCCGGGATCGGAAAGCTCAGCGGCGCTTGGTTTCCCGGGCCGAAGAGCTTGAACACGTTGAGGAACGTGTAGTGACCGGAGGCCTGGATGTCGACGATGATCGCCTGGAACTCCTCGACGGCCTCCATCGGCACCACGAACTGGTACTGCAGGAAACCTGCCGGACCGTAGGCGCGGTTCCACTCTCCGAACATGTCCAGCGGGTGGTAGAACTGCGTCAGGTTCTGGACCTTGTTCCGGTACGTGCCCGACTTGCGGTACCACAGCTCGCCGATCGGGCCGAAGGTGTACTTGTTGGCCAGCCCGTTGGGAAAGATGTCGGGGAACGTCAGCAGTTGTGGCGCATCGAATTTCAGCGGATTGCGTTGCAGCTTTTCGGGTAGCTGGTCCAGCCGCGCCAGCGAGCCGCGGGAGATCGCCGCGCGGCCGAGTTTCGGCGGCGGGCTGATCGCGTCGAACCAGGCGCTGGAGTAGGTGTAGTTGGCCTCGCTGCCGTCGCTGTGGAAGGCGATGGTCTCGTCCAGACTGCGGGTGACGTCGCCGTCGGCGATGAAGTAGGCCGTCTCGGTCGGCGTCATCTCGATGCTGGCCCGCATGATGATGCCGGTCAGACCGTTACCGCCGATGGTCGCCCAGAACAGGTCGGACTCCGGGCCGTCCGGGGTGATGGTGCGCACCTGCCCGTCGGCGGTCAGCAGGTCGATGGAGCGCACGTGGTTGCCGAAGCTGCCGGCGCTGTGGTGGTTCTTGCCGTGGATGTCGCAGCCGATCGCCCCGCCGATGGTGACCTGCCGGGTGCCGGGCAGCACCGGCACCCACAGCCCGCAGGGCAGCGCCGCCTTCATCAACTGGTCCAGGCTCACCCCGCCATCGACGTCGACCATCCGGGTGGCGGCGTCGATGGAGTGGATCCGGTTCAGGGCGGTCATGTCGATGACCAGTCCGCCGCCGTTCTGCGCGTTGTCGCCGTAGGACCGGCCGAGCCCGCGGGCTAGAACCCCGCGGTGGCGGCCGTCGGCGGCCTGGTCGGCGGCGCGGACCACGGCGCGGACGATCTCCTCGGGATCGGGGGTCGTCAGAACGTCGGCGACCGACGGTGCGGTGCGCCCCCAGCCCATCAGCCGCTGCGGTGTGATCGTTGCCGACATCGTGACGAGGTTACCGTCACGCGCGCGGCCGCCGGAAAATCCAGACACGCTGGACCACGAAGTTGATCACCGTCGCCGTGCCCTGCGCCACCACGAACGCCACCGGCAGCGCCCAGTCCTGGTAGTCCAGGAGGCGCAGCGTGAGGTGATTCAGGCCGACCTGCACCGCGAAGGTGAGGGCGTAGAGCACCATCACCTTGACGAACCGCGACCGGCTGGGCTCGGCGCCGAACGTCCAGCGCCGGTTGATCAGATACGCCGTCAGCGTGCCGGCGATAAAGCCGATCGCCTTGGCCAGATCCACCTGCACACCGAACTGCTTGTAGAGCAGGAAGTACAGGCCGAAGTCCACGATCGCCGAGAAACCACCGGTGAGCACGAACCGCAGCAACTGGGTCTTCAGACTCAACGGCGTGGGGTGGGCGATCTCGGCCATCGCGGGAAGCTTACGGGCAGGATGATCCAGGTGGCTGGCTCTGCCGGCCGACCGCTACCGGTGCAACAGCGCCGCCATCCGGGCGGAGTACCCGCACATCCACGACGAGGTGTTCCGCAAGGGTCGCATCCAGGTTCTGGTCGCCCTACTCGATGCCCCCGCGGTGTTCCGCACCGACCACGGCCGCCGCGAATGGGAGACCGCCGCCCGGGACAACATGCGGTCCGAGCTGGCAGAGCTCACCGGTTGAGTCTCAGGCCAGCAGGTCGCGCCGGCCCGGCAGGAAGTCGGCCGGCGGCACCGGCAACAGGTGCCGTTCCAGGTCGGCGTTTCGGTCGGCCCAGTCGGCGCGCACGTACTCCGGCCGGATGCAGTCGCGGACCCGGGACAGCTGGTCGGCGAAGCGACTCGACAGCTGGGCGACGATCTGCGATTGGGGCGGCATGCCGGTCTGGATACCCGGCTTCGACGCGCTTCGGAAGCGCCGTTAATGGCAACTCTGCCGTTATGTCGAATCTTGCGGTGCGGATGGCTGAACTGGCCAGGGCGGTGGCGGCCTGAGCGCGGCCAAGGGCCGTTAGGCCCTTGCGCAGTCCGCGACCGTCCGGACACGATGTGGCGCATGGCGAATGATCCGATCACCGTCTTAGACGACCGTGAGGCGTGGAATCTACTGGGCAGCGTCGCGCTGGGCCGCTTGGTGACGTCCTTCGGCGGGCAGTTGGAGATCTTCCCGGTGAACTTCGTGGTGCAGAACGGCGCCGTGCTGTTCCGCACCGCAGAGGGCACCAAGCTGTTCACCACCGTGATGAACGACAAGGTGCTCTTCGAGGCCGACGACCACACCACGGCCGAGGGATGGAGCGTGATCATCCGTGGCACCGCGAAGATGCTCAGCAGCGCCGAGGAGATCCACGACGCCGATCAGACCGGGCTTATGCCCTGGGTGCCGACGGAGAAGCTGCGTTACGTGCGGGTTACCCCGAGTGAGATCAGTGCGCGACGGTTCCAGTTCGGACCCGCACCGGACCAGGGCAACGTCCCCGGCTGAATTGCCAAGTCTTGCAACAAAGAACGCCCGGGCCGTGGACGGCCCGGGCGTTCTATTCAGTGCTGCGGCGGTTAGCCGCGACCGGTTCGGGCAGAGCGGGTGTGCCCGCCGCCCGAACGGCTTGTCCGCTGCGCCTCGAACGCGTCGCTGTTCACGGTGTAAATCCACCGGGTCAGGCGCTACACCCAGTACGGCACCCGCGCCCGGTACTGCTTGAGAGCCAGTGCCGCCGCGCACCAGCCGAGGATCGTCAGGACGATCACCACGATCCAGTGTCGCGGCTCCTGCTGGGCGCCGAGAAGTGGTGCGCGCAGGATGTCCAGGTAGTGCAGCAGCGGATTGAGTTCGATGATTCGCCAGTACTTTCCGGCGCCCTGCTGCTCGAGGGTGTCGGCGTTCCAGATGATCGGGGTCATGAAGAACAGCAGTTGCACCAGCGAGTTCAGCAGCGGCCCGATGTCACGGTAGCGGGTGGCCAGGATGCCGAAGCAGAACGACACCCACACGCAGTTGAGCATGATCAGCACAATCGCCGGGATCACCGTTAGGTCGGCCCACGACCACGGTTTGGGATAGATGATCGCGACGATCACGAAGATGACGATGTTGTGGGCGAACAGGATCATCTGCCGCCACACCAGCCGGTAGACGTGCACGCTCAACGGTGTCGGAAGCTGTTTGATCAAGCCCTCATTGGCGATGAACACCTCGGCGCCCTCCAGGATGGAGGCGTTGATCATGTTCCAGATGATCAGCCCGAGCGTCACATAGGGAAGGTGCTCGGACAGCGGCAGTTTGAACAGCTTGGAGTACAGCAGGCCCATCGCCACCGCGGTGGTTCCGGTGGCGATGGTGATCCAGAACGGACCCAGCACCGAGCGGCGGTACTTCTGCTTGATGTCCTGCCAGCCCAGGAACAGCCACAGCTCACGGTTGGTGAAGCCGTCGACCAGGTCGGCCCGGGCGCGGGCGAAGGTCCTGGACTGGTTGCCCGATTCCACGACGGTCACTGGGTGCTCCCGGATGCGACGTACTTCTCGGCGAACTTCTCCTGACGACCCAACTTGCGCAACCGGATCCACTCCCGAAGTCCGGCCGGGTCGCGTTTGGTGACGAGGAAATACCAGCCGAAGCGCACCCACTCCTGCGGCAGCAGTTTGCGCAGGCCGGGCTGGGACAGCACATAGCCGCGATTGCGGTAGGTGAAGAACCGCTTGGCCGGGTCGTCGGGGTACTGGGTATGCATCCGCCCGCCCAGGATGGGCTTGAACTCGTCGCTGCCGTAGGGGTGCAGGTACACGGTGTCCAGGCAGGTGCCGAACGGCAGGCCGCTGCGTACCAGCCGGCGGTGCAGGTCCACCTCGTCGCCGCGGATGAACAGCCGGATGTCCGGAACGCCGACCGCCTCAATGGTTTCCGCGCGAAACAGCGCACCGTTGAACAGCGACGCGATGCCGGGCAGCAGATCCTGGCCCGCACCTTCGGTGCGCAGTTCGTCGGCGCGGCGGCGCCACACCAGACCGCGGCGCAGCGGGAAGGCCAACTCGTCGGGTCGGTCCAGCGCGCACACCATCGGCGATACCTCGGCGAGGTTGTGCCGCTTGGCGCAGGCCAACAGGGTGGCCAGCACCTCGGTGTCGCGGGGACGACCGTCGTCGTCGGCCAGCCACACCCAGTCCGCGCCCAGGGCCAGGGCGTGCAACATCCCGAGCGCGAATCCGCCTGCGCCACCGAGGTTCCGGCGTGAGCCGAGGTAGGTAGACGGCACCGGCTGGCGCTCCACCAGATCCCGCACGTTCTCGTCATGATCGTTGTCCACCACGATCAGGTGGTCGATCATCCGGCTCTGCGCGTTCACTACGTCCAGCGACGTGGCCAGTTCGTCGCGCCGGCGGTGGGTGACGACGACCGCGCACACCGTCTCGGTCGCGCCGTCAGTCACGGCTTTAGTCACGGGGTGGACCAATCGCCGGCGTGTTCGGCGAGCACGTCGCGGACATGGCGGGCGGCGTCCTCACCCTCGTAGGCCCGCACCACCTCCTCGATGCTTCCGGCAAGCCGGATGGTGCCGTGGTCGATCCACATCGCCGTCTTGCACAGTCGTGCCAGAAATTCGTTGGAGTGGCTGGCGAACACCAGGATTCCGGATCGCTCCACCAATGCCTGCAACCGGTTTTGGGCCTTCTTCAGGAACTCGGCGTCCACCGCGCCGATACCCTCGTCGAGCAACAGGATCTCCGGGTCGATGCTGGTGACCACGCCCATCGCCAGGCGCACCCGCATACCGGTGGAGTAGGTGCGCAACGGCATCGACAGGTAGTCGCCGAGTTCGGTGAAGTCGGCGATCTCGTCGACCTTGGCGGCCATCTGTTTGCGGGTCTGCCCCAGGAACATGCCGCGGATGATGATGTTCTCGTAGCCGGTGGTGTCCGGGTCCATGCCGATGCCGAGGTCGAAAACCGGTGCGATGCGCCCCCGGATGACGGTGGTCCCCCGAGTCGGTTCGTAAATGCCCGACAGCAGCCGCAGCAGGGTGGACTTACCGGCGCCGTTGTGGCCCACCAGGCCCACCCGGTCGCCCATCTTCAGGCTCAACGTGATGTCGCGCAGCGCCTCGATGACGACGACGTTGTCGGCGTTCTTGCCGATCGTTCCGCCGGCTTTACCCAGGAACGCTTTCTTGAACGAGCGCGCCTTGGCGTCGAAGATCGGGAACTCGACCCAGGCGTCACGGGTCTCGATCGAGGGATCAGGTGTCATCCGGGCGCATCTGACCTAGAGGTACTGACCGGTTCCGTGCGCGCCGTTGCCGACCGGTCCGGCCGTCCCGGGCGGCAGGGAGCCCTGACGCATGTGTTCCAGCTGGGCGCGGGCCGCCATCTGCTGGGCGAACAACGCCGTCTGGATGCCGTGGAACAGACCTTCCAGCCAGCCGACCAGTTGCGCCTGGGCGATCCGCAACTCGGCGTCCGAGGGCACCGAGTCCTCGGAGAACGGCAGGGCCAGGCGGTGCAACTCGTCGCGCAACTCCGGCGCCAGGCCATCCTCGAGCTCGCTGATGCTGGTGGCGTGGATCTCGCGTAGCCGGGTACGGCTGGCATCGTCGAGCGGCGCGGCTTTGACCTCCTCCAGCAGCTGCTTGATCATCGTGCCGATCCGCATCACCTTCGCGGGCTGCTCGACCATGTCGGTGATCGAGCGCGCCTCGTCGTCGCCCGCGGCCTCCTCGGACCTAACGCCGGTGATGACCTCGATGTTGTCGTCGTCGCTGTTCGCCGTCATGCCTCGTTCCTGCTTCCCGCGCTGCCGCGCCACTCGTAGATGCGGGCGCCGCCGTTGTCGTAGATCTTGGCCCACGACGTGGATCTGTCTAGTGACACTAGCCCGTCGGGCATCACGAAACCCCGGACGACGGGGCTGCTGATGAGCACATATTTGATGTTCAGCGCCCGCACCACCTCGGCAATCCGCGGATCGTGGTCGGCGTCGTCGGCATAGGCCCAGAACAGGAATCGGTTGCGGC
>NZ_JBIIOV010000008.1:0-35859 GCF_044342925.1 Mycobacterium sp. | reverse complement strand
GGAATACCGCCACGACCACACCCAGGTACATCGCCAGACCGCCCATCCGGGGAGTCGGCGACAAATGCACGTCGCGGGCGCGAGGGTAGGCCAGCGCACCCAGGCGGGTGGCCAGCACCCGCACCCCGCCGGTGGCGAAGTAGGTGACGGCCGCAGCGGTCAGGCCGACGAGGGCGAGTTCCCGCACGGGCACGCCCGCGCCCTGGGAGAGCGCCAGGAAAACCGTGTCTCCCGCCACGCGCTACTCCCCCGCAACCGGTGCGGCATCGGTCGGTGCGGCATCGGTCAGAGCGGCGGGCTCGACACCGAGCACCGCCGCGACCGCGGCCGTGCTGATCGGCCCCTCGCGCAGCAGGCGAGGCGCGGATCCGGTCAGGTCGACGATCGTTGAAGCGGCCTGCTCCGCAGACGGTCCGCCGTCGAGATAGACGTCCACCAGACCGCCGAGTTGGTACTGGGCGTCCGGCGCGGTGGTCGCGGCCGGCTGGCCCGAGATGTTCGCGCTGGACACCGCCAGCGGCCCCGTCTCCCGTAATAATTCAAGAGCCACCGGCTGCAACGGCATCCGAAGCATGACCGTGCCCCGGGCATCGCCGAGGTCCCACCGCAGCGACGGCGCCTGCTGAACGACCAGACTCAGCGCGCCGGGCCAGAACGCCCGGATCAGCTGGCGGGCGGTGTCTGGAACGTAGTAGACCAGGCCGTCGATGGTCTGCCAGGAGCCGACGAGCACGCCGACCGGCATATCCCGCCCGCGGCCCTTGGCTGCCAACAAGGCCGAGACGGCCTCGCTGTCGAAGGCGTCGGCGGCGATGCCGTAAACGGTGTCGGTGGGCATCACCACGAGCCGGCCGCTCTTGAGGGCCGCGGCCGCCGCGGCGATGGCGTCGCCGCGGTTGCGCGGGTCACGGCAGTCGAACGTCTGGCTCATGGCTGCCCTCCTGCTTCAGTTTCCCGGTAGCGCCGGGCCGTCACGAACCGCGGCCGGCCGGTCAGATCCCGCTGAGCCGTCACATCGGCGAAGGTCCTCGTAGCGTCGAGGGTGGCCACGACGGCTTCTGAAGTGGAGTCGTCGTGTTCGACCGCGAGCAGGCCGCCTGGTTTGAGCAAGTCCACCGCACGCCGCACGATCGGGCCGATCACGGCCATGCCGTCGGCTCCGCCGAACAATGCGTGTGCCGGGTCATGGCGGGCCACTTCGGGATCCAGCACGGCGCCGGATGGGATGTAGGGCGGGTTGGAGACCACCAGATCGACCGCACCGTCCAGTTCGGTTAACAACCGCGGGTCCGTGACGTCCGCGCGCAGCAGTCGCACGCCGGTCGAGGCCGTGTTGCGCCGGGCGTAGTCCAGAGCCGAAGGATCGTCGTCGACGGCGATCACCCGGGCATCGGGTAACTGTGTGGACAGCGCCACGGCCAGCGCGCCGGAGCCGGTGCACAGGTCCAGGACGAGGGGTCGTGGCGGAAGGCTTTGCGCCAATGCCCATTCCAGCAGGGCCTCGGTCTCCGGCCGCGGGATGAACACCCCGGCGCCGACCTCAAGCAGCACCGGGCCGAAGGCCGCGGTGCCGGTGATGTGCTGCAGTGGAACACGTTTGGCGCGGTTGGCGACAGCGTCGTCGAATCGCCCGAAGAAGCCGTCGTCGGGGTCGACGAGGATCAGCCCGCCGCGCTCCACACCCGCGACGTGGGCGGCCAGCAGTTCGGCATCGTTTCGGGCCGAGTCGATTCCGGCTTCGGCCAGAACGGTCGCCGCGGCGGCGATCGCCTCGCGCAGGCTGCTGACACGGGAGGGCGCCGTCATGCCTGCTGCAACCGGGTTTGCTTGTCGGCCGCCGCCAGCGCGTCGAGTAGCGGGTCGAGGTCGCCGTCGAGCACCTGGTCGAGATTGTGGGCCTTGAAGTTGATGCGATGGTCGGCGATCCGGTTCTCGGGGAAGTTGTAGGTGCGGATTCGCTCGGAACGGTCGACTGTGCGGATCTGGCTGGCCCGGTCCGCGGACGCGTCGGCCTGGGCCTGCTCCTCGGCGAGCACCTGCAGGCGCGCTGCGAGCACCTGCATGGCGCGGGCCTTGTTCTGCAGCTGCGAGCGCTCGTTCTGGCAGGTGACGACGATGCCGGTGGGCAGATGGGTGATCCGCACCGCCGAGTCGGTGGTGTTGACGCCCTGACCGCCCTTGCCGGAAGACCGGTAGACGTCGATGCGCAGATCGGATTCGTCGATCTGGACCTGTTCGACCTCTTCGGGCTCGGGGTAGACCAGGACACCGGCGGCTGAGGTGTGCACCCGGCCCTGCGACTCGGTGACCGGGACGCGCTGAACGCGGTGCACGCCGCCCTCCCACTTCAACCGCGACCATACGCCGTCGACGGAGTCGCCCTTGCTGCCGATGGCGATGGTGGCTTCTTTGTAGCCGCCCAGGTCGGAGAAGGTCTCGTCGAGCACGGTGACGGTCCAGCCGTGCCGCTCGGCGTAGCGGATGTACATCCGCGCCAGGTCGGCGGCGAACAGCGCCGATTCCTCGCCGCCTTCGCCGGACTTGACCTCCAGCACCACGTCGTCGGCGTCATGCGGATCGCGCGGCGCGAGCATGTCGGTGAGCTGCTCGTCCAATTCGGCGACCCGCGCCTCCAACTCGGTCACGTCGGCGGCGAAGGAGGAGTCGTCGGCGGCAAGCTCGCGGGCTGCTTCCAGGTCGCCGCGGGCCGTCTCCAACTTGCGATAGGTCGCCACGATCGGCGCTAACTGGGCGAAGCGCTTGCCTACCCGCCGCGCGTTGACGGCGTCGCCGTGCAGCTCTGGATCGGACAGCTGACGTTCCAGATCGGCGTGTTCGGACACGACGGCGTCGACCGCATCCGGAGGTGCGCTCTGCGTCATGCTGAAGTCCTTATCGCTTGTGCCGCAACGCAAACCGACGCCCGGCCCCACGCGGATGCGGCGGACGGGCGTCGGTCGGGCAGCTACTTCTCGGCAGCCTCGGCCTTGGCAGGACGCTTGCCGTACCGCTTCTCGAAGCGGGCCACGCGACCGCCGCTATCGAGGATCTTCTGCTTGCCGGTGTAGAACGGGTGGCACTGCGAGCACACCTCGACCACGATGTGGCCGCTCTCCTTGGTGCTTCGCGTGGTGAAGGAGTTCCCACAGCCGCAGACCACGGTGGTCTCGCCGTAGGCGGGGTGAATACCGGTTTTCATTAGTGTCCTCTTCTGGTCTGGTCGCCGGGTCGCCAGCGCGAATGCGGACGTGAACCGGTACCTGAGGTTTGGTCGTATCTCAGTATGCCAGTTCGGCGTCGACCTGCCCAAACCAGTCGAGCGAGAAGGTTTAAGGGCGGCCGGTGGTGGGTAAACCCAGGTACCGGCATCCTGCCGGTTGGCCTCCCACCCGGGAACGCCGCCCACCCCGCCCGTGGCCTCTTGGCCACGCGGCCCAGCGGTAGGCGTCGAGCGTCCAACCGTCCATGCCGGATCGATCGCCGCGTCGCACCCTGCGACGCGGCGATCAATACGTTCACCGCCGAGATTGACGTGACGCAGGCGTGCTCTCGCACTTTCCCTGCGTGAGTGCAATCTCGACGCGCAGTAGGACCGTCCTAGTCGACGTTGTCCATCGCGCCCGGTGCCGTCTTGGACACCTGAACCAGGAACTCGTAGTTGGTCTTGGTCTTGCGCAGCTGGCTCATGAGCAGGTCGATGGCCTGGTGGCTGTCCAGGCCGGACAACACTCGGCGCAGCTTGTGAACGACCGCGAACTCGTCGGGCGAGAGCAGCAGCTCGTCCTTGCGGGTGCCGGACGGGTTGACGTCGACGGCCGGGAACACCCGGCGCTCGGCGATCTTGCGATCGAGCTTGAGCTCGGCGTTGCCGGTGCCCTTGAACTCCTCGAAGATCACCGTGTCGCCGGTGGAGCCGGTCTCGACCATGGCGGTGGCGATGATGGTCAGCGAGCCGCCGTGCTCGATGTTGCGAGCTGCGCCGAGGAACCGCTTGGGCGGGTAGAGCGCGGTGGAATCGACGCCGCCGGACAGAATGCGGCCCGAGGCCGGAGACGCGTTGTTGTAGGCGCGACCGAGTCGGGTGATCGAGTCGAGCAGGACGACGACGTCCTTGCCCTGCTCCACCAGTCGTTTGGCCCGCTCGATGGCCAGCTCGGCGGCCTGAGTGTGGTCCGACGGCGGCCGGTCGAAGGTGGAGGCGATGACCTCACCCTTGACCGAACGCTGCATGTCGGTGACCTCTTCGGGACGCTCGTCGACCAGCACGACCATGAGGTGACATTCGGGGTTGTTGCGGGTGATCGCGTTGGCGATGTCCTGCATGATCGTGGTCTTGCCGGCCTTGGGCGGCGAGACGATCAGGGCGCGCTGCCCCTTGCCGATCGGCATGATCAGGTCGATCACGCGGGTGGTCAGCTTCTCGGTGGTGGTCTCCAGGCGCAGTCGCTGGTTGGGGTACAGCGGGGTGAGCTTGCCGAACTCCGGACGGTTGCGGGCCGCCTCGACCGGGCCACCGTTGACGCTGTCCAGGCGCACCAGCGGGTTGAACTTCTGCCGCTGGTTCTGGTTACCGCCGCTCTCGCCTTCCCGGGGAACCCGCACGGCGCCGGTCACGGCATCGCCGCGACGCAAGCCGTTCTTGCGAACCATGTTCATCGAGACGTAGACGTCGTTGGGGCCGGCCAGGTAGCCGGAGGTGCGCACGAACGCGTAGTTGTCGAGCACGTCGAGGATGCCCGCGACCGGCTGGACGACGTCGTCCTCGCGCAGTTCGGCCTCGTTGCCGCCGGCACCTTCGCCGCCGGTGCGTTCGCCACGGCGGCGACGGTCACGGAACCGCCGCCCGCGCCGGCCCTGCCGGCCGTCGTCGTCGTTCTGGGGACCGCCGTTCGAGTCGCCACCGCCCTGTTCGGACGCCGAGGCCGCTGAGGCCACTGAGGCCACTGAGACCTCAGCGCGAGTCTCGTTCCTGGCCCGCTCGGGAGCCCTGTCCTGAGACCTCTCCTGACGGCCGTTGTCCGTTCGACGGCTCGGCTCGGCGTCACGCGGCTTGTCGTCGCTGCTGGCCTGCACCTTCTGGGTGGACTCGCCATCGCCCTGGGCGCGGTGTTCCTCGCCGCCGCGGGGCTTGTCGTCGACTGTCTCGGTGGCCTTCTCAGAGGCCCTCTCGGTGGCCTTCTCGGTGGCCTTCTCGGAACGGGCGTCGGCGCTCTTCTCGTGGGACTGGTCAGGTCCGGCGTCCTGGCTCTTGGCCTGGTTGGCCCCGTGGCCGCCGTTGCCCGAGCCGGCGTGGCGAACCTCGTTGATCGCGGCGATCAGTTCGCCCTTGCGCATCCCGGACGTGCCCTTGACGCCGACCTGGCTGGCCAGTGCCCGCAGTTCGGGCAGCACCATGGTGGCCAGTGCGCCACGGCCGGATCCGGGGGTTTCGGGACGGTCTTCAGCCGTGATTAGGTCCGTATCGGTCACGGATTTCCTTTCTTTCCCTCGCGGTTCTTGTTCTCGCGGGGTTTGTGGCGTTCAGCAAATCCGCTGCACGCAAGACTCACCGGTTTCGGTGTCAGTGGCTGTCGATCGAAGGCCCGAGGGCCCGTCGTCAATCCACTGAATCAACACTCAAAAGGTTTGGTGATTGTCCCAGGCGTAGTCATACCCACCATGCAGTTGCCGGACGCAACCGAGAATAACCCGCTTCGCATCCGCAAGGCAAGAAAGCCTCACCTGCGGTTCTCCTGCGGCGCAACGGTGACATCGGCGCTCCAGCACACCGGATCACCGACCGCCACCTCGGCAGCGGTGAAACCGTGCTCCTCGGCGAACTCGACCACCTGGGCGGGCAGCTCGGCGCCGTTGGTGAGCGCCAGCACGGACGGGCCCGCCCCGGACAGCACCGCAGCCACCCCGTTCTGCCGCAGGAGCTGCAGGTATGTCGCCGACGCCGGCATGGCCGGGGCTCGCTGGGGCTGGTGAAGAACGTCCTCGGTGGCCGCCATCAGCAGGTCGGGACGCTCGGTGAGGGCCAGGACCAGCAATGCCGCACGGCTGACGTTGAACCGCGCGGCCCGATGGCTGACCTGCGCCGGTAGCAGCACGCGGGTCTCGGCGGTCGATGAACGTACTTCGGGAATGCACGGGAACAACCGGATGTCGGGGTGCAGCCGCAGCGGTGCGGCGAAATAACCCGGCACGGCGCCCGCTTCGGTCTCCTCGGTCCAGGAGACCACTGCGCCGCCGAGCACCGAGGCGGCGGCGTTGTCCGGGTGGCCCTCGAACTCGCCGGACACCTGAATCAACCGCTCGCGGCATAACGGCGGCACATCAGTCTGGGACACAAGGGCATTGGCGGCCGCCAGGCCACCGACCACTGCCGCCGCCGATGAGCCCAGACCGCGCGAATGCGGAATAGCGTTGCGGCAGTTGATTTTCAATCCTTCAGCCACGACACCTGAGACTTCCAGACCGCGGCGGACGGCCACCGCAACCAGATTGTCGAATCCGGCGGGAACCTGCCCTTGCCCCTCCCCCTCGACCTCGACCGTCGTTGTACCGGAGGTGGTTTCGATGCTGATCTCGTCGTAGAGCGCCAGCGCCAATCCGAGGCTGTCGAAGCCCGGTCCGAGGTTGGCACTGGACGCTGCTACGGTCGCACGACCGGCGATCCCGGCAGGCAGCAAGACGGTCAACTAACGTCGCCTCAGTCCAGGCCCAGTGCTGCCACGACGGCCGCCGGGTCCACGGCCACCGGGGTGACGGGCGGCACGTCGCGCAGCGCGGTGTCGGGATCTTTCAGGCCGTGCCCGGTGACGGTGCAGACCACCGTCGAACCGGGGCGCACCCAGCCGTCGTCGACCGCCTTGAGCAGCCCGGCCACGCTGGCAGCCGAGGCGGGCTCGACGAACACACCTTCGTCGCGGGCCAGCAGGTGATAGGCCGCCAGCAGTTCGTCGTCGGTGGCTGCCAGGAACCGTCCGCCGGACTGTTCCTTGGCAGCCATGGCGCCGTCCCACGACGCCGGCGACCCGATCCGGATGGCGGTGGCCAGGGTTTCGGGCTTACTGACCGGGTGGCCCAGCACCAGCGGCGCGGCCCCGGCGGCCTGGGTGCCGAGCATCTTCGGCAGATTCGCGCTGACACCGTCGCGGTGGTACTCGGTGTAACCCTTCCAGTACGCGGTGATGTTGCCGGCATTGCCGACCGGCAGGGCGTGGATGTCAGGAGCCGCGCCGAGGGCGTCGACGATCTCGAAGGCCGCGGTCTTCTGCCCCTCGATGCGCACCGGGTTGACGCTGTTGACCAGCGAGATCGTCGGGTAGTCGGCGGTCAGCTTGCGGGCCAGCTCGAGGCAGTCGTCGAAGTTGCCGTCGATCTGGATGATCTTGGCGCCGTGCATGACGGCCTGCGCCAGCTTGCCCATCGCGATCTTGCCCTGCGGGATGAGCACCGCACAGGTGATGCCGGCCCGGGCAGCGTAGGCAGCGGCGGAGGCCGAGGTGTTGCCGGTCGACGCGCACAGCACGGCCTTCTGGCCGAGGGCCACCGCCTCGGTGACCGCCATCGTCATACCGCGGTCCTTGAACGAACCGGTGGGGTTGTGGCCCTCGACCTTGATGTGCACGGTGCAGCCGGTGCGCTCGGACAGGCGTGGGGCGGGCACCAGCGGGGTGCCGCCTTCCAGCAGCGTCACCGGGGTCCAGTCGGCAGCCATGGGCAGCCGGTCGCGGTATGCCTCAATCAGTCCGGGCCACGAGCATCCGGCGCGGCCCCGGCAGTCCGCAAACCCTCGCGGACGACGCTCATCGGAATCCGATGCTCTTCGCGCAAGACGCTCATCGGAATCCGATGCTCTTCGCGCAAGACGCTCATCGGTCATTCGCTCGTTCCTTCCAGCCGCAGCACGCTGGTGACTTCCTCAACGACGTCGAGACCGGCCAGCGCGGCGACGGTCTCGGACAGGGCGGCGTCGGTGGCCCGATGGGTGACCACGACGATACGCGCCACCCCGTCGGCGATGCCCTCCTGGCGCACCTCGGCGATGCTGACTTCACGTTTGCCGAATTCAGTTGCCACCGCTGCGAATACGCCGGGGCGGTCCTTGACGGTCATGCTGACGTAGTACCGGGTGGGGATGATGCCGATCGGCGCGATCGGCAATTCGGCATAACGGGACTCGCGCGGCCCCCGGCCGCCCTGCACCCGGTTGCGGGCGGCCATCACCACGTCGCCCATGACTGCCGACGCGGTCGGGTTGCCGCCGGCGCCCTGGCCGTAGAACATCAGCCGCCCAGCGGCCGCCGCCTCGACGACGACGGCGTTGAACGCGCCGTTGACCGTGGCCAGCGGATGCTCCAACGGCACCAGCGCGGGGTAGACACGAGCCGAAACCCGTTCCTGCGCTTCGCCGTTCTCAGAGGGGCTGGTGATGCGTTCGCAGATGGCCAGCAGCTTGATGGTGCAGCCCAACGCCCGAGCGGCATCGAAGTCCGACGAGCTGACTTTGGTGATGCCCTCGCGGTAGACGTCGTCGGCGGTGACCCGGGTATGGAACGCGATAGAGGCCAGGATGGCCGCCTTTGCCGCGGCGTCGTAACCCTCCACGTCAGCGGTGGGATCGGCCTCGGCGTAACCCAGCGCGCTGGCGTCGGCCAGTGCGGAGGAGTAATCGGCTCCGGTAGAGGCCATCTCGGACAGGATGTAGTTGGTGGTGCCGTTGACAATCCCGGCCACCCGCAGCACGGTGTCACCGGCCAGCGACTGGGTCAGCGGGCGGATCACCGGGATGGCCCCGGCCACGGCCGCTTCGAAGTAGAGGTCCACGTGCGCCCGCTCAGCCGCCTCGGCCAGCTCGCCGGTGGACTGGGCCAGCAGCGCCTTGTTGGCGGTGACCACCGACTTACCGTGCTCCAGAGCGGTCAGGATGGCTTTGCGCGCCGGCTCCACCGGGCCCATGAGTTCGACGACGATGTCGACGTCCTCGCGGGACACCAAGTCTTCGACGTTGTCGGTCAACATCGCCAGGGGCACGCCGCGATCGTCGGCGACGCGGCGCACCGCGACTCCGCGCAGTTCCAGCGGCGCGCCGATGCGCGCGGCCAGATCGGCCGCGCTCGCCTCGATGATGCGTACCACCTCGCGCCCGACGTTGCCCAGGCCGAGCACTGCGACACCGATCGGCTTCTCGGTATTCGTGTTGGTCACCGCACCTCCAGACTGATCAGATCGTCGACCGTCTCCCGGCGCAGCACCAGCCGCGCCGCACCGTCGCGGACAGCGACCACGGCCGGTCGGCCGATCAGGTTGTAACGGCTGGACATCGAGTAGCAGTACGCCCCGGTCGCTGCCACACCGAGCAGATCGCCGGGCGCCACGTCGTCGGGCACCCAGGCGTCGCGGACCACGATATCGCCGCTCTCGCAGTGCTTGCCGACGATGCGCGCCAGCACCGGGGCCGCCGTGCTGGACCGCGACACCAGGCGCACGTCGTACTCGGCACCGTAGAGGGAGGTACGGATGTTGTCGCTCATGCCGCCGTCGACGCTGATGTAGCGGCGGTAGGCGCTGCCGCTGACGGCGACGTCCTTGACGGTGCCGACCTCGTAGACGGTGATGGTGCCGGGGCCGGCGATGGCCCGGCCGGGTTCGACCACGAGCCTGGGGACAGCCAATCCGACGGCGTCGGACTCGACTTTGACGATGCTGGCCAGCTTGGCGGCCAGGTCGGCAATCGGCGGCGGATCGTCCTGTGGCACATAGGCGATCCCGAGGCCACCGCCGAGGTCGACGGTGGCGATCTGGGCGGCCTTGTCGACACCGAATTCAGTGCCGATATCGCGCAGCTGCCCGATGACCCGGTGGGCGGCCAGTTCGAAACCGGCGACATCGAAGATCTGCGACCCGATGTGGCTGTGCAGGCCCACGAGGCGAAGGTTGTTGGCGGCGAAGACCTTGCGCACCGCCGCCATCGCGTCGCCGGCGGCCAGTGACAGTCCGAATTTCTGGTCCTCGTGGGCGGTGGCGATGAACTCGTGGGTGTGAGCCTCAACGCCAACGGTGACCCGCACCATCACGTCTTGCACCAGCCCGAAGTCGGCGGCGACGGCGTCGAGCCGGTCGATCTCGGACAGCGAGTCCAGCACGACGTAGCC
The DNA here is from genome assembly GCF_044342925.1 of Mycobacterium sp. Lineage (GTDB taxonomy): Bacteria > Actinomycetota > Actinomycetes > Mycobacteriales > Mycobacteriaceae > Mycobacterium. The sequence continues at coordinate 25,717 of NZ_JBIIOV010000008.1, read as the reverse complement.
GATGCCGGCCTTGACCGCGGCGGTCAGCTCGTCGACGGACTTATTGTTGCCGTGCAAGGCAATCCGCTCGGCGGGGAATCCGGCGTGCAGCGCCACGGCCAACTCGCCACCGCTGGCGACGTCGAGGGAGAGTCCCTCTTCGGCGATCCATCGGGCGATCTCGCCGCACAGGAACGCCTTGGCCGCGTAGTGCACGTTGGCACCACCCCCGAAGGCGGCGGCGATCTCGCGGCACCGACTGCGGAAGTCGTCCTCGTCAATGACGAACAGCGGCGTGCCGAAACGCTGGGCCAGGTCGGTCACCGTCACCCCGGCGACGCTCACTTCGCCGTCGGTGCGTCGAATGAGGTTGCGCGGCCACACTTTCGGGGCCAGCACCAGCAGCTCATCGGCGTTCTGCGGACGCGGCGGGGCGTCGCCGTGGTGGATCTCCTCGGCGTGCCGCGGGCCGGCGGGATGGACGTTCACATCCGCTCCGGAGCGCTCACGCCGAGAATGCCCAGCCCGTTGGCGATCACTTGACGGGTGGCTTCGCACAGCGCCAGGCGGGCCTGATGAAGGCTCCCCGGTGCTTCATCGCCCATCGGCAGCACCCGGCAGGAGTCGTAGAACCGGTGGTAGTCGCCGGCCAGATCCTCGAGGTAGCGGCATACCCGATGCGGTTCGCGCAGGCTCGCCGCGGATTGCAGCACCCGCGGGAATTCGCCGAGGTTGCGGATCAGGGTGCCCTCTTTGTCGTGGCTGAGCAGATCCAAGTGCGTGGTGTCGGCTGTCACCCCGAGGTCAGCGGCGTTGCGGGCCAGCGCGCACAGCCGGGCGTGGGCGTATTGCACGTAGTAGACCGGGTTTTCACTCGACGCCGACGACCACAGCGCCAGGTCTATGTCGATGGGCGAGTCCACCGAGGAGCGGATCAACGCGTACCGGGCGGCGTCCACGCCGATGGCCTCGACGAGGTCGTCGAGAGTGATCACGGTGCCGGCCCGCTTACTCATCCGCACCGGCTGGCCGTCGCGGACCAGGTTGACCATCTGCCCGATCAGTACCTCGACGGTGTCCGGGTTGTCGCCGAGCGCGGCGGCGGCCGCCTTGAGCCGGGCGATGTAACCGTGGTGGTCGGCACCCAGCATGTAGATGCACAGGGTGAAACCGCGCTGCCGCTTGTCCAGGTAGTAGGCGAGGTCACCGGCGATGTAGGCGGGCTGGCCATCGCTTTTGATGACCACGCGGTCCTTGTCGTCACCGAAGTCGGTGGTGCGTAACCAGGTTGCGCCGTCCTTCTCGTAAATCGCGCCGTTGGCCCGCAGCTTGGCGATCGCCTGGTCCACCCGGCCGCTGGTGTGCATCGAGTCTTCGTGGGTGTAGACGTCGAAGTCGGTGCCGAACTCGTGCAGCGAAGCCTTGATGTGATTGAACATCAGATCCACGCCGATCTCGCGGAACCGCTCGCTCATATCCGGCTGCGGCAGGCTCAGCGCATCGGGGTCCTTGGCCAGCACCTGAGCGGCAATGTCGCCGATGTAGGCGCCGGCGTAGCCGTCCTCGGGGGTGGGCTCGCCCCTGGCCGCGGCGATCAGTGAGTTGACGAACCGGTCGATCTGGCCGCCGTGATCGTTGAAGTAGTACTCGCGCACCACGTCCGCACCCTGGGTGCTGAGCAGCCGGCCGAGGGCGTCGCCGACGGCCGCCCACCGGGTGCCGCCGATGTGGATGGGGCCGGTGGGATTGGCCGAGACGAACTCGAGGTTGATGTTCTGCCCGGCCAGCGCGGTGGAGTTGCCGTAGGTGTTTCCGGCGGCGACCACGTTGGCGACGATGAGGCCCTGGGCGGAGGTCTCCAGGCGCAGGTTGACGAAGCCGGGCCCGGCCACGTCCGCCGAGGCGATGCCGTCGGTGGCGGCCAGCGCGGTGGCCAGCCAGCCGGCCAAGTCACGTGGGTTGGCGCCCACCTTCTTGGCTACTTGCAGAGCCAGGTTGGTGGCGTAATCGCCGTGCTCGGGGTTGCGCGGCCGCTCGACGGTGACTCCTGCCGGCAGCGCCGCGGTGTCCAGGCCGTGTTCGGCCAGCACAGCGGCGGCAGTGCTGCGCAACAGCTCAGCGAGATCGGCGGGGGTCACGGGGGTTCATCCTATGCGTTAGGCTGTGTCAGCCCGACGGCGCAGCATGTGCGCCCCCGTAGCTCAGGGGATAGAGCGTCTGCCTCCGGAGCAGAAGGCCGCAGGTTCGAATCCTGCCGGGGGCACCCTCTCACTCACACCCCTCCAGTCGCCCCTACGCTCGTACTCATGAGCAGGGACAAGGACAGGTCCGCCGCCGGCTCGGTTTTCCTGGGTTTCATGAGCGTCGCGTCCCTTGCGATAGCCGGTGCCGGTCTGTTCACCAACCAGGACACCGCGGCAGTGCTCGGCTTCGGCTTCTTCGGGATGATCCTGGCCGTCATCGCCGGGTTCGCTCCCCGGATTGTCGGGTCGATCGAATTGGGTAAAGACGGGGCCAAGATCCCTATCGGGGAGATCAAGCGGGCCGAAATGCAGATGGCGCAAGGCCAGCTTGTCGGCATCGACAGATTGCCCGAGGTGACCGAGAACATTCAGGCAGCACTCACCGAACAGAAGTCCTTGGTGACCGAAGGTCGCTCAGCCGGCTTTGCCGTGGATATGGCCCCCATTCCACGGCGCACCGTGGTTCTGACCGACGATGCGGCCATCTCGATGGTGAAGCTTTCGGATCAGGAGCGCGAGTTGGTGAACGAGGAGCTTTCGCTGATGAGCGACCCCGACATCGACCCGCGGCAATCCGATATCCGTGCGCCGGGAGCAGAAGATTCGGAGCGGTCGTACTACGTGCGCCGGGTCGGCCCCGATATCAGCCTGTGGTACCGGCTTCTTGCTTCCCGGGCGGACGATCAGGCCGAGACACTCGCCGTCATGGTCGTCGCGCGCAGCTCAGCTGACCTTAGCCGCTAGTTCAATGTCGGTCGAACGCACGGCCTCGGCCACCCGTAAACCGCCCCACACAGCGCCACAATCCCCCCACCGAGAAACATCCCTCCGATCACATCGGTGAAGGTGTGCGCGCCGACGTACAGCGCCAGCCACGCGACCACCACCACACCCGGGACGGACTCGTCGCAGTCCGGCGCCCGCAGCGGGCTTCCGTAGGTCGTCACCATCGGCACCACCCCGGCCCATCCTCCGGCGGCGACGTCGGCGGCGTCGTCCTCGGGCCAGCCGTCGCCGATCTTCACCGACCAGTTGTCGCCTTCGAAACGACCGAACAGGACCGCGCTGCGGTAGTGGAATGACGACTCAAAACCGCTGCGCGCCAGAACGACTCCGTCGAGCTGCGTCACCGCTACCGAGGCCGGCGCACCGTCGGCGAGGTGGCGCAGCCAGGGCGAGCCGGTAGACCCGTGGATCACCAGTTCATCGCCGAGCCGGGCGAACCCGATCGGCAGGGCCACCGGGTGGCCGTCGCGGACGAACGCAACGGTGGCCAGCGGTGTGCTGTCCAGGACGGCGTCGAGGTTCTCCCGCGCGCTGCGCTGCTTCTCCCGCAGCCGGGTCACCGACGTGGATGGATGGGACACGCCACCAGCGTCGCACGGGCGGCTCAGTTCAGCCGGCGCAGCGCCTCCGGCGTCAGATCCTTGAGGCTGGGATAGCCGTCGATGGCCATGGTGAGATCGGTTTCGGCCAGGATCGACCGCAACACATGGACGATCCCCTCGGTCCCGGCCAGCGCGGCGCCATAGGCATAGGGGCGGCCGATGCCCACTGCCGAAGCCCCCAGCGCCAGAGCCTTCACCACGTCGGCGCCGGATCGGACACCGGAGTCGAACAGCACCGGCACCCCGCCGGAGGCGGCAACCACCTCGGCCAGGCAGTCGATGGCGGGCAGGCCGCCGTTGGCCTGACGGCCCCCGTGGTTGGAGCAGTAGATGCCGTCGACTCCGGCGTCGACGGCACGCCGTGCGTCGTCGGGGTGGCAGATGCCTTTGAGGATCAGCGGCAGCTTGGTGATGGACCGTAGCCACGGTAAGTCGTTCCAGGTCAACGAACTTCCGAAGATGCTCACGAAGTGCATCACCGCGTTGCGCGGATCGGCGTCGAGGTCGGCGTCGACCTTGGCCCGGAAGTTCGGGTCGCTGATGTAGTTGGCCAGGCACAGGCCCCGAAGCTGCGGGAAGTTGGCGGTGGACACATCGCGCGGACGCCAGCCTGGAATCCAGGTGTCCAGGGTCACCACGATGCCGGTGTAGCCCGCCGCCTCGGCGCGATGTACCAGGCTCTCGGCGAGGTCCCGGTCGGTCGGCGTGTAGAGCTGGAAAAGGCCAGGTGTTTCACCGAATTCGGCCGCGATGTCTTCCAGCGGGTCCATCGTGAGGGTGGACACGCACATCGGTACGCCGGTCTGCGCAGCCGCGCGCGCCGCCGCCAGATCGCCGTGCCGGTCCGGGGTGCACAATCCCATGACTCCGATCGGCGCCATGAAAACCGGTGCCGGCCAACGCCTGCCCCACAACTCCACGGACAGGTCACGTTGGGTGGCGCCGACCAGCATCCGCGGAATCAGGCCCCAGCGATGGAATGCGGTGACATTCGCCCGCTGGGTCAGCTCGTCGCCGGCTCCGCCGGCCACGTAGGACCAGATCGACGGCGGCAGCGCCTTTTCGGCTCTGGCTTCCAGTTCGTCGAACGCCATCGGCAGGTTCGGCAGCACGCCGGTGAGACCCTGCAGATAGATCTCCAGTTGATAGTCGCCGAAGCTCATGATGCGGGCCTTTCGGTGAAGTCGGCGACGACATCCGCCGCACGGTGCAGTTGGTCGAGATCGGAACTGGTTGGGATCAAGTGGATTTCGTCGGCGCCGACGGCGACGAAGCCGCGCAGCACGTCGGCGAGTTGGTCCTCGGTGCCGGCGAATCCGGTGTGCGCAGCCATGGCGTCGACGACGTCGGCGGGAATCCAGTTCATGTAGTGGCGCAGGTGGCGGTGCATCTGCGCGCGGGCATCATTCGGCTCGCCCAGTGCGAACCAGAAGGAGGTGGCCAGGTGCGGGGCCGGCTTGCCGGCTGCCGCCCAGGCGGTCCGGCCGACGTCGAACAGGTCGTTCTGTTTGGCCGCGTCCAGATCCAGGGTGATTCCGGCCAGTCCGTGGGCCCACCCGGCGGCGCTGCGCAGCGTCTTGGGGCCGATGGTGCCGACCAGCAGTCGGGGTCCGCCGGACTGCACCGGTCGCGGTCCGACTGCAAGCATCGAGTCGGTGACTTTCTCGCCCGCCCACACCGTCTTCATCACCGCGACGCGTCGCGCCATCTCACGCATGGTCTGGCTGGACGGGTCCGCCCCGACGGACAGGTAGTCCTCGTGCCGGCCGCCCACCCCGACGCCGACGGTGAGCCGGCCGCCGCTGAGTACGTCGCCGGTGGCCAGGGATTTCGCCAGCAGCACCGGATCGTGCAGCTGCGGCACCACAACCGTGGTGATCAGCGGCACCCGTTGGGTCCAGGCCGCCAGCGCCCCGAGCAGCGTCAGACATTCGGGGTTGTCGAAGGCGATCCGCTCACCCCAGCACAGCGAGGAGAACGGGCCCCGGTCGATCAGCGTGGCCCACTGCCGGAGGATTCCCGCGTCCAGCGCGGGCTCCATCACCGGCATGGTCATGCCTATCTGCACAGGGCGATTCTGGCACGCGAGTCGCCACGCTCAGCGCTGTGCGTCTTTGTGCGCCCGAACCGGTGCGGTGGACGGCACGGTGGTGAGCAGGTTCCCGCGCCAGCTGCCATAGGCGGTGCGACCCGCCACCACTAGCCAGGTACCCAACAGACCGAGATATGCCACCACAGCGGCGATTTTGAAGGCCGGCAGCCCGGTGTGCGCGGCCAGTTGGGTGGTGCCGGTGACGAAGGTGCCGACCGGGAAGGTCAGGCTCCACCAGGTCAATGCGAACGGCATGCCGCGGCGCATAGTGCGGACGGTCAGCGAGGTCGCCAGCGCGATCCACAGCACCGCGAATCCCCAGACTGGCACGCCGAAAAGGATGGCGAACGTATTCATGGCCCCGGCGATGTCCGGCGCGACGGCCGAAGCGGCGGCGTGCCCGAGAAGACCCGCCGCGGTGATGGCCTGGCCCAACGGACCCAGCACGATCCACAAGGTGGGAACCCGGGCTGTGCCGGACGTCCCGAACAGGACCAGCCGGCTCCAGATCATCGAGATGATGATCAGAGCGGCGATCAACGACAGCCCGAACATCGCCCAGCAGCCGTAGAGCAGCGTCTGGCGCGCGGCACCGGGCGCGGTATGGGGTATCAGCAGCGCCCCGCTGGCCGCCGAAAGCATCGGCGGGACCACCGGCATCAACCAGCCGCCGAAGGCCGCGTCGGGTTCCACCGAGTGCTGGGTGAACATCAGGAAGGGAATCGACACCGCGGTGAACAGGCCAATTGCCGTTCCGGCGGTCCACAGCACCCAGGCCAGCACCACGGCTGCGCGTTGGCCGATCAGATCGTCGCCCACCAGCAGGGCACCGGATCCCACGGTCAGCATCGCCATCGGGGCCGCGCCGTAGAAGTGCACCATCTGCGGGTTGTCGGCGTGGCGGCGGGCCACCGTCGGATATCTCAGCCAGTGCCCGCCGACCAGCACCATGAGGCCGCCCAGAAGCACGGCCGCGATCACCCACACGATATGAGTCAGCAGGTACAGACCCGGAAGATGAACCGGCAGCGTGGCGCCGGCGTTGGCGACGATGCCCGTGCCCATGACGGAGGCGAACCAGTTAGGCCCCAGACCGCCGAGGGTTTCCCTCCAGTGAATCCACGCAGGGGTGCCACTATCCGCTGAGACGAACATGCCGGGCCTCCAAGTGCGGAGCGCCCCCGAAGAAAAGTTGGGCTTCGGCCGGCATCCGCAGATGCCGATTCTGTCAAACAGCCGCGGACTGAATGCCCTTAATCAACGAGCGCCCGACTCCGATGGTGCAGAATCCGTAGCGTCGGGCTGCGCAGTACCCGCTCCTGAGCGTGGTACGCGGTGAACGGGCGAGGATTTGCTGCCCGCCGCATCGCCGTCGGGGACGATGCCTGGGCCGGACAGGTCGGTGTCTGCTTGCTCCGGTGCCCCGGCTGGATTCCTGGGAATGCTGGGCAATCCCTTGTGCGGCAACGACACAACGGCCGTCAGCGAGTCGGGCAACGGCGGGAGGAGGACGGGCATCTCGAGTACCCGTTGACCGAGTGACTGGTCAATCAGGCTCTGCGGATTGCGCAGGGCCTTGGAGGCGGCGGCCACCGCCGCGTTGGCGTTGTCCACCGCCCACTGCAGGTCCGCCTCAGCCCGGTCGTGAACGGCGTTGAGCAGCGGCGTATCGGCGGGCGTCATCGGCGCCGGAGCGGGATTCGGGGGCGCCGTCGCCAAGATCTCGATGCTGACGCCGGACGGAGCGATGGTCGGGGCTGCGGCGGCGGTGGTCGCACCAGCGGCAGCGGGAATGGCCGGGGCACCGAAGAATTCGCCGACGTACGGCAACGATACCGCGGTCAGTTCGGGCTTCGCCGCGGAGTCGCCCACGACGGGGTTGACGACAGCAGTCCTGCCCAGATGCGCGGCGCTGGCCAGCAGCGCGCTGACAAGATCCTTGAGGACAGCGAAGGGACTGGTGGAATCGGCCGGTTCCGGCGCGATCGCCTGCAGGAATTTCTCATCCAGCATGTCGACGGCGTGGCCGCTGCCCGATGACAGCGCGACGGCCGGAACCTGGATATCGGCGCGCGGTGCGTTGACAGGGTTGGCCACCACGACGACGGCGGTCGCCAAGGCGACTCCCGTCGTCAGGATCGGACCGAACACCCCAGGCACCGCAGAACACTCCCTCACTGAAAGCTCAATGATATCTGAGAAAAAACTGAGACGGAAATCCTGGAAGTCGAACCTGCCGATGGAGATATCGCGGTGCATTTAGCAGGTAAAACAGATTCAGGGTCTGCGATTCGTCAGGACACCGTCGGCGCCATGTTCGAGATGCGCGGCGCTGATGAAAGAAGCCTGAGAGTATTCGAGCGTCGCCAGGTGCGCCGAGAACGCCGGTGCTAGCGAAGCGCCTCAAGCACGCGTTGGGCGTACTCGGGCCGGCAGACCACCAGGTCGGGCAGTAGCGGATCGGCCTGGTTGTAGCGCAGCTCTGAGCCGTCCACCCGGGAGGTGTGCAGACCCGCCGCCCGCGCCACCGCCACCGGAGCCGCCGAGTCCCACTCGTACTGGCCGCCGGAGTGCACGTAGACCTCGGCGCGGCCTTGCACCACCGCGGCCACCTTCGCGCCGGTCGACCCCATTTCCACCAAGGTTCCGTCGAGGTAGTCGCAGACCCGTTGGGCCGCCGCCGGCGGGCGGGTCCGCGAAACCAGGATCCGGGGCGAGGCATGTCCGGGCGGTGGCGCGGCGACCTCCGGTGTGGCCAGAACGACGCCCTGGGCGGGCAGCGCGACCGCACCGGCGGCGAGTTCCCCGTCCTGCCACAGCGCCACATGCACCGCCCAGTCCTCGCGGTCAGGCTCGGAGAACTCCCGGGTGCCGTCCAGGGGGTCGACAATCCAGACCCGATCGCAGTTCAGCCGCGCGGTGTCGTCGACACCTTCTTCGGACAGCACCGCATCGGCGGGCCTGGCTTCGGCCAATGCGGCCATCAACAAGTCATGGGAGCGCTTGTCGCCCTGAGCTTTTCGTTCCGCAGCCGGCGCGTCGGCGAATTCGGTGCGAACACCCAGCAGCAGCCGACCGGCTTCCGCGGCGAGCCGGGCTGCAAGTTGGTGATCGTTCAGGATCTCGGACCCAGCAGATCGACGACCTGTTGCGCCAATTCGGTGACGCTGTGATCGGGCGTCAGCCGCAAATCCGGATTGCGGGGCCGCTGGTACGGGCTGTCGATACCGGTGAAATTGATGATCTCGCCGCGGCGGACCTTGGCGTAGAGACCTTTGGGATCCCGGCGTTCACAGTCCTCCAGGGGTGTGTCGACGAAGACCTCGAAGAATTCGATACCGGCGTCGGCGTGCACCCTTCTGGCCATCTCACGATGCTCGTGCAACGGGCTGATGGCCGGCACCAGAACAGTCAGCCCGGCATCGGCCATCAGGCTGGCGATGTGGGCCAGGCGGCGCAGGTTCTCGCCGCGGTCGACCATGGTGAATCCGAGGTCGGCGTTGAGGCCGTGGCGCAGATTGTCGCCGTCGAGAATGTAAGCGGGACGCCCTTGTTCGAGCAGCAGCCGCTCGACCAGCACAGCCACCGAGGACTTACCCGAGCCGGACAGCCCGCTGAACCACACCGTGCGGCCCTTGGTCAGTCGGGCGGTCGCCAGCGACTGGTGGCGCACTGTGTTGGGCGTGGACCCACGGCCGGCTATCGGAGCGGTGTCGCGCACCATCCCCGCCGCCACGGTCACGTTGGTGTCCGGATCCATGAGGATGAACGACCCGGTGGCCGCGTTACGGCTGTACTCGTCGAGAAGCAGCGGTACCTGGGTGCGCAGGGTGACCCGGCCAAGTTCGTTGAGCTTCAACGCCGTCGCACTCTTGTCGCGATGCAGCGTGTTGACGTCCAGTCGGTACTCCAGCGCGGCGACACGGGTGCGGGTGGTGCGGGTGGTCTGCTTGATGAGGTAGTCGCGGCCTGGCTCCAGAGCTTCGTCATCGGCCATCCAGCACACCATCGCGTCGAACTCGGTGGTGGCTTCCGGCTGGTTGTGCGGCCGGGCCAGCATGTCGCCTCGGGAGATGTCGATGTCGTCGGCCAGGCTGATCGACACGGCCATCGGCGGAAATGCCTCGTCCACCGGGCCGCTCGGGCCGTCGATGGTGGTGATCCGACTGGTCTTGCCGCTGGGCAACACGATCACTTCGTCGCCGGGACGCATCACGCCACTGGCCACGGTTCCGGCGTAGCTGCGATGGTCGGCGTGCTCGCGGGTCTGCGGTCGGATGACGTACTGCACCGGGAAGCGGACGTCGACGAGGTTGCGGTCGCCCGCGATGTAGACCTCCTCGAGGTGGCGCAGCAGCGGCGGGCCGTCGTACCAGGGCGCCGCAGCCGACTTGGCTACCACGTTGTCGCCGTTGAGTGCCGACATCGGGATGGCCGTCACGTCATGGACGTCGAGGCGGGCGGCGAAGGCGTGGAACTCGTCGCGAATCTCGTTGAACCGCTCCTGATCCCAGCCGACGAGGTCCATCTTGTTGACCGCCAGCACGATGTGCTGGACACCGAGCAGGGACGCAAGGAACGCATGCCGACGGGACTGCTCCAGCAGGCCGCTGCGAGCATCGACGAGGACGATGACCAGTTGCGCGGTGGAAGCGCCGGTGACCATGTTGCGGGTGTACTGGATGTGGCCCGGGGTGTCGGCGATGATGAATTTCCGCTTGGCCGTGGCGAAGTAGCGGTAGGCGACGTCGATGGTGATGCCCTGTTCGCGCTCCGAACGCAGACCGTCGGTGACCAGTGCGAGGTCGGTGTAGTCATTACCCCGTTCGCGGGAGGTGCGCTCGACCGCGGCGAGCTGATCCTCCATCACCGCCTTGGAGTCGTAGAGCAGCCGGCCGATGAGAGTGGACTTCCCGTCGTCGACGGAGCCGGCGGTGGCCAATCTGAGCAGGGTCGCCATCAGAAGTAGCCCTCCCGCTTGCGGTCTTCCATGCCCGCTTCGGAGATGCGGTCGTCGGCTCGGGTGGCACCGCGCTCGGTGAGCCGCGAAACCGCGGTCTCGGCGATCACCTCCTCGACGCTTACCGCAGTGGATTCCACGCACCCGGTGCACGTGACGTCGCCGACGGTGCGGAACCGCACCGAGGTCTCGAAGACCTCCTCGCCAGGCTCGGGCTGCATGTGCTCGTGCACGGCCAACAACATTCCGTCGCGGCGGAACACCGGCCGGCGGTGCGCGTAGTAAATGCCCGGCAGCGCGATGTTCTCGGCGCCGATGTAGGCCCAGATGTCGTACTCGGTCCAGTTCGACAACGGGAAGACCCGGATGTGTTCGCCCTTGCGGTGCCGTCCGTTGTAGAGGTTCCACAGTTCGGGCCGTTGGGCTTTCGGGTCCCACTGGCCGAACTCGTCGCGGAAGCTGAACACCCGCTCCTTGGCCCGAGCCTTCTCCTCGTCGCGTCGCGCGCCGCCGAACGCCGCGTCGAAACGGTTCTCCCGGATGGCGCGCAGCAGACTGACGGTCTGCAGCGGATTACGCGACGGCCCGCTGTCGACCACCCGTCCGGCGTCGATGTCCTCCTGCACGGACGCGACGACCAGCCGCAGCCCGTGACGGTCGACGAGTTCGTCGCGGGTGGCGATGACCTCATCGAAGTTGTGTCCGGTGTCGACATGCATGACGGGGAAGGGGACCCGGGCGGGGGCGAACGCCTTGATCGCCAGCTGGAGCATGACGATGGAGTCCTTGCCGCCGGAGAACAGCAAGACCGGGCGCTCGAATTCGGCGGCGACCTCACGAATGATGTGGATTGCCTCGGCCTCCAGCGAACGGAGATGGCTCAGCTCGTACTGGCCCGCCTTAGGCCGGGCAGCGGCCTCTAGAACCTGCTCAGACATGGTTTCCCGAATTTGTTGGTTTGAACAACCAGATGTTTCCAATTGGGAAAACCGTAGCCAGCACCGGCAGGCCCCGTCAAACGTCTGACCCGTCGCCGAGCAGGCCGTCAGAGGCGCGCAGCCGCCAGTGCCAGTTGGACGACCTCTCCCAGCACGACCAGCACAATCAGGCGGTAGATCCACGGGCCGACCCCCGGCAGGACCGCTAGCCGTGCGGCGACGAGGCCACCGACCACAGCACCGAGGGACAGCGGGACGGCGGCCGGCCAGTCGACGTGACCGCCCACCGCGAGCACCGGGAGCGACACCGCCGCGATGGCGGTGGCAATGGCCACCTTGGCGGCATTGGCCGACACGATGTCCATCCGGACGGACATAACCAGGACGAACAGCAGGTAGGTCAGTCCGTCCAGCACGATGAATCCGGCCCAGACACCCACCAGGAAGATCAGGGTCAGCTGCGTCGGACCGACCCGGGGTTCGTCCGGACGCGCAGCCAGCCAGCGGGTCGGCCGCACCCCGAGCAGGACCACGGCGACGAGCAGAGCAACGACGATCGCCAGGTGCAGGCGAGACGGCGACACCACTTCCGAGAGGTACGCGCCGAGCACCGCCCCCAGCGCCCCGGCGGCGGCGAGCGGGGCGACCAGACGCCACCGGACCATGCCGGCCCGCATGAACGAGGTGAGCGCTGCCACCGCCCCGACCAACACGGCCACCCGGTTGGTGCCGTTGGCCAGTTCCGGATCGAGGCCGACGGCCAACAGCGCGGGCAACGAGACCGCCGATCCGGCCGAAGCCAGGGTGTTGGCGAAAGCCAGGCCGATGCCGGCGACAAACAGCAGGACGGTCATGATGTGACCGGGCTTCCGGCGGCCCAGTCCCCGGACGCTTTAGAGGGTGACCTCGTGCAGCTTGCCGGTGGCGACGTCGAACACGAAGCCGCGCAGCGAGGTGTGCAGGGTGACGAACGGGCTGTTCTGCACCCGGCGCAGCGACTGCCGGACGTCGTCCTCGACGTCGGGGAATGCCTCCGCCGCCCATTCCGGCTTGATGCCGGTGTCGTTCTGGATGTCGCGCTTGAAGTCGTCGTCGGCGAAGGTCAGCATGCCGCAGTCGGTGTGGTGGATCAGGATGATCTCCCGGGTGCCGAGCAAGCGCTGACTGATGGCCAGCGAGCGGATCTCGTCATCGGTCACGACACCGCCGGCATTGCGGATGACGTGCGCCTCGCCCTCTTTGAGGCCCAGAATCCGGTACACGTCCATCCGGGCGTCCATGCAGGCCAGCACCGCCAGACACTTGCTCGGCGGCAGCGGTAGCGGGCCGGAAAACGTCTTGGCGTACTCGGCGTTGTTCGCCAGATACTCGTCGGTCACACTCACGGCTGCCTCCTGTGATCGGGTCACGAATGCTCGCCGCGATGGTAGCGGCCAACCCCCGCCGGTGTCCTCGCCAGGAATCAGCGTGAGCTCAAAAGCTCAGTCGGTCGGCGGTGGCGGTGGGGTGGCGATCACGGATGGGCTGAACGAGGCGACCGACGATGTCGTGGTGGTGACCTCGTCCATCGACGCGGTGCCGGGGGCGAGAACCACCCCAGGTTCGACCGAGGTCGTTTCCTGGGCGAGGCCGAAAAGTCCCATGCCGACGACAACGAGGCCCCCGAGGGCGGCAGTCCCCGCACGTGTTTGCGGTTTCATGTAATTCGGGTTACCGAGCGCGCTCCTGACCAAACCGGATACCGGTGGATTTTCCGATCAACCCGGACCGCCGACGCCGCCGTCCGAGTCACCCTCGCCTGGGGCCTGGCTGGGCTGGCGCACACAGCAGCACAGCGGAACGCCGGACGAATGTGGTCATATTGGAGGCGCGTACCCGTGCCTGCAACGGATAAACGCCGCCGATCTCCTACCCTGTGCTGATGCGACGACGGGTCCGGTGCCGCCGATGATCCGCTTCCTGGCACGACGACTGCTCAACTACCTGGTGCTGCTCGCACTGGCCTCGTTCCTGGTCTTTCTGCTGGCCTCCTGGCAGTTCCATCCGCTGGACAGCCTGGAGTCGCGCAACCCCCGGCCGCCGCAGGCGGTGATCGATGCCAAGCGGGTTGAGCTCAATCTGGACAAGCCGGTCACCCAGCGGTACCTGCACTGGGTGGGAGGCGTCGCCCAGGGTGATTTCGGCCGCACCGTCGGTGGCCAGCCGGTGACCGACGAGTTGTGGCGTCGGGTCGGTGTCAGCCTGCGCCTGCTGATCAGCGGCGTCGTCATCGGCACGCTCCTCGGCGTCGTCGCGGGCGCCTGGAGCGCAATCAAGCAGTACCGGCTCAGCGATCGAGTCATCACCGCGCTGTCGCTGTTGGTGCTCAGCACGCCGGTCTTCGTCATCGCTCCCCTGCTGATGCTTGCCGCCAACAAGGCGAATTCCGTTCTGGGCGTGCAACTGTTCGAATACATCGGCGAGTCGTCGCCGAACCCGACCGGAGGCCCGTGGGGCCAATTCGTCGACCGCCTGCAGCACCTGGTGCTGCCGACCTTCACGCTGGCGTTGGCCGGGTTCGCCGGGTACAGCCGCTATCAGCGCAACGCGATGCTGGACGTGCTGGGCCAGGACTTCATCCGGACCGCCCGGGCGAAGGGTCTGACTCGGCGTCAGGCGCTGTTCAAACACGGTCTGCGCACCGCGCTGATTCCGATGGCCACGCTGTTCGCCTACAGCGTCGCCGGGCTGTTCACCGGCGCGGTGTTCACCGAGAAGATTTTCGGCTGGCACGGCATGGGCGAGTGGTTCCTGCAGGGCATCGGCACCCAGGACATCAACATCGTCGCGGCCATCACGTTGTTCTCCGGCGTCACGGTGTTATTGGCCGGGCTGCTGTCCGACATCGTCTACGCCGTCCTGGACCCGAGAGTGCGGGTGACATGAGCGCGGCGGTGACAGGTGGTGCGCCCGGCGTCGAGGCGGGGTTTTCCTCGCGGCAGAGCATGCTGTTCCGCCGCTTCCTGCGCAACAAGCCCGCCGTGGTGTCGCTGGTCCTGTTGGTGTTGTTGTTCATCGGCTGCTTCGCTGTGCCGCCGCTGCTGCCCTACCACTTCAGCGATCTGGACTATTACGCGTTACAGCAGCCGCCCAGCCCCCAGCACTGGTTCGGCACCAACGCACTGGGCCAGGACCTGCTTGCGCAGACGCTGAGCGGCATGCAGAAATCGATGCTGATCGGGGTGTGCGTGGCGTTCATCTCGACGGTGCTGGCCGCCACGGTCGGCTCGATCGCCGGATATTTCGGCGGATTCCGGGACCAGGCGCTGATGTGGTTCGTCGACCTGCTTCTGGTGGTGCCGAGCCTGCTGCTGATCATGATCGTGGTTCAGCGCACCAAGGGAAACATCGTCTGGATCATTGTGCTGCTGTCCGCCTTCAGCTGGATGATCAGCTCTCGGATGGTGCGCGGCTTGACCATCAGCCTGCGCGAACGCGAGTACGTCCAGGCGGCCCGCTACATGGGCGTGCCCAGCGGCCGGATCATCGCCCGCCACATCCTGCCCAACGTGGCCTCCATCCTGATCATCGACACCGCCCTGAACGTCGGGGTGGCGGTGCTTGCCGAAACCGGTTTGAGCTTCCTCGGTTTCGGGGTGCAGCCACCGGACGTCTCCCTGGGCACCTTGATCGCCGACGGCACCAAGTCCGCGCTGACGTTCCCGTGGCTGTTCCTGTTCCCCGCCGGGGTGCTGATCGTGATCGTGTTCTGCGCCAACCTGGTTGGCGACGGATTGCGGGACGCGTTCGACCCGGGCAGCGCCAACCTGCAGCGCCGGAAGCGCAAGCCATGAGCCTGCTGTCGGTGACCGACCTGTCGGTGAGTTTCCCCACCGACAACGGTGAGCTGGCCGCTGTGCGGGGACTGAGCTATCGGATCGCCCCGCGCGAAGTGGTGGCGATGGTCGGCGAATCCGGCTCGGGCAAGTCCGCGGCGGCGATGGCGGTCATCGGCCTGCTGCCGGAGTACGCGACGGTATCCGGTTCGGCGACCATGGACGGCCAGGAACTGCTCGGCATGCCCGACGAGGAGATGTCGCGCATCCGCGGCCGCCGCATCGGAACGGTGTTCCAGGACCCGATGTCCGCACTGACCCCGGTCTACACCGTCGGCAATCAGATCGCCGAGGCCATCCGCGTACACAATCCCGACGTCTCCAAGTCGGCGGCGTTCGCCCGCGCGGTTGAACTGCTCGACCTGGTCGGCATCGCCCAAGCCGAACGCCGGGCCCGGGCCTTCCCACACGAACTGTCCGGCGGCGAGCGCCAACGGGTGGTGATCGCCATCGCGATCGCCAATGACCCGGACCTGATCATCTGCGATGAGCCCACCACCGCGCTGGACGTCACGGTGCAGGCCCAGATCCTGGAGGTGCTCAAGACAGCACGTGATGTCACCGGCGCCGGGGTGCTGATCATCACCCACGACCTGGGTGTGGTCGCGGAGTTCGCCGACCGCGCACTGGTCATGTACGCCGGCCGGGCGGTGGAGTCGGCGACGGTCCCCGACCTCTACGCCGATCGCCGGATGCCCTACACCGCGGGCCTGCTGGGTTCGGTGCCGCGGCTGGGCGCCCCGCGCGGCGAGCGGCTGGTGCCGATCCCCGGCGCACCACCGTCACTGATAGCCCTGCCGCCGGGCTGCCCCTTCGCCCCGCGGTGCCCGCTGGCCATCGACGACTGCCGGGCCGCCGAACCGGCGCTGCTCACCGTGGGGACCGGGCACTCGGCAGCCTGTATCCGCACCGATCTGGTGGCCGGCCGCAGCGCCGCAGAGATCTACGGCGTGGCCACCGAGCCGCCCGCCGTCCCCGAGACGGGCGGGGCCGAGGTGGTGGTGCGGGTGCGTGAGCTGTCCCGGACCTACCGACTGACCAAGGGCGTGGTCTTCCGGCGCCAGGTCGGGGAGGTCCGCGCTGTCGACCGGATCAGCTTCGAGGTGCACCAGGGCCGAACGCTGGGCATCGTCGGGGAGTCGGGATCGGGCAAATCGACCACACTGCACGAGATCCTGGAATTGCGTGCGCCGCAGTCGGGGTCCATCGAGGTGCTGGGCAACGACGTCGCAACCCTGACCGCGCAGCGCCGCCGGGAGCTGCGCGGCGATCTGCAGGTGGTGTTCCAGGACCCGGTGGCGGCCCTGGACCCCCGGCTACCGGTGTTCGATATTCTCGCCGAGCCGTTGAGCACCAACGGTTTCGACAAGACCGCGACCGAGAACCGGGTTGCCGAACTCCTGGAGCTCGTGGGCCTGCGCCGTGCTGACGCCAGCCGCTACGCCCAAGAGTTCTCCGGCGGGCAGAAGCAGCGCATCGGTATCGCCCGCGCGCTGGCGCTGCAGCCCAAGATCCTGGCCCTGGACGAGCCGGTGTCGGCGCTGGATGTCTCGATTCAGGCCGGCATCATCAACCTGCTGCTGGACCTGCAGCGCCAGTTCAACCTGACCTATCTTTTCGTCTCCCACGACCTGTCGGTGGTCAAGCATCTGGCCCACACCGTGGCGGTGATGTACCGCGGCGCGATCGTCGAATACGGCGACAGCGAGGAGGTGTTCACCAACCCACGCAACGAGTACACCCGCCGTCTGCTGGCCGCGATCCCCCAGCCGGACCCGTCGCGCCGCTAACATTTCAGGGTGACTCGACTGATCCGCCTGCTCACCGTCCTGCTGTCGGCGCTGGTCCTGGTGCTGGCCGGCTGCTCATCACCCGACCGCTCCGCCCCCTCGCCGGGCGGCAACGCCGAGATCGGTAAAGCCAGCGACACCAACCCGCAGGACCCGGCCACGCTAAAGCAGGGCGGCAACCTGCGGCTGGCCATCGGGTCGTTGCCGGAGAACTTCAACACTCTGCACATCGACGGCAACCTGGCCGACACCGCGGCCATGCTGCGCGCGACTATGCCGAGGGCGTTCGTCATCGCCCCGGACGGCTCGATGGAGGTCAACCCCGACTACTTCACCTCGGTGGAGCTGACCAGCACCGAGCCGCAGGTGGTCACCTACACGATCAACCCGAAGGCCGCCTGGTCCGACGGCACCCCGATCACGTGGGAGGACATCGCCGCCCAGATCAACGCCACCAGCGGCAAGGACAAGGCGTTCGCGATCGCCTCACCCAACGGCTCCGACCGGGTGGCCTCGGTGACCCGCGGCGTCGACGACCGCCAGGCCGTGATGACCTTCGCCCAGCACTATCCGGAGTGGCGCGGGATGTTCGCCGGCAACACCATGCTGCTGCCCAGGAGCATGACCTCGACTCCGGAGGCGTTCAACAAGGGCCAGCTGGACAAGCCGGGCCCGTCCGCGGGGCCGTTCATGGTCTCGTCGGTGGACCGCAACACCCAGCGAATCACCCTGACCCGCAACCCCAAATGGTGGGGCACGCCCGCGCTGCTGGACTCGATCACCTACCTGGTGCTCGACGACGCCGCACGGATTCCGGCGCTGCAGAACAACACCATCGACGCCACCGGAGTCGCCTCACTGGACGAACTCAAGATCGCCCAGGGCACCAACGGCATCGCGATCCGCCGCGCACCAGGCCCCAGCTGGTACCACCTGACCTTCAACGGCGCGCCCGGGGCAATCCTGTCGGACAAGGCGCTGCGGCAGGCGGTGGCCAAAGGCATTGACCGCCAAGCCATCGTGAACGTGGCCCAGCGCGGCCTGGTGGACAATCCCACACCGCTGGGCAATCACATCTTCGTCGCCGGGCAGGCGGGTTACCAGGACAACAGCGCCGTGGTGGCCTACGACCCGGAAAAGGCCAAGGCCGAACTCGATGCGCTCGGCTGGAAGCTTGACGGGCAGTTCCGCGCCAAAGACGGCAAGCAGCTGGTGATCCGAGACGTTCTCTACGACTCGCAGAGCGGACGGCAGGTGGCACAGGTGGCGCAGAACAGCCTGGCCCAGATCGGCGTGAAGCTGGAATTGGACGTTAAGCCGGCCAGCGGTTTCTTCACCAACTACGTCAACGTCGGCGACTTCGACATCACCCAGTTCTCCTGGGTGGGCGATGCTTTCGCGCTGTGCTGCCTCAACCAGATCTTCACCACCAACGCCGAGAGCAACTTCGGGAAGATCTCTTCACCGGCGATCGACGCCAAAGTCGAGGAGGTGCTCGACGAGCTGGACCCGACCAAGGCCCGTGCGCTGGCCAACGAGGTGGACAAGATGTTGTGGGACGAGGTGTTCAGCCTGGCGTTGTTCCAGTCGCCGGGCAACGTGGCGGTGCGTGACACGCTGGCGAACTTCGGGCCGTCGGGCGTGGGCGACTTGGACTACAGCGCAATCGGTTTCATGAAGTGATGGCCTGAAACAGTCTCGGCACGGCGGCGGGCAGCGCGCCCTCGACCCGGGCGGCGGCCTCGATGGCCAGGCCCAACAGCTTCACTTCCGGGCGCACCGGCATCGCGTCCAGCTCCGGGCCCTGCGCGGGTAAATCCCCGGCGTGGCCCGCGACCAGGTCCGAGGCAATGCGCAGGGCGGCGGCCTCGCGGGTGTCGAGGATGCTGTGCCCGGCGGTGGGCAGCGGCACCAGCGCCGCGCCCGGGATGAGCGCGGCGACGGCGAGTCCAGGACCATCGCGTGCACCCGACCTGGGTGCCGCACACCCATCGGCCACTACCAGGGGCTGCGCCGCCGCGCTGACGAGGCCCGGTCTGGACGTCATCATGGTCGAGCACCGCGGCGTGGGGATGTCCCGGCACGACAACGCCGGCGCCGACCTGACCCCGGAGGCACTCACCATCGAGCAGGTGGTCGATGACATCGCCGCCGTGCTCGATGACGCGGACGTGCAACGCGCTCTTCTCGCATGATGCGATTCTGCCTAATCGGGCAGGGAACAAAGTCACCAGTTGGCCCCTACGTCGTGACGAGGGCCTCCTCGCGGTCGTAGCGTGAGTTCACGATGACTGAATTCATGAGCCAGACCGACGCCTTCACCTGGGCCATGGAGTCCGATCCCCGGTTGCGTTCCACCGTGGTGACGGTGATGCTGCTGGACCGCTCCCCGGACTGGGACGTGGTGCGGTCCCGCTTCGAAGTGCTGGCGAACACGCTGCCGATCTGGCGCCAACGGGTGATCGAGTCTCCCGCGCCGGCACCGCCGCGCTGGGAGACCGCACCCGACTTCGACATCGACTTCCATCTTCGCCGCGGTACGGCGCCGGTGCCGGGCAACCTCGACGGCGTGCTGGAGGTGGCCCGGCTAGCGGCGATGGCCGATTTCGACCGCGCCCGTCCGCTGTGGACGGTGACCCTCATCGAGGGGCTCGACGACGGTGGCGCGGCGGTGCTGTGCAAGTTCCACCACGCCCTGACCGACGGGGTGGGCGGCGTGCAGATCGCGATGCACCTGTTCGACCTGACCGAGCAGCCGCGTGCCATCGAGGAGGTCGCCACCAAGACCAACCATCCCGAAGTGCACCCGCACGGACCGCTCACCGAGTACGTCGACGTCATGCGCTACGACGCCGGACTGGTAGGCAAGGCGTTCAGCGGTGCGGTGACGAAAGCACCGAAACTTCTGCTGGACGCCGTCCGCCGGCCGCTGAAGACTGCCGCGTCGGCGTCCGAATTGGCGGGTTCGGTCTACCGGTTCGCCCGCCCGGTGCGCAGCACCGGGTCGCCGTTGATGAAGCAGCGGTCACTGGTGCGCCGGCTGGGGGTGCACGAGGTGCCGCTGGCCGCGCTGAAAGAGGCCGCGCACCGCAGCGGCGGGTCGCTCAACGATGCTTTCGTGGCCGGCATCTCCGGAGGGCTGCGCCGCTACCACGAGAAGCACGGCGCGACGGTGGGCGATCTGCACCTGACGATGCCGATCAACATCCGCCACGACGGCGAGTCGGAGGGCGGGAATCACATCACGTTGGCGCGCTTCGACGTTCCGGTGGGTGTGGCCGACCCGGCCGAACGGATCAGCGAGACCCACGAGCGGACCCAGAAGGTTCGCAACGAGCGTTCGACGGATTACGTCCAGATTCTGGCCGGGGCGATGAACCTGATGCCGCGCTGGTACATCGGGTCGATGCTGCGCAGGATCGACTTCCTGGCCAGCGACGTGCCGGGCATTCCGGTGCCGGTGTATCTGGCGGGAGCCAAGGTGCGGATTCAATATGCGTTCGGCCCGACTATCGGCTCGGCGGTGAACGTGACGCTGCTGACCTACGTCGACACCTGCGCGCTGGGTATCGACGTCGACACCGGCGCAATCCCGGACTTCGACGCGTTCTACCAGTGCCTGGTGCAGGGGTTCGACGAGGTGCTGGCCCTGGCGGGCTAACGACTCCGCGTTATGCGCAGATCTCGATGACCTCGGCGTCGGCTACGCGGTCGTAGCGCCCAGGTGTACAGGTCAGCACGATCACCTGACCGCGGTCGCCGACCGTGCTGAACACAGCAGCCATCCTGTCCAGTCGATCGGGGTCGCTGAAGCCCAGGGCGTCGTCGATGACGACGGGAACGGTGTCCTCGTTGGCGACGAGCGCCGCCCCGGCCAGCCGGGCCAGGATGCCCAACTGCTCTTTGGCGCCGCCGGACAGCGAATCGAACGGCACGGTGCATCCATCGAGGGTGCGGGTCTGGATCGTCAACTCGGTGTCGACGTCCACCGAGAAGGTGTCGCCGAACACCTTGCGGCCCAACCGTTCCAGCTCGGTGCGGTACGGCTGCATGTAGCGCGCCCGGGTGTTGTCGCGGTGCCGGGCCATGGTGTCGCGCAGCAGTTGGGCGGCGGCGGCCCGCTCCCCGATTCGAGTGTGTTCTGCGCGGGACTGTTCCAGTTCGGCCTCGGCTTCATCGAGCAGGCCCTGCCGCCCCTCGCTTCCGATGATCCCGAGTTCGACGGAGATGTCGTGCAGGGCCTGCTTGGCCTCGGCGTGCGCGCGGCCCAACGCCTCCGCGGCCCCAAGTGCCGCAGTCACCTCGGCTTCGACCGCGGCCGGGTCGGCGGAGTCGTACTTCCCGGTCACCGCGGCGAGCGCGACGTCGGCCTGGCGCTGCGCCTCAGTGGCGGCGGTCGCCTGCTCGGCCACAGCCGCGTCGCTGACCGCGCTGCGCAGCGTGACCAGTTGGTCGCGGACTGCCACGAGTTCGGCGTCGGCGGCCTTGACCTGCTCCTGCAGAAGTGTCACCGCACCGACCTTCTCGGTCAGTGTCACAGTGGCCGCTGCGGCGGCCTTCCGCTGGACGTCGGCGGTGGCGCGAGCCTGATCGCGGGCGTCGTCAGCCGCCGATAACTCGGCTGCGGCCGTCGCGGCGTCGACTCCGGGCGCCTCGGGAGCGGCAGCCCGGAGTTCGACCAGCCGGGCGCGCAACTGTGCCGGGTCCTCGCCGTCGCACAGCACCTTGAGACCGGCGGCCTGTTCGAGGCTGCGGTCGGTCAACGTGCGGCGCTGCTTGTCCAGCTTGCGGGCGCCGGCCAGGTCGGGAACGCCCACCTCGGCCAGCGCGTCGGCCAGGGTTGCCTGTGCGGCAACCAGATCCGCGTGCAGCTTGACCGTACTGTCGCCGGGGTCGATCCGGATCGTCAGCACGCCGGGCACGTCCACCACGACGGCTGCCGAGGCCGGCTGAGTCCACTGCTGACCGGCGGCCAGCGTGCGCTGCTCGCCGTCGACGGTGATCTGAAGGTCCGCGGGCGCGGTGAACTGAACGGTTGCCGCGTCGGCCTGCAACTGGGCGGTGAGCCGTTCGACCAGCGTGGCGCTGTCCTCGATGGCGGTCAGCAGGTCGTCGGTGAGAGCGACCGCGGCCAGTTCCGCGGTGAACCGTTTCAGGTTCGCCTCGGCCTCGTCGATGCGCACCACCCGCGCGGCCACTTCATCGGCCTCGTCGTGCGCGACGCGTGCCTTGGCGATCGCGCGGGCGGACTCCAGCCGTTGTTGTGCGGCCAGCAGTGCGGCCTCGGCCTGCTCGGCGGACTTCGCGGCGTTATCGGCGGCCTCCCGAGCGGCGGCTCCGGCGGTCTGCGCAGCGAGCAATTCGGTATGCAGGGCGGCCTGCGTGGCGGCGCGGCGCTGCACCTCGTCAACAAGCTTCAGCCGCTGGCCATTGCCCATCGCGGCATTGGCGGCGGCGTTCGCGGCGGCCTGAGCCGCCAGTTGCGCCTGGTCGAGTTGCTCGGCCAGTTCGGCCAGAACCGACCGGGCCTCCCGCGCGGCGTTCAGCCGCTCGGTCGCCGGCGCCAGTGACTCGGCCAGTTCCCGGAGGGTCCCGGTGAGTTCCTCGTGGCGGCGCACCCGGTCGTCGACCTCCTCGACGGCGGCGGTGCACCGGGCAACCTCCGCGTCGGCTGCCGCCAGCCGGTCGATCGCGGCCTTCCAGTCTTTCGTCGGCCGGCCGGTTCCGGTGAAGTAGCGCTGGTACTCGGCATCGACGAGGTCGATGAGATAGGAGTCCGCGCCGGCCGGGGCCGCGTCGGTCTCACCGGCGGCCGCATCCAGGGCCCGGGACAGCGCGTCGGAGCCCGACAGGTTCACCGCGTGGGTGGAGGCCGCCTGCAGGACTCGCTGCGCCTCCCACAGCTTGGTGTCGACCGTCTCGTTCAGCATGGCCTCGACCCGCTCGTGGGCCTGATCGCCGCTGCATTGCTCCGGCTTGGGCTCGATGATCTCGAGTTCGGTCTTAGCCTTCTTGTGGAACCGCTTCCGGTACACGAAACGGTAAGGCCCGGTGGTGATCTCGGCCTCGACCTCCGCGCCGACATCGCTGTTCGCAGGCTTAACCTGTTTGACGTCCCGGTGGTTGGAGCGGTCCCGGTAGGTCAGCAGCAGATCGAGAGCCTCCAGCATGGAGGACTTCCCGATCTCGTTGGGACCGCACACGACCACCACGCCGCGCTCGGGGAATTTCAGCTCACGGTCGGCGACGCCGCGGAAGTTGGTCAGCCGTAACCGGTGCAGTATCACGCCGCGCTCCCCTCCTTGAGCCGCAGCAGCAGGGCGAGCGCACCGCGCGCAGCGCCGGCGGCGGCGCTGTCAGCCCGCGCCGTCTGGACCAGTTCGGCGACCGCGTCGGCGGCGAACCCGCCGATCCCGATGTCGTCGAATTCGTCGTCGGAGGGCATGACGACCAAGTTGGTGTGCCGTTCCCAGGTGCCCAAGCCGGCGAACAGCCGGGAGTACTTGTCCAGGCAGGCGTCCAGGGCAGCACGGTCGGTGACCGTCAGGGTGCCGACCAGGCCGAGTTGAACGACGGTGCGGTCCTTGCCGGTCAACTGGTCGAGATTGACGTCGAGGTCGGCGATATCGCGGATGGTGTTGACCTCGCGGCGCAGTGTCAGGAACCGCCAGGTCCCGACTCGGCGCGACTCGACGCTCACCGGGTGGGCGGGGTCGTCGAGGTCCACATCGACGAGCAGCACCTGGCCGGAGTCCGCTTCCTTGTGGTCGTAATTGGTGACCTCGGGCGAGCCCGGATACCACACCCGTCCGCTGTCGCCGACGCAGGTGCGGGAGTGCTTGTCGCCCAACGCCACATAGTGCAGAGCCGAACTGTCCAGTGCGCCGGTCAATCCGGCCATCCGGATAAGTGCCGGGTTGGTCTGGTCCGGGTCGAGCAGGTCGACCGCACCGTGCGCCACCAGGATCCGCGCAGTACCGTCGGCGGCAATCCCGTCGAGCACATCGGCGGTCAGATCGGCGGTGGGTTTCTTGGACCGCCACGGGGCGGCGACGATCTGGAGTCCGGCCCGGACGTCGAACACGCCGTCGCGGTCGAGCACCGTCACATTGTCCGGGCACTCCCGGGTGAACAGCGCGCCGGTGTACACCGACGACGCGTCCAGCGGATCGTGGTTTCCCGGCAGCAGATAGACCGGAACGCCGATCCGGCGCATCGCTTCGAGGGCCTGGCTGATTACCTGCGGAGCCAACTGGTTGGCGTCGAAGACGTCACCGGAGACGACGATGAATTCGGCGCCGGTCTCGCGGGCCAGGTCGCCGAGTGCCACGACGGCGTCCCGGCGGGCGGCCGAGTACCGGGCCTGGGCGTCGTCACCCAGGAATTTCCGCGTCATGCCCAACTGCCAGTCCGCGGTGTGCAGAAACTTCATGGCCCCGACTGTATGGCCGGGGTCGGACAACTCCGGGGACGTCGACCGGCATGTGCCCGCTGTGCCTGAATTTCCCAACTCCTCCTCGGGACTCCGTCGACGCATCGTCGTCGGGATAATGACCTGAATTTCCCAACTCCTCCTCGGGACTCCGTCGACGCATCGTCGTCGGGATAATGGGGCGGATGAGAACACTGGTGCTGATGCGGCATGCCAAATCCGACTACCCGGACGGCGTGCCCGACCACGAACGGCCGCTGGCGAACCGGGGTGTCCGCGAAGCCGGGATCGCCGGCGACTGGCTGCGGGCGAACGTCCAGGGGATCGACGCGGTGCTGTGCTCGTCGGCGGTCCGCACCCGCCAGACGCTCGTGCGCACCAGCGTGGACGCGCCGGTGAGCTATCGCGACCAGCTCTACGGGGCGAGCCCGGACACGGTGATCGACGAGATCAACGGTGTCGGCGACGACGTCACGACGCTGCTCGTGGTCGGACATGAGCCGACGATGAGCCATCTCGCGCTCGGCCTGGCCGGGCCGGGGAGCGACCGAGACGCCGCCCAGCAGATCGCGTTCAAGTACCCGACGTCGGCGATCGCGGTGCTCGCCGTGCCGGGATCGTGGTCGGACCTCACAGTGGACGGCGCCGAACTGGTGCGATTCCACGTTCCGAGGTAGTACTGCGCGGGCCGTTCGGCATGCCTTGCAGAGCACGTTCTGGGAGTGAAGTATTAACACAGATCCCGAACCTGCGTCGGCGCGGAGCGCCCACTGATCTTCGGCAACCGAACGCGAGGGGAAATAAAGATGAGTTCAGTGTTGATGACGGGGTTCCCGGGTTTCCTCGGGTCGGCGCTACTCCCCCGGATCCTCGCCAAGCGGGAAGACGCAGAAGTCATCTGCATCGTGCAGGCGAGGCACATGGATGCCGCAAAGGCCAGGCTGGCCGAGATTGCGGCAGCCCATCCCCACACCGCGGAACGGGTCCGACTCGTCGAGGGCGACATCACGGTGCGGGGCC
>NZ_JBIIOV010000262.1:0-2602 GCF_044342925.1 Mycobacterium sp. | reverse complement strand
CATGTCGGCGTCATCGAGCACCACGCAGGCGGACTTGCCGCCCAACTCCAGGGCCGCGGGCACGAGGTTGCGGCCGGTGACCTCACCGATGTGGCGGCCGACGCCCTCCGAGCCGGTGAAGGTGACCATGTTCACGTTGGGGTTGGTGATCATCGCTTCGCCGATGACGTTGCCCCAACCGGTCACCATGTTGACCACTCCGGGCGGCAGACCGACCTCGTCGAAGATCTCCATCAGCGCGAACGTCGAGAGCGGGGTGACCTCGGAGGGCTTGAGGACCACCGTGCAGCCGGCGGCCAGCGCCGGGGCGACCTTGGCGGCCATCTGGTGCAACGGGTAGTTCCACGGCGCGATCGCCGCGATGACACCGAGTGGCTCGCGAACCACCAGGGAGTTGCCGATCACCTCCTCAAGGTGGAATTCATCCACCAGGCCCCGGATTGCCGAGAACGACATGGTGGGCAGACCGACCTGAATCAGGCGGGCCAGCGTGATCGGCGTGCCGACCTCGGTGCTGATGATGGCGGCCAACTCGTCGCCACGGTCGGACAACTTCGCCGCGATCGCGTCGATCATGTCGACGCGCTCGGCGATCGGCGTGGCCGCCCACTTCGGGAAGGCTTCCTTGGCGGCGGTGACCGCGCGGTCCACATCGGCGGCATCGCCGACCGGGATGTGGGCGATGACCTCCTCGGTGTAGGGGTTCTCGACCGCGATCGTCTCGGAGCCGCTGGCAGCGGTCCACTGCCCGTTGATGTAGAAACGGTCGTGGACGGGCATCGGAATCGTTGTGGTCATGGTGCTCCTCAGGCGTTGACGGTGGACTAGGCGTTGACGGTGGACTAGGCGTTGACGGTGGACTTGGCTTGGTTGGCGATGTTCGTGGCGGTGCGGTGCGCCAGCGCCATCACCGAGATCATCGGATTGGTACCGCTGGCGGTCGGCATGCCGCTGGCGTCGCCGATGTAAACCCCTGGCGTGTCGTGCAATTCGCCTGACGGATTGGCCACCGAGGTTTGCGGATCGCTGCCCAGCCGGCAACTGCTCATCTGGTGCGCCGAGACGAGCAGCAGGCCTCCGGCCCGCAGCGGCGTGTTCTGTACCGCCTTGATGAACGCTTCCAGGTCGTCGCCGCGGCGCCAACGCCACGACATCGAACCCATCGGGACGATCTGCTCGGCACCGGCGGCGTGCAGCAGCCGGATCTGCTTCTCGATGGAGGTGTGAGCGACCAGGATGTCGATCTCGTCGGTCATCGAGTAGTTGATCACCGAGTTGCCGTTGTCGTCGATGGTGACCGTGCCGTGCCCGCGGTCGCGGGGGAAGGCGATCGAAAGGTGCCCATGGCCGAGTTTGGCGACGGTCTCCTTGTGCTCGGCGCCGGAAGCCCGGGCCATTCCCGCGACGATGACCGACGGCGAGAATTGCGCATTCTGGATCAGGAACCCGTACCCGTCTTTGACGTCGGCGAACTCGTCCACCATGGCGGTCATCGGTGCACCCCACCACGGGGTGGTCTCCTCCGGGTAGATGGCGAGGAACGGCACCACCGGATGAAGGTGCAGGTACTTGCCGACCGCCGGGCCGCCGATGCCCGAGCGCAGCAGCAGGGCGGGAGATTCCAGCGAGCCGCACGCGACGACCACGCGGGGAGCCGTGATGGTCAGCTCTCTCGTGGCGCCGGTCGCCGGGTCGGTATAGGTGGCTTCCACCCCGGCGGCGCGGCCGTTCTCCACCAGCACCCGCTTGGCCGCACAGCCGACGATGATCTTCCCGCCGGCATCGACGAGGTCGCGCAGATAGGTATGGCGCATGTCGCGCTTGCCCCCGGACCGATCGCCAAACCCGAGGTGCCCGGCGGTGTCAGGCGAGTAAGCCTGCGGGTCAGCGTTGCGGACCAGGGTCGTGAACGACCAGCCCAGGGCTTCAGCGCCGGCGCGGATCCTCTGATGCGGACCGTTGAGGTCCGAGCACTCGCCGTTGATTCCCAGTCGCTCGAATACGGCATCGAAGTGCGCGTCGAAGTCCGGCGTCGCGACGTCTTTGAGTCCGAATTCCTCGGCCCAGTTGTCGCGTACCCAGTCCGGCGTGCGCAGGCAGTTGGTCCAGTTGATCGTGGGGCCGCCGCCCAGAGTGGAGCCGGCGAGCATGCTGACGTTCCCGTCGGCGGTGGCGTTGACGCCGCCGCGCCAAAACAGTTGCTGGTAAGCCTGTAATTCGTAGCCCATGAAGTCGGCCTCGTTGCGGGCCTGGCCGGCTTCGAGCACGACGACGTTCAGCCCCGCCTTCGCCAGGACGCCGGCGATCAGCCCGCCGCCGGCGCCGGAGCCGACGATGCAGACGTCGGCCGACACGGTGGACTCGGTGGGTGTGAAGGTGGGCAGCGGCTCAGGTCCGCCGGGCGCGATCTGCGGCGGCCCGTTGTAGCCGAAGGTTGTCCAGGCCGGATTGCCCCCGGTGTTGGGGTCGGGGACGGCGTAAGCCATGGTGGCGGTCAGCGCGGTCAGCGCCCTCATCCCCGCAGCCGGGGCGGCGCCCATCAGCGCGACGTTGCGAATCACCTGCTCGCGGGAGCGCTGCGAGCCGGTGGCGAATCCGAACA
>NZ_JBIIOV010000118.1:0-10437 GCF_044342925.1 Mycobacterium sp. | reverse complement strand
CCATGCCCGGATGTCGACCAGCACCACGTTGACCGTGGCAGCAGGCCGACCACCAGGCCGGCTGCCGCCAGGATCGCCGGCGCCGCCAGAAACAACACCGGCGGGCGGTGCAGATTGGAGACCGGCGAACTCGGAGCTTCTTGCCCCTTGGCCGCGAAGGCACCCCAGATGAAGCGCAGGCTGTAGATCGTGGTGAACACCGACCCAACCACCACCCCGGCCAGCACCACCGGCGCCCAACGGCCCAGCGCTGCGCTGTGACCGATCGCCTCGAAGGCGCTTTCCTTGGCGATGAACCCGAAAAACGGCGGCAGCGCGGCCATACTCGCCGTCGCCGCCGCGGCGACGACGAACAATCCCGGCAGCCGACGGCCGAGCCAGGCCAGCCGGCGGATGTCCCGAGTGCCGGTCGCGTGGTCGATGATGCCGACAACCATGAACAGGGTCGCTTTGAACAACGCGTGTGCGCACAACATCGCCAGCCCGGCCAGCATCATGTCCCGTCCGCCCCCGCCGACCATGATCATCAGGAAGCCGAGCTGGCTCACGGTGCCGAAGGCCAGGATCAGCTTGAGGTCGTACTCGCGCACAGCCCGCCAGCCGGCCAGCACCATCGTCGCCACGCCGAGGGTGATCAGGGTGGGCCGCCAGCCGGGGGAATCGGCGAACGCCGGGGTGAGGCGGGCGACGAGATAGATGCCGGCCTTGACCATCGCCGCGGCATGCAGGTACGCGCTGACCGGGGTGGGCGCCGCCATCGCGCCGGGCAACCAGAACTGGAACGGCACGATCGCCGATTTGGACAGCGCACCGACGATGACGAGCACCACCCCGACGCTCACGGCCGTGCCGCCGGGCGGGGCGGCGATGAGCTCCGAGAGTAGATAGGTGCCCGCGGCCTGCCCGATGATGACGACACCGACCAGCATCGCCAGGCCACCGAAGGTGGTCACCAGAAGGGCCTGCATCGCGGCTGCGCGGCTGGTGGCCCGCTCCGCGTAATGCCCGACCAGCAGGAACGACAGCACCGTCGTCAATTCCCAGAAGAGGTAGAGCAGCAAGGTGTTGTCGGCGACCACCAGGCCGAACATGGCCCCGGAGAAGGCGACCATTTCGGCGGCGAAGCTCGGCAGCCGGTTCTCGGTGTGGCCGTCGCGATGGTGGAAGTACTCAGCGGAGTAGACCAGCACCAGCGCGCCGATGCCGAGCACCAGAACCGCCATGATGGCGGCCAGGCTGTCGAAGCGAAGGGCGATGTTCATCGACAACTCGGGGACCCACGGGATGTCGATCCGCTGTGCGGGGCCGGGCCCGGGCCAGTTCGACGCCACCCACACCAGGGACCCGAGCGGCACCAGCGCCAGCGGATAGAAGGCCCGTCGTCCCCACCGGTTCACGAGGGCGGGGGCGAACACCGCCGCGACTGCGTGCGCGGCGAGGATTCCGAGCATCGGTGCTAGCGTGCCGCGGAGGTGTCAGTGGAGCGGTGCATCGCGGTCCGCGCGGCCACCCCGATTGCGATAGGAATCCCGCACGCCATCTCAAAAACCTCCCCTTGTGGTTCCAGGTTAGCGAGCGGCGGGTGGCCGGCCCGGCGCACCTGCCGCACACTGGGGTATGCGAATCCGATCGGTCATCTCGGGATTGACCGTGCTGGTGCTCGCCGGGTGCGGTTCAAGCGTCCCAGTCCCCGTCACCGCACCTTCCGTCACGCACGCCGACGGCGCACCGGCGATCCGAGTGGCTGAGACGGTGGCCACCGGGCTTGACGTGCCGTGGGGCATCGCGTTCCTGCCCGACGGCTCCGCGCTGGTCAGCGAGCGCGACACCGCGCGCATTCTGCGCGTCGCAGAGGGCACGACGGCCCCCGTGGGCATGGTCGACGGCGTGACGCCCCGCGGCGAGGGAGGCCTGCTCGGGATCGCCTACGCCGACGGCTGGATGTACGCCTACTTCACCGCCGCCGACGACAACCGCGTGGTGCGGATGGCCTGGGACAGTGCCGGCCTCGGCGCTGCCGAGGAGGTCCTCGTCGGGATCCCCAAGGCGGGCATCCACAACGGCGGACGGATCGCCTTCGGACCCGACGGCATGCTCTACATCGCCACCGGTGACGCCGGTGACCGCGACGCCGCCCAGGATCCTGCGTCGCCGGCCGGCAAGATTCTGCGGGTCACCCCGGACGGCTCGGTACCCGCCGACAATCCGCTGCCCGGGTCTGCGGTGTTCTCGCTGGGACACCGCAACATTCAGGGCCTGGCCTTCGACGCTCAGAATCGCTTGTGGGCCAGTGAGTTCGGCCAGAGCGACGTCGACGAGCTCAACCTCATCACAGCGGGATCGAACTACGGGTGGCCCGAGTGCGAAGGCGCCTGCGGTAAGCCCGGATACGTCGATCCAGTGATGGAGTGGGAGCCCACCTCGATCGCGTCGCCGAGCGGGATCGCCATCGTCGGCGACTACGCCTACGTCGCATCGCTGCGCGGGCAGACGGTGTGGCAGGTTCCCCTGGACCAATCAGGACAAGCGAACCGGCTGGACTTGGGCGACCTCGGTCGGCTTCGGACCATCGAGACGGCGCCCGGCGGATCGCTGTGGCTCTCCACGAGCAACACCGACGGTCGCGGAGACCCGCGCGGCGAGGACGACCGGATTCTGCGGCTCACCCTGAGCCCTGCGTGAGCAGCGGACGGGATTCAGCTCCAGGCGCGCAGCTGCTCGGCGATCATGTGGACGTTGGCCAGCGCACCGGTGGCCACGCTGATGACAAAGTCGAAGCGGTCGTCCTCGGGTGCGTTGATCCACTCGCCGTTGATAGCGAGGAAGGTACGACACGCTGTCCAGGCCAGCCGCTTGTTGCCGTCGAGGAGCGCGTGATTGCGCGCCAGCGAATGCAGCAGCGCAGCGGCCTTGTTGTGCAGATCCGGGTAGGCGTCCGCACCGAACACCGAGGCGTGCGGACGCGACAGCGCCGCGTGCAGTAGCCCGTAATCGCTGACAACGACATTCGGGCCGACGACCCGGGAGGCGATGTCAAGCAGGTCCTCGAGATCGAGGTACTCGATTGTCACGCGTCCTTCAGACGCTCAAGAACCCCGGCCTCCTCACGGACAACGCGCTCCAGCGCATCGGAGACCTTGGCCTTGTGCGTCCGCCGGGCGATGTATTCATCGATGGCCGACAACGCCACGGCCTGCATCGACCGGCCTTCAGCGGCGGCTTGCCGGCGCAGGGCTTCGGCCTGCTGCTCACTGGTGCGCAAAGTCATCCCCATGCGGCGATGATACCGTAGTGATACCACTGAGCGGCATCGTCCGCCCCCGCCAGAGCGGCCTATCGTCCCCCCGCCAGAGCGGCCTATCGTCCCCCCGCCAGAGCGGCCTATCGTCAAGGTGGAGGGAGGTTTGCCATGATCGAGGAAATGCAGGACATGCCCGCCGGCGTCGCCGGCATCCGGGTGTCGGGACGAGTCACCGCCGCCGATTTCCGCCAGTTCAAACCCACCTTGGACCGGATGCTGGAATCCGACGAGATCCGCTTCGTCGAAGTCATCGGACCCGATTACGAGGGATTCGGCCCGGGCGGGCTGCTCGCCGACATCAGACAGGGCTTCAGCACCATCACGCACCTGCGCGCGTTCAAGCGCACCGCAGTGGTCACCGACAAGGAGTGGATCGGCCACGCCCTGCACGCGCTGGCCTGGATGATCCCCGGCGAGGTCGAGCTGTTCGGTCTCGACGACCTTGAGGCCGCCAAGCAGTGGGCGGCGGGCTGAGCGGCGTTGAGCCCGCGCAGGTGAGCACCGACGCCCCCACCCTGCTCGCCGACCCCGGCGACCTTTCCGCGCTGCGCGCCGAGGGCGCCGACCCCGACGCGTTGTTCGCCTCCTTCGCGGCCTGGGCTAAGGCGTGCGGCACTGCCCTGTATCCCGCCCAGGAGGAAGCGCTGATCGAACTGCTCGGCGGCGCGAACGTCATCCTGGCCACCCCGACCGGTTCCGGGAAGTCACTGGTGGCCACCGGCGCGCAGTACGCCGCCCTGGCCGCGGGTGCGTGCAGTTACTACACCGCGCCCATCAAAGCGTTGGTCAGCGAAAAGTTCTTCGCGCTGTGCGCGGTGTTCGGGGCGGCTAACGTCGGCATGCTCACCGGCGACGCCGCGGTCAACGCCGACGCGCCGATCATCACCTGCACGGCCGAGGTGCTGGCCAACATCGCGTTGCGTGAGGGTGCTGCGGCCGATATCGGTCTGGTGGTGATGGACGAGTTCCACTTCTACGGCGACCCCGACCGCGGCTGGGCCTGGCAGGTGCCGCTGCTGGAGCTGCCCAGGGCCCAGTTCCTGCTGATGTCAGCCACTCTGGGCGACGTGACGTTCCTGCGCGAGGACCTCACCCGGCGCACCGGGCGACCCACTGCGCTCGTCGCGAACGCGGAACGTCCTGTGCCGCTGTACTACTCGTATGCGACCACACCGATGCACGAGACGATCGCCGAACTGCTCGACACCCGCCAGGCCCCGGTCTACGTGGTGCACTTCACCCAGCAGTCGGCGCTGGAACGGGCGCAGGCGCTGATGAGCGTCAACGTGTGCCGCAAGGACGAGAAGGCGGCGATCGCCGAGCTGATCGGGGGGTTCCGGTTCACCACCGCGTTCGGCTCGACGCTGTCGCGGTTGGTGCGCCACGGTATCGGGGTGCACCAC
This sequence comes from Mycobacterium sp., assembly GCF_044342925.1. Classification (GTDB taxonomy): domain Bacteria; phylum Actinomycetota; class Actinomycetes; order Mycobacteriales; family Mycobacteriaceae; genus Mycobacterium. The sequence continues at coordinate 5,733 of NZ_JBIIOV010000118.1, read as the reverse complement.
GCCGGGATGCTGCCCAAGTACCGGCGACTGGTCGAGCAGCTCGCCCAGGCCGGGCTGCTGAAGGTCATCTGCGGCACCGACACCCTGGGCGTGGGCATCAACGTGCCGATCCGCACCGTCGTCTTCTCGGCGCTGTCCAAATACGACGGCACTCGCAGCCGGCTGCTCAACGCCCGCGAGTTCCACCAGATCGCCGGCCGGGCCGGGCGCGCCGGTTACGACACTGCCGGCACCGTGGTGGTGCAGGCCCCCGATCACGAGGTGGAGAACCTCAAGCAGTTCGCCAAGGTCGCCGACGATCCTAAGAAGCGCCGGAAACTGGTGCGCCGGAAGGTCCCCGAGGGCATGGTGCCGTGGAGCGAGGCCACCATGACCCGGCTCGTCGAGGCGGCGCCGGAACCGTTGACGTCGAATATGAAGGTCTCGACGGCGATGATCCTCGACGTCGTCGACCGCCCCGGTGACCCGTTCGTCGCGATGCGCCGGCTGCTGACCGACAACCACGAGCCGCGCAAGCGCCAGCTCAAACACATCCTGGAGGCGGTCGGCATCGCACGCTCGCTGCTGCAGGCCGGGGTGCTGGAGCGCCTACCGGAACCCGAGGGCGATCCCGATCACAAAGGGCGCCGGTACCGGCTGACGGTGGACCTGCCGGCGGACTTCGCCCTCAACCAGCCGCTGTCGACGTTCGCCCTGGCCGCCATCGAGGCCCTGGACCCTGCGTCGGAAACCTTTGCCCTGGATGTGGTTTCGGTGATCGAGGCCACTCTTGAGGACCCCCGTCAGATCCTGGCGGCGCAGCTGAAGAAGGCCCGAGGCGAGGCGGTGGCCCAGATGAAGGCCGACGGCATCGAGTACGACGAGCGGATCGCGCTGCTGGATGACGTCAGCTATCCCAAGCCGCTCGACGAGCTGCTGCGGCACATCTTCGAGGTGTACCTGCAGAGCAATCCGTGGGCCGCCGACGGGCGGTTGTCGCCGAAGTCGGTGGTGCGCGAGATGTGGGAACGGGCGATGACCTTCCGCGAGTACGTCAGCGTCTACGGACTGGTGCGCTCGGAAGGGGCGGTGCTGCGCTACCTCTCCGATGCGTTCAAGGCGCTGCGGTCGGGGGTGCCGGCCGCCGCGCGGACCGAGGAGCTCACCGATGTCGTCGAGTGGCTCGGCGAGCTGGTACGTCAGGTCGACTCCAGCCTGCTCGACGAGTGGGAGCAGCTCACCAGCCCCGATCAGCCGCTGACGGCGCCGGTGGCCGTGCCGGCCCGGCCACGCCCGCTGACCGGCAACGAGCGGGCGTTCACCGCGATGGTCCGCAACGCCCTGTTCCGTCGGGTGGAGCTGTTCGCGCGGCGGCGTTGGGATGCGTTGGGCGAGTTGGATTCCGCGTCCGGGTGGACGGCCGATCGGTGGCAGGAGGTCATCGGCGACTACTTCGCCGAGCACAGCGACGTGGGCTTAGGCGCCGACGCCCGCGGGCCCGCCCTGCTCATTATCGACCGTCAGCCCGGGGTGTGGCGGGTGCGCCAGATCCTCGACGACCCGGCCGGCGATCACGACTGGGGCATCGAGGTGGAGGTGGATCTGGAGGCCTCCGACGAGGACGGCGCCGCCGTGCTGCGGGTGGTCGACGCCAGGCGGCTGGACTGAGGCCTGCCCGCGATCAGCAACTCCGCCATGGCCATTGAGTCTGCCGTTCGGATCGGGTCCTGACCATCAACCCGCACGCAACGATGCTTCGTCCAGCTCTATTCCGATCACCTCGGCTACGCGGAACATGTCAGCGTCCCAGGCGAGCAGCGCGAGACTGCGACGGTGCGCGACTGCCGCGATCATGCAGTCGACCATCCCGCCAGCGGTGACGCCCGCCTTCCGGCACCGACGGTAGATGCGCGCGGCGGCGTCGAAATCGGACACCGCATCGAAGTGCGCCAAATCGAATCGCAGCAACAGTCGCCGCAGATCCTCCTCACGGGCCTCACTGCGCGCGCCGGCCACCACCTCCATCAGAACCGGCTCAGTGAACACCAGCGGCCCATCCGTGGAGATCAACTCGGCAATGCGCTGGTCTGCGCTACTACCCGTGGCCCGGTCGTACTCAACCCACGCCGAGGTGTCCGCCAGGATCACGCGGGACCGGTATCCGGAACATCATCAATCGCATGGGCACCCCGCATCGCCAGCGCCTCCTCACGCGTCATGGGCTGGCCCGCGAGGTGCCGCAGCGCAAGATCCACGGCTTCAGTCTTGGTGTGGACCCCGTAGCGGGTCTTTATCGCCTCGACGTAGCGGTCCTCGATTTCGATATTGGTACGCATCCTGGCCATACACGTACTTTACACCTGACGTGTAGGGAAGGTGTACCACTACGAGGCCGAACGCTCCACGCCTCCGACCCTTCGGCGCTCAGTACCGGTCGATGGGCGGCGGCGTCGGCGCGGTCAGCCCGGCCGGGCCGAGGTTCTTGTCGAAGGCCGCCTTCCAGGCGCCGTCGGCGTCCATCTTGGCCAGCGCGTCGTTGATCTTGGTCCGCAGTTCGGCGTCGTCCTTCTTCAGCCCGATGCCGTAGCGCTCCTCGGAGAACGGCTTGCCGACGATCTTGAACTCACCGGGCGACTTCGCCGCGTACCCGGCGAGGATGACCTCGTCGGTGGTGACGGCGTCGATGGCCCCGTTGCGCAGCGCTTCCACGCACGCCGAGTAGGTGTCGTACTGCTGGAGCTGCACGCCGGGGTACTTGTCCTTAATGCGCTGTGCGGGAGTGGATCCCGACACCGAGCACAGCTTCTTGTTGTCCTGCAGTGACTCGGCGCCGGTGATGTCGGTGTTGTCGGACTTCACCAGCAGGCTCTGACCGGTGAGCAGGTAGGGCCCGGCGAAGTCGACCTTCTCCTTGCGCGCGTCGGTGATCGAATACGTCGCCACGATGAACTTCACCTGGTCGTTGCTCAGCAGCGTTTCGCGCTGGGCCGACGGCGATTCCTTCCATTCGATCTTGTCCTCTGGATAGCCGAGTTCCTTGGCGACGTAGCGGGCGACGTCGACGTCGAAACCACTCATCGAGCCGTCCGGGTTCTTCGTTCCCAGGCCGGGCTGGTCGAACTTGGTGCCGATGACGATCTTGTCGCCCGAAGCCGAGCCGCCACCGCCCCCGCACGCGGTCGCCGACAGTGGTAGCGCCACCGCGAGCATCGCGGTGCCGATCAGACGCATTGGTGACAGCTTCACGTGCAGAGTCCTCCCCATTGCCTTCGGCCACAGCGGGCCGACGTTCGAATCGAAGACTATGGCATCAGGGCCCGCGGGGCTTGCCGGCTCCCGCCCCGAGGCCATTCGTCAAGGCTGGCTTGACGTCGCAGTCGGGTGTCAGGTAAACCTTGACGCATGATGAATGCCGCAGGTTCCCCGGTGCAGTCCATCGCCCTGCACGCGTTCTGTGAAGACCGCCCCGGACCGCGCTGGCGTGCCCTGTACGACGCCACCTGGCCGGCCTACCGGTCCTGGTATCTGCGGCCCGGAACCGGCAGGCGCCCAACAGTTTCCGAGGCCGAAGACGCCTTGGTCCGGCATATGCCCGAACTGCACCCGGCCTGGGCGGGCCTGGTTGCGCTGACCGGCCGGGATGCGACCACCGCGTCGATGCTCACCGGGTGGAACATGCCGGCCTTCGCGCCGGCCTGCTCGCAGGTGGTCACCACCACCGGACCGCGGGCGCTGATCCGCAACTACGACTACCACCCCGACCTGTTCGAGCAGGTGGTGATGTCGACCCGGTTCTCCGAGCGCCAGGTGATCGGCACCGGCGACTGCCTCTGGGGCCTGCTGGACGGGATGAATTCCGATGGGCTGGCAGTCTCCCTGACGTTCGGCGGCGCCCGAGGCAGCGGTAGCGGGTTCGGCATTCCCCTGGTGGTGCGCTACCTACTGGAAGTAGCGGGAACCGTCGAGGAAGCCGTGAGCGCGGTGGCCCGCATCCCGGTCGCCATGTCCTACAACCTGACGCTGACCGACCGCACCGGTGACTACCGGACCGTCTACCTGGCACCCGGGGTGTTCGAGCAGCGAGACTGCCCGCTGGCGACCAACCACCGGTTCGACGAGCCGGAAGACGCCGCCCACGCCCGGCGATTCCGCAGTCTGGAACGCCAAGCGCACCTGCGCGGCCTGCTCGCCGAGCAGCTGCCGGCAGATCAGGTCGCCGAGGAATTCCTGCGCCCGCCGCTGCGAAGCCCGCACTACGCCAACGGTTTTGGCACGCTCTACACCGCCGACTACCGCCCGGACACCGGCGAGGTGCACTACCGGTGGCCGGGCACCACCTGGAGCCGGCGGTTCACCTCGACCGACGCCGAAATCCGGCTGGACGTCCCGGCGGCCTGACGACGCCTAAAATCGGCCCATGACTGACCGATCCGACTCCGCGGCCGAGGCGCCGTTGGACGGGTTGACCGAGGCCGAGCTGGCCGCGCTCATCAGCCGGGCCGTCGACGAACTGAGCGGTCGCGGCACCCGCGAAGGGTTCGCCGAACTACTGCGAATCGTCGCCTACACGGGCCAGCAGGTCGGCAACGCCGCGCGACTGGTGGCGGAGTCGAACTCGTGGAGTCAGGTCGCCGAGATCTCGGGCACCTCGCGGCAGGCCGCCTGGGAACGCTGGCGGATGTCGTAAGCGACCGCCCGCATGCTCACCGGTATTGAGTCGTCGGCGTGATGCGCCCCGTCACACCGAGGGCCCGCGACTTGGCGAGCAACTGCTGATACGTCGCCGGGTCGATGGTCTTGCTGCGGGTCAGGATGTAGCCGCTGCGACCGCTCGGGTCGCTGACGATGACCCAGCTGTAGTCCGGTGCGCGATCGAGGATCAGGTAGTTGCCCGGCGGGTTCGACGACGGAGTGCCCCCGAACCCGACGTTGAGCGCGGTGTTGGTGGAGTTGACCGCGACCGCCGAACCCTTGATCGACGACCTCGGACCCCATTTGAAGAAGTAGTTGCCGGAGTTCTGCACGCCCAGGGTGCCGTTCGATTTCACGGTGTAGACCGCCTTGGTGTTCACCAGGCCGAAGTTGAAGAACTGCTTGACGCTGCCCTGCTCGTAGTAGGTGCCGGCGAACTGCGCCGGGTCCACCGGCACACTCGATGGCACCACCGGGGCCGCAGCCGCCGTGGTGGCGGCCGCCGGGGCCGGCGAGCTGGCCGCAACTGTGGCGGCGGAAGCGGCGGATTGCTTGGCCACGACCGCCGCAGCGGGTGCGGCCGACGGGAGTGCCGGGGCGGCCGGCGGCTCGTTGTCGCTGGGTAGTGCAACCGCCTGGGCCTCGGCCGAGACCCGGGCGCGTGGTGTGGGCGCCTCGATAGCCTCAAGGGCCGAATCAGGGATCATCTCGGCACGGGAGGCTTGCGGCTCCGGCGCCTCGACGCGGGCGGACATGCCGCGGGTGCCCGCGCGGGCCTTGCGGGTGGGGCTGTCGGTGTCGGACCGCGAGGCGCTGGCCTGCGAAGCCCGCTCCCCCGAACCGGCGTCGTCGCCGGTATCGGCGCTGGCCAGACCCGCGCCGCACAACATCGCCGCACCCAGGCCGCCGACGACCGCGCCCGGCCCGAGCCACTTGACCAATTTCTCCACGATGGTTAAACCCTTCCCCGCAGCCTGGGACACGCTCGTCGCCGGCTGGCTGTTTGTCAGATGCCGGCACGGTGACCGGCTGTCACTCCTGCATTCGGAGCCGACGGTCGGC
>NZ_JBIIOV010000117.1:0-10442 GCF_044342925.1 Mycobacterium sp. | reverse complement strand
CCCCGACGACGTCCACCCGTGCACGTGGAATCATCGCGTGCTCCGCAGTGCGGGTGGGGAAGTCCAGGATTCGGTCGAGCAGGGTGGACAGTTCGGCCGGCAACTCGCCGGTCTGGCGCGACTCGGCGACGATGTGCTCGAGGTCGCGGGCGGTCGCTGAATGCTCCACGTCGTGAACCGGCTCGATCCGCAACGCCCGCAACAGCAGGTTCGACGACGAATCGAAGAGTTGGATCAGCCAGCCGAACAGCGCCAAATAGATGGCGGTGGAGCGAGAAAGCCATCTGGCTAACGGCTCAGGGCGAGCGATCGCGAGGTTCTTCGGGAACAACTCGCCGAAAACCATCTGGACAACGGTCGAGAACACCACTGCCAGGATCACTCCGATGGCAATGGCCAGGGCGGCGGGGATTCCGGCGCCACCGAGCAGTTCCCCCACTCCAGCTCCGATGAGCGGTTCGGCGACGTAACCGACGAGCAGACCGGTGACGGTGATGCCGAGTTGTGCGCCGGAAAGCATGAACGACGTCCGTCGGGTGATCGACAGCGCTCGGCGTGCGGCCGCGTCACCCGCTTCCGCGCGGGCCTTCAGCCGGGACCGATCCACGGCCATGTAGGCGAACTCCTGAGCAACGAAGTACCCAGTGAGAGCGGTAATCGCCAGCACGACAAGAATGCCGAGACCAATACTCAGCGCGGTCACCACAGAGGTCTCCCGGACGCCGTGACACAGCGGCTGTCACATCCGGGCCGGGGTCTTCGAGGTTTGCGCTTGGCGCGTCTCATGGCTCCTTCTAAAAACTCGTTGGCCAACCGTGATTCTGCCACGACTACGGACAAGGCAATTCTGCAGGTTCCCGGCCCAGACGACGAGCCTGGATGCACAGGCCCGGGACTGCCAACAGCACGCTTACTTGGGAATTTTTTTCCAGGATGGGCTGCGGTGCTACGCGCCCGCGGCCCCGGAAAAACGACTACCGGTCGGCACTAGCCGATTGGCTCGGAATGACGGAATCGTCCCCGCAGGGCGAGCGATACATAGACCAGGCCGACGAGGACCGGAACTTCGATGAGGGGTCCGACGACGCCGGCGAGGGCTTGCCCCGAGGTTGCGCCGTAGGTGGCGATCGCGACGGCGATGGCCAGTTCGAAGTTGTTACCTGCGGCAGTGAATGCCAGGGTGGTGGTGCGTTCGTACCCCAGGCCGAGGGCGGCCCCGAGCAGGTAGCCGCCGCCCCACATGATGGCGAAGTAGGCCAGCAGCGGCAGGGCGATGCGTGCGACGTCCCAGGGCCGGCTGGTGATCTGATCGCCTTGCAGCGCAAAGAGAATGACGATAGTGAACAGCAGCCCGTAGAGCGCCCAAGGCCCGATCTTGGGCAGGAACCGGGTTTCGTACCACTGCCGGTCCTTGGCGCGTTCCCCGAGGCGGCGGGACAGATATCCAGCCAGCAGCGGGATGCCGAGGAAGATCAGCACGGACTTGGCGATCTGCCACGGCGAGGCGGCGATCGTGGTTTGCGGTAAGCCCAGCCAGCCAGGCAGGACGGAGAGGTAGAACCAGCCGAGCACCGCGAACATGAACACCTGGAAGATCGAGTTCAGGGCGACGAGCACGGCGGCAGCTTCACGGTCGCCGCAGGCCAGGTCGTTCCAGATGATGACCATGGCGATGCAGCGGGCCAGCCCGACGATGATCAGTCCGGTGCGGTACTCGGGCAGATCGGGAAGCAACAGCCAGGCCAGGGTGAACATCAGCGCGGGACCGAGCACCCAGTTGAGCACCAAGGAGCTGATGAGCAGTTTGCGGTCGGTGGTGACGCTGTCGAGGCGGTCGTAGCGGACCTTGGCCAGTACCGGGTACATCATGATCAGCAGGCCCAGGGCGATGGGCAGTGAAATACCATCGATCTGAACGCTTTCCAGTGCGGTGTTCAGACCAGGTATCCAGCGGCCCAGGAGCAGGCCCGCGGCCATGGCGATGCCGATCCACACCGGCAGGAACCGGTCGAGGGTGGACAGCTTGCCCACCACTGGTGCGTGCGGGTCGGCTGTCGACACCCCGGTCACGACCGTTCTCCGGCGGGGGTTTCGGTGCAGCAACTGGTCGTGTCTGTGAGCGGAAGTTTGGCGAAAGCCGTTGCGGCGCCGAAGGTCTCGGTATCGGCGAGTTTGGTGTAGACCTCCCACCGTTCCCCGTCGGGACCAGTGACCCACACCTTGTCCTGAGTGGCGAAGCAGCAGGTGGTGCCGATCTCCTCCTCGGTGAACATGCCCGCTTCGGTGAGCCGGGCGATCTCGGCGCGAACCTGCTCGCTGGATTCGACTTCGACGCCGAGGTGGTTGATGCTGCCGCCCTGGCCGCGGTTTTCAAGCAGGACCAGCTTGAGCGGGGGTTCGGCGATGGCGAAGTTGGCGTAACCGGGCTTCACCTTGGCCGGGGAGGTATTGAACAGCCTGGAGTAGAACGCGATGGCTGCGTCGAGATCATCGACGTTGAGCGCCAATTGGATTCGGGACACGGACGGTTCTCCTGGTTTTTCCGCTGACGTCAGCGGATAGCGGTATCGGGGAGCAGCTCGGCGACGAGGTCTGCGACGCGGGCCTTGATTTGGTCGCGGATCGGTCGCACGGCTTCTACACCCTTGCCGGCGGGGTCTTCGAGCACCCAGTCGCGGTAGCTCTTGCCGGGGAAGAACGGGCAGGTGTCCCCGCAGCCCATCGTGATCACCACATCGGAGGCTTCGACCGCGTCGGTGGTCAGGATCTTCGGGTTCTGGGTGGAGATGTCTATGCCGACCTCTGCCATGGCCTCCACTGCGGCGGGGTTAACCGCATCAGCTGGCGCACTGCCGGCCGAGCGGACCTCGATGGCCTCCCCGGCCAGAGCGGAGAGGAAGCCGGCGGCCATCTGGGAACGGCCGGCGTTATGGATGCACACGAATAAAACGGATGGCTTGCCGGTCATCGGCACGTCCTCTCGGTGGGTGGAGCGAACGAGAAATCGGTGGCGGGGGCCAGGACGGCCGAGAGCTGTTCCAGTGCTGAGGGGATCACCCAGTAGTAAACCCAGGTGCCGCGCCGTTCGCAGTCCAGCAAGCCGGCTTCACGAAGGGTCTTGAGGTGATGGGAGATCGTGGGCTGGGACACCTCGCTGGCCGCGGAGATGTCGCACACGCAGCACTCCCCGCCCTCATGGCTGGCGATCAAGCTCAGAATCCTCAGCCGCACAGGATCGCTCAAGGCTTTGAACATCCGGGCCAGCTGACCGGCCCAGTCAGAGTCCAGTGGCTCGTTGGCCAGCGGGGCGCAGCACGGCCCGCGCCCGCTGGGCGGAAGCATCGACATGTGTCTATATTGATACTCATCTATCCATCCGTCAACTGGAGACAGGCTTTGGGCCACCGCGCCCACCGACCACCCCTGAACCGACAGAGGAGACACCATGTCCAAACCAGACACCGTGTCCAAACCAGACACCATGTCCAAACCAGACACCATGCCCACCATCGCCGTTTTCGAACCCGCCCTGTGCTGCAACACCGGCGTATGTGGTGAGGACGTCGACCAGAACCTGGTCACCTTCACCGCCGACATGGCCTGGCTGGCTGAGCAGGGCGCGTCCATCACCCGCCACAACCTGGCCAATGACCCGATGGCCTTCGCCCACAACGAGGCGGTCAAGAGCTTCCTGGAGATCGCCGGCGCGGCCGGGCTTCCCCTGGTGTCAGTCGGCGGGGTCACTGTGGCGACCGGCCGCTATCCCGCCCGAGCCGAACTCGCCCGCTGGGCGGGCTTGGCGAACCTGGCGACAGTGCCCGCGGGAGGGATCAGCCTTGGAATCTCCGAGAGCAACGAGTCCTCCTGCTGCGAAGACACCGGCTGCTGCTGATGTCCCCAGCGCTCGAAACTTCCACCCCGACTGGAGATCTGGCCTGCCATGACGTCTGCTGAGCTGACGTTCCTCACCAACCCGCCCCGGTTCCTGTTCTTCACCGGCAAGGGTGGAGTCGGCAAGACCTCCATCGCCTGTGCGGCCGCGCTGGCGCTGGTTCACGCCGGCAAGAAGGTGCTGCTGGTGTCGACCGATCCGGCCTCCAATGTCGGGCAAGTCTTCGGGGTCGCCATCGGTAACCGCATCACCGCGATCCCCGCCGTTGCGGGACTGTCCGCCCTCGAGATCGACCCCGAAGCCGCCGCTGCGGACTATCGCGAACGCATCGTAGGCCCAGTCCGCGGTCTGCTGCCCGAGGCCGCGATCGCGTCCATCACCGAACAGCTGTCCGGATCGTGCACCACCGAGGTGGCCTCCTTCGATGAGTTCACCGCCCTGCTCACCGACGCCGACGGCACCGTCGGCGGCTTCGACCACATCCTGTTCGACACCGCCCCCACCGGACACACCATCCGGCTGCTCCAACTACCGGGCAACTGGACCCAGTTCCTGCAGACCGGCAAGGGCGACGCCTCCTGCCTTGGTCCGCTGGCCGGACTGGACAAGCAGAAAAGCACCTACGCCGCCGCGGTGGACGCCTTGGCCGACCACGACCGCACCCGATTGGTCCTGGTCACCCGGCCGACCCGCTCGGCGCTGCGCGAAATCGACCGTACCCATGGGGAATTGGCTGCCCTCGGGATGAACCGCCAGTACGTGGTGGTCAACGCCGTCATGCCCCAACCGGGCGACGACAGCGACCCCCTGGCCAGTGCGGTGTATCGCCGCGAGCAGGCCGCGCTGGCCGATATGCCCGCCGCCCTGCGGGCGCTGCCGCACGACAGCATCGACCTCAAAGCCGACAACATGGTCGGCCTCGAGGCCCTGCGCACCCTTTTCGAAACCACCCCCGTCATCCACGCCGCCGACACCACCTCGGCCGCCCCGCACGCGGTGGCGATCGCACCACTGCGTGCCCTCGTCGATGAGATCGAACGCAGCGGGAAAGGCTTGGTGATGTGCATGGGCAAGGGCGGTGTCGGCAAGACCACCGTCGCCGCCGCGATCGCGGTCGCCCTGGCCAACCGCGGCCACGACGTCCACCTCAGCACCACCGATCCCGCCGCCCACCTCACCGAGACCCTCCAGGGCGGCGTCGCGAACCTGCGGGTCTCGCGCATCGACCCCGCAGATGCCAGCCAGCAGTACCGCGACCGCGTCATGGCCGGCAAGGGGGCGCATCTCGATCAGGCCGGCCGGGCGACTCTCGCCGAAGACCTGCGCTCGCCGTGCACCGAGGAAGTCGCTGTCTTCCAAGCCTTCTCAAAAGTCATCCATGAATCCCGGAGCACCTTCGTCGTCTTGGACACCGCACCCACCGGGCACACTCTGCTGCTGCTCGATGCCACCGGTTCCTACCACCGCGAGATCGCACGCCAGATGGTTGACGGCGGGAATTACACCACCCCGCTGATGCGGCTTCAGGACTCCGCCCTCACCAAAGTTCTGCTCATCACATTGGCCGAAACCACCCCGGTGCTCGAGGCCGCCGAGCTACAGAACGACCTCGAACGCGCCGGCATTCACCCTTGGGCATGGGTCGTCAACAACTCCGTCGCCGCCGCCAACCCCACCAACCGACTCTTACTACGACGGGCCGCCGCTGAGCTCAGCCAAATCACCACTGTGAGAACAAAATACGCCTACCGCAGCGCTGTCATCCCGCTGCTTGCCGCCGAACCCGTCGGCATCCCAGCACTCGAAGCTCTGACCGCACCGCCGGACTGAGCGACATCCGGTCGAAGCGTCACCACACGGCGTCGGTGTACTGGCCGGCCAGCCGAGCAGTGAACTGCTCGTAATGGGACAGGGCCGTCGGTGTCACCATTGATCGCAAGCCGACCTGCCAGGTCAGGAGGAGCTGTTCGACGTGCGAGCCGTTGTCCATGAGGGCGTCGGAAAGCAGGTGGCAACCTTGCAAGCAGATCCACACCAGACTGGCAGCTTGCGTGGGGGTGACATCGTCCCGCAAGTCGCTATCGCTGAGCGCATCGGCGACGCGCCGAATGAATCTGCTGACGTGTTCGTGAAACGACTGCCGGCCTTCGATGCTCAGTTGCCCAAAAGCCTGGGCGAGGTGGTTGGCGATGCCCACCGACTTGTCGCGTTTCATGAGATCTGAGATCTGGAAGGTCATCACGATGACTCGTTCCAGGCCGGGTCCGGATGTGTTGAGGCATCGGGTCACCTCGGTGATGACCGTCGACCAGCCCTGCGCGACGATCGCGGTCGCGATGGCTTCCTTGGAGGCGAAGTGGTGGTAGAACGCCCCGGTGGTCATGCTCGCTCGGGAGGTGATGTCGGTCAGGTTGGTGGCGAAATAGCCGGTTTCGGTGAAGAGGTCGACCGCCGCGTCGAGAAGCCGCTGCCGTGTGGCTGCGGCTCCCGGGGAACTGTTCGGCGAATCTGTTGCCGCGCGGCGGGCGACTGCCATCTCGACTGAGTCCTCACCTAGATTTCAGGCTGTGGAACGGGGCGGCCCGGGATGGGGATCGCGGGCCAGCCCCGCAAACCAGCATACTGGCATAACAGACGTCCCGTCTAATTTGCAGCCGGCGCCGAAGTCGGCGGCGTGTGCTTGATTGACGGGGCGCGGTCACACCGCCGGAAGCCCACCAGGCCTAACGCCATCACTAACGTCTCAGCTCCCGCGCCCAGTGGTACGCCCCGGCAGCGGAACGGTGTCATTGCGTGCGGCCGCGCACGCAGCCTGAGCGTCGTGCTTGTGATCGAAGCAACGATCCATGCCAGGCCCTTCGGCGAACCACTCGCCGGTAGCAAGCAGGCCAACGAGATACCCGCCGGAGCGGTATACGCCCGGCGCGACACGTTTCCAGGTCATCGGACCTGCTGCGGCCCGCAGCCAGGCGGTGAGCGCCCGCACGGGGTCGCCGTTCTCTCCAGCCAGGACCGCGACCGGATCGGCCTCCCCGCCGTCGATCACGTAAGCCGTCACCACCCAGCCCAACTCATCCACGTCAATCGCGAACAGCAGATTGCCCACCCGCACCGCAGTCGCATCGTCGAGGTGCCACGGCTCACCGAGGCCACCGCTGGCATTGATCGCAACGCGCACGATCTCGGCGGGGAGACGGGGGAGAGAAGGTTTCACAAGGGAAATACTGGCGCAGCCAAAGCCCTGCCGTCCCATTGGCGCGACCAGCCCACAGAGATGGCGCCGAGTCATACACTCATTTGGTGAACATCAGCAAATTGATCGCCGACGCAGCCATCGCCCCTGTCCGCGCCGGCCTGTTTGCGGCCGATGCCGGACTCGCCGTCGCTACCCTGGCGGTCGGGTTTGTGAAGCAGTCCTTGGGTGAGGAAGTCACGCAGGGACCGAACCCGATGGACGACATTCTCCCGCTGCGTGGCGCGATCATCGGGGCCAACCGAGTTGCCGAATTGACCGAGCCCGACAGGGCGATGGCGCGGATTCTGGCGCGCGGTGGTCTGGCGGACAGGCTGACGGCGCCCGGCGGGATCGTCGACCTGCTGACCGCCCCCGGCGGTCTGCTCGATCAGGTAACCGCCGGCGGCAACTCGCTGGAGCGGATCCTGGCGCCCGGCGGGCTCGCCACTCGGCTGCTCGCCGAGGAGGGCGCGATCGAGCGGATGTTCGTCAAGGACGGCCTCATCGAGCGACTGCTCGCCGAGGACGGCGTCGTGGACAAGCTGACGGTGAAGGACGGACCGCTCGAACAACTCACCGAAGCCGCTGAAATCCTGAGCCGGCTCTCGCCCGCCGTAGAGACGTTGACACCCACCGCCGAGACCCTTGAGGCGGCTGTCGACACCCTCAACAGGATCATCGGTTCGCTGAGTAGCTTCACCGACCGCATCCCGCGGCGGCGGCCGCGGCCGAACATGCTCACCAATCTCCAGAACGTCATCGAGGACTGAGCCGACTCGCCACGCCGGCTTAGCCGCACCGGCCGGAGCTGTTCCACGGAATCGGGTCGCAGGGAGATGTCGATTAGCTGGGGCCAAGGACACCTGCTGATCCCGCAGAAAGCCCGATGAGCGTGGGAGTTTTGACCATTGCTCCTCTCTGAGCGTGCTGCGGGCGCTAACGTTGGGCGCGCATTGCTGTTCGGCACGAACGACGAATCAGTTGGCTCTGAGCGGCGCTGACCAGAGGAGATCGAGATGACATCGGCAAAAACTCCAGCACAGGACACCAGCAGCTCGGTGCCGGCAGGTCCCAACGAGACATTCATGAAGTACGTGCAGAGTCCGGTCTGGGACTTCCTGTGCGACCACTACTTTCGGGTGGAGATGGAAGGGTGGCACCGGATCCCCGATGAGCCGTCGCTGCTGATCGGTATCCACTCGGGTGGCTCGCTGACGATGGACGCGTGGACCCTGGTGCACTCCTGGTACCGGCACTTCGAGGGCCGCCGGATACTGCACGGCACCGCGCACGACGTGTTGATGGGCGCTCCCATCATCGGCGACTACTTCAAGGCGATGGGCGTGATCAACGCGTCCCGCAAGGGCGTCACCGACGCTCTGGCCGCCGGTCACGACGTCGTGGTTTGGCCGGGCGGCGAGATCGATGCGATGCGTAACTGGCGCCTTCGCGACAAGGCGATCCTGGCTGGCCGCAAGGGCTTCATCCGGCAGGCGATGCGCTCCGGGGTTCCGATCGTCCCGGTTGCCACCATTGGCGGCCACGACACCGTCTTCGTGCTGTCCGAAGGCCGGTTCATCGCTAAGTGGACGGGCCTGGGCAAGCGCCTTCGCGGCGCGACCATCCCGATCATCTCCGGCTTCCCGTTCCCGCTCGCCATCGAAATCCTGCCGGCGCACATCCCGCTACCGGCCAAGATTCGCACCGAGTTCCTGGACCCCATTTATGTCGAGAGCGACCCCGCGCTGATGGACGACGACGACTACCTGAACAAGGTCTATGAAGAAGTTCAGGGCGCGATTCAGGACGGCATGGACCGACTGGCCAGACGCCGCAGCTTCCCGATCTTCGGCTGAGCGACCGTCGGCGACGATCATCCGGTCTGAACAGCGTCCCCCTGCAACAGCACATTGACATGCCAGGAGTGATCCGATGAAGCAACTCTCCGGCTTGGACGCCGCCTTCCTCTACGCGGAGACGCCGACGACGTTCGGGCACGTGAACCTGCTGTTGATCTTCGAACGCCCCGAACCCGACTTCGAGCCGTACCCGGCGGTGTACGCCAAGTTCGCCTCGCTCGTCGGTGCGCTGGAGCCGCTGCGCCGGCGCGTGGTCGAGGTGCCGTTCGGACTCGACCACCCGTACTGGGCGGCCGACGGCAAACTCGACCTCGACTACCACATCCGCGAAGTAAACCTGGCCAAACCTGGCCTCGCCGATCAGCTGGCTGATCAGGTCTGCCGCATCGTCGAGGGGCAGATGGACCGCACCCGGCCGCTGTGGGAGGTCCATGTCATCGACGGCCTGCAAGACAACCGCTGGGGGCTTCTGACGAAGTATCACCACGCCACCCTCGACGGCGCCGCCGGCCAGCTGATGTTGCAGGCCATCACCAGCACCAGCCCCGACGCGACGCCGCCGGGTGACAGCCCGCCGTGGGAGCCCGAGGAGCTACCGTCCGGCCCCGAGTTGCTGGTGCGAGCGGTGGGAAACATCGCCGCCAACCCCATGAAGGCGGTGCTGCTTCAGACCCGCATGGTGCAGAGTCTCGCGGCAGCGGCCGGGATCGACAGCGTGGCCAGCGCGGCGGGTGTCGTCGGCTCCACAGTCAAGCGGCTCGGCAAGTTGGGTACCGAAGGCGGCACCAAACTCCCGATGCCGACGGCACCTGCTCCGCGGACGCCGTGGAACAAGGCGATCAGCCCGCACCGCCGATTCGCGATGCGCAGCGTGTCGCTGGAGAACATCAAGCGCCTCAAACAGGCCACCGGCGGCACGGTCAACGACATCGTCATGGCGATCTGCGCGGGCGGGTTGCGCGAGTACCTGCTCTCCCACAACGCCCTGCCCGACCGCCCGCTGCGGGCGATGGTCCCGGTGTCGCTGCGTACCGGCAAAGAGGACGACCCGTGGACCAACATGGTGTCCGACATCTTCCCCGAGGTGCCGACCAACTGCGCCGACCCGCTCGAACGCATCACCCGTTCCCGTGAGGCGATGGTGGCCGCCAAACGCACCTTCGACCTCGTCCCGGCCGCGGAGCTGATGGACCTTACCCATTACTCCACGCCGCTGCTCGCCACCGCCGCCGTCCGGCTGGCATCGCAGCTGAAGGTGGCCGATCTGGGCGTCCAGCCGTTCAATGTGACGATTTCCAATGTTCCCGGGCCCCGTCAGCCGCTGTACTTCGCCGGAGCCAAGCTTGCACACCAATTCCCGGTGTCGATCGTCACCGAGGGGCAGGGCCTCAACATCACTCTGACGAGCTACCTGGACCGGTTGGATTTCGGCTTCCTCGCCGACCGCGACCTGGTG
>NZ_JBIIOV010000261.1:0-2627 GCF_044342925.1 Mycobacterium sp. | reverse complement strand
ACACCTCGACACCTGGATCCGGCTGGACCGGGTCTACTGCCACGACGAGGGGGACGGCATCGGTAGCGCCGAGCCCTATCTATGGGCGGTGTTCTTCAAGGTCGACGGCAGCTCGGTGCGGCTCAACGAGTCGCTGTCGCTGGAGGGCACCGCAACCGTGGTGGCGACCGACGGCGGACACGGGAACCTGATCAACACCGACGTCGACGAAGGGGAAAACGTCCCGGTACCCGAGAGCGTGGGGACGTGGCACACCGAACTGGTGCCGATCCCGGTGCCGGAGAACCTGACCGGCCTGGTGCCCGACGTCGCCGGAGTGGCCGGTGTCGTCGTGGTGCTCATGGAGGAGGACAACGTCTCCGACGCGGGCGCCCTGGCCGGATACCAGGCGCTGGCGAACGAGATCCGCCAACGGCTCAACGCCTTGATCCCCCAGCTGGGGTTCGCCCACCAAACGGTGACCGACGAAGATGTCGCCGCCCTGCAGGACGGGATCTCCGACGCCATCGAAAACGCCATCATCGGCGCCCAGAGCGGCTGGCAGAACTTCTGGTCCTGGCTCAACGCCGACGACCAGATCGGCTCGAAGTTCTTCTCGTTCGGGCACGACGACCTGGCCAAGAACCTGTCCATCGACTTCTCCCAGCGCTGGCACAACGAGGGTGACTGGGAGATCTTCGGGCATGCCAATGCCACGGCGAAGTGCCCGGCGAACGCCATGGCGAAGATTTTCGAGCCCCACGGCGGCGGCTTCGGCGCCAAGCACCTGGACGCACTCAGGTCGTTTCGCGATACCAGGGTCCGCGGTAACCGGTCGCTGTCGTCCTGGTGGGCGTTGGCGGAACGGAACTCGGCCGCTCTGGGCTACCTCGCGTTGACTGACAGGCAGGCGCGTGAGGCGATGCTGGTCGCACTGCCCCTGCTCAGCGAGGTGCTGGGCCAGCCGCACGCAACCCTTCCCGACAGCGCGGTGAAACAGGCACTCGTCGTGCTGGAACGCGCGACGAAATCACCCAGCGCGCGGCTGCGTTCGGATGCTGCGATTGCTGCCGATCTGGTCCGGTTGTTCCCTTCGCGCACGGTGGCCGAAGCCCTGGCCATCACCTCCGCCGTCGCACCGAGCCGGTCGGTGAAGAAGTCGCAACTGCCCGAGATCGTCCGGGCGGCGCTGACCGAGGGCGGTCACGGCGGCCCGGACCCCGCCGGATGCCAGTGTTGCCGGCGCTGCGGCTGTGGGTGCCGGTGCTAGATGTCGATGTAGTTCCAGTGGCTCGGCGGCCGGTACAGCGTCCCGTACTTGCGGTCCATCCACCACTTCTGCAACGCGGAGATAGGGTCGCGGCGGCCGTGGGAATGCCGAGGCGCCAGTGCGGATCTGTGGCTGGCATGTGTAGCGGACATAGAGTCACTGTGTCTGGGCTCGTGACAATGAAACTAGTGCCGATCGGAACCGACTTTAGGGTCTTTCGGCACCCGGCCGGCGACTAAACGCTCAGGTTCTCAGATACCGATCCGATTTCTGTGACTAACCGGGCGGCCGTCTCACAACTCGGTCACTCGACCGTTGTCGACGTGCCAGGAACGATCCAGCCGGACGTTCTGCAGCATCCGGCGGTCATGGGTGACCAGCAGAAGTGCGCCGTCGTAGGCCTGCAGGGCCTGCTCGATCTGCTCGATCGCAGGCAGATCGAGATGGTTCGTCGGTTCATCGAGGACCAGCACATTCGTCCCGCAGGCCTGCAGCAACGCCAGTCCGGCGCGGGTCCGCTCACCTGGGGAAAGCTCGTCGACCGCCCGTTCGACGTGGTCGGCGCGCAGCCCGAACTTCGCCAGCAGCGTTCGCACATCGGCAGTCGGCCAGGCCGGCACCCGCTGCTCGAAGCGATCGATGAGCCGCCCGGGACCGGAGAATTCGGATCGGGCCTGATCGATCTCGCCGACGGCGATGCTGGCGCCCACGCTCGCCCGACCCTCGTCGGGCTGTCGCCGGCCCAGCAGGAGTCGCAACAGCGTCGACTTCCCCGCCCCGTTGGGACCGGTGATGCCGATCCGCTCGCCGGACTCGACGTGCAGAGACACCGGACCGAGGACGAAACCGCCCTGGCGCACGACCGCGTTGTCCAGGGTCGCGACCACCGAGCTGGAACGGGGCGCCGCGCCGATGCTGAATTCGAGCGTCCACTCCTTGCGCGGTTCGGCAACCTCCTCGAGCCGGGCGATCCGGCTTTCCATCTGGCGGACCTTCTGCGCCTGCTTCTCGCTGGACTCGGTGGCGGCGCGGCGCCGGATCTTGTCGTTGTCGGGAGCCTTGCGGATCGCGTTGCGGACGCCGTGGCTGGACCACTCCCGCTGCGTTCGCGCCCGCGCCACCAGGTCGGCTTTCTTCCCGGCGAACTCCTCGTACTGCTCGCGCCGGTGCCGGCGAGCCACCTCACGCTCTTCCAGATAGCTCGCGTACCCGCCGCCGAAGACGGTGGTGGTGTTCTGCGCCAGATCAAGTTCGAGGACGCGAGTCACCGTGCGCGAGAGGAACTCCCGGTCATGGCTCACCAGCACTACGCCGGCCCGAAGGTCGTTGATAAACTGTTCCAGCCGCTCAAGACCATCGAGATCGAGATCATTGGTCG
>NZ_JBIIOV010000260.1:0-2629 GCF_044342925.1 Mycobacterium sp. | reverse complement strand
GGTGCCGCCTGTTGTGATGACGACTACCCGGGACATGCCTGCCATCATGCCTGGCCATCGGACAGGGAATGATGGAGGACGTGACCGAGGAAACTGCCCCCACCGGCCTGTCGGCGACGGACGCCCCTCCGCGCCGTCGGCTGCGGCTGCTGCTGACGGTGGCGGCCACGGTGCTGACCCTCGACGTGATCACCAAGGTGCTGGCCGTGAAGCTGCTGACCCCCGGTGAGCCGGTGTCGATCATCGGCGACACCGTCACCTGGACGCTGGTCCGCAATTCCGGCGCCGCGTTCTCGATGGCCACCGGGTACACCTGGGTGCTGACCCTGGTGGCCACCGGGGTGGTGGCCGGCATCATCTGGATGGGCCGGCGGCTGCTGTCCCCGTGGTGGGCGGTCGGCCTGGGCCTGATCCTGGGCGGAGCGCTGGGCAACCTGGTGGACCGGTTCTTCCGCTCGCCGGGCCCGCTGCGCGGGCACGTCGTGG
The DNA here is from genome assembly GCF_044342925.1 of Mycobacterium sp. Classification (GTDB taxonomy): domain Bacteria; phylum Actinomycetota; class Actinomycetes; order Mycobacteriales; family Mycobacteriaceae; genus Mycobacterium. The sequence continues at coordinate 2,143 of NZ_JBIIOV010000260.1, read as the reverse complement.
ACTTCCTGTCGATCGGCTGGTGGCCGGTGTTCAACGTCGCCGACCCCGCGGTGGTGGGCGGCGCCATCCTGCTGGTGGGGTTGTCGCTGTTCGGATACGAGTTCGACGCGCCGGAGCGGCGCAAGGACGTCGACACTTCTGAGTTCGGCACCCCTGACCGGCGCACCGCCGGCGACGCCGAGTCGGCCTGATGACCGAACGGTCGATGCCGGTCCCCGAGGGACTGGCCGGAATGCGGGTGGACGCCGGCTTGGCCCGATTGCTGGGCCTGTCGCGCACCGCCGCCGCCGCGGTCGCCGAGGACGGCGGTGTGCAGATCGACGGGGTGACCGTCGGCAAATCCGACAAGCTGCCCGAGGGCGCCTTCCTGACCGTGACGCTGCCCGACGCGCCCCCGCCGGTGGAGAACATCCCGGAGGAGATCGAGGGCATGACCGTCCTCTACTCCGACGACGACATCGTCGCCGTCGACAAGCCGCCCGGCGTCGCCGCCCACGCCACGGTCGGCTGGCACGGCCCCACGGTGCTCGGCGGTCTGGCCGCCGCCGGCTTCCGGATCAGTACGTCGGGCATCCACGAGCGGCAGGGCATCGTGCAGCGCCTGGACGTCGGTACCTCCGGGGTGATGGTCGTCGCGCTGTCCGAACACGCCTACACCGTGCTCAAGCGGGCCTTCAAGCAGCGCACCGTGGACAAGCGGTATCACGCTGTGGTGCAAGGACATCCGGACCCGTCCAGCGGCACCATCGACGCCCCGATCGGGCGTCATCGCGGCAACGACTGGAAGTTCGCGGTCACCGAGAACGGCCGGCACAGCATCACCCACTACGACACCGTCGAGATGTTCCGCGCCGCGAGCCTGCTCGACATCCACCTGGAGACGGGCCGCACCCATCAGATCCGGGTGCATTTCGCCGCGCTGCACCATCCCTGCGCCGGGGACCTCACCTACGGCGCCGACCCGGTGCTGGCCAAACGCCTGGGCCTGCAACGCCAATGGCTGCACGCCCGATCGCTGGCCTTCGCGCACCCCGCCGACGGCCGCCGCATCGAGATCGTCAGCTCCTACCCGGCCGATCTGCAGCACGCACTGGACGTCCTGCGCGCCGAGTCGTGAGGCCAGAGCCCGCGACCCGGGAGCCCACTACCCGGGACGGCGGCCTGCTCTACGGTGTCGCGGCCTACGGCCTGTGGGGCGTGTTCCCGGCGTTCTTCTCGCTGCTGGCACCGGCCGGCGCACCGGAGATCCTGGCCCACCGGATCGTCTGGACCGTTCTGCTGATGGCCGTCGTACTGGTGGTCGTCGGACGGCTCGGCGACCTGCGCACCATCACCGGCCGCACCTGGTTACTGCTGGCGTGCGCCTCGGTGCTGATCTCCACGAACTGGCTGATCTACATCTTCGCGGTCAACGAAGGCCATGTCGTCGACGCCGCCCTGGGCTACTTCATCACCCCGCTGGTCAGCGTGGTGCTCGGCGTGGTGCTCTTCGGCGAGCGGCTCAATCGGGTGCAGATGGTGGCGGTGCTGCTCGCCGCCGCGGCGGTGGTCCTGCTGTCCTCCGGCGTCGGCGGGTTGCCGTGGATCGGGGTCGGCCTGGCACTGTCCTTCGGGCTCTATGGCGCGGTCAAGAAGGTGGTGCCGACCGACCCCCGCGTCAGCGTGGCGGTGGAAACCGCCGTCGCCGCCCCGTTCGCTCTGGTCTACCTGGTGGTGCTGGCGTTCAACGGCGACAGCGACTTCACCAACCACGGCCCGGCCCACGTCGCCCTGATGCTGCTGTGTGGGCCGGTTACCGCGCTGCCGCTGCTCTGCTTCGCCGCCGCCGCCCAGCGGCTGCCACTGGTGACGCTGGGTTTGCTGCAGTACCTCACCCCGTCGATGCAGATGATCTGGGGCGTGCTGGTGGATCACGAACCGATGCCGCCGGCGCGATGGCTGGGGTTCGCGTTGATCTGGGTCGCGCTGGCGATCTTCAGCACCGACGCGATATCTCGCGCATACCGCAACCGTCCGGGTACCTTGCAGGCATCATGACCGACAACCGTCACCGCAACCGCCGGATCCTGATCGCCGTGATGGCGGCGATCGCAGCCGTCGCGATCGTCGTTCCCGCCCTGATCGGCCTACTGGCGTCGACCAC
>NZ_JBIIOV010000007.1:0-37327 GCF_044342925.1 Mycobacterium sp. | reverse complement strand
CCTCAAGGGGCTTACCGGCACGGGCCCACAGGGTGCGATCACGTTGCACGACGTCGAACATGCCGCCGCGAGCGCCCACCAGGAGGCTCCCGCGCCGCCGCCGGCGCCGATCCAACCCCGACCGTCCGGCGACGCGCCGCGGTCGGAACGGGCCGCCGCGGCAGCCGCGCGGGGCGCGGCGATGCGGGCGTCGATCGCCGCGGCGATGAGCCGTTCCAAACGGGAGATCCCGCACTACTACCTGGCCGACGAGATCATCCTGGACGCTGCGCTGACCTGGCTGGCCGAGCAGAACTCCAGCCGGCCGATCACCGAACGGATCCTGCCGGCGGTGCTGCAACTCAAGGCTGTCGGACTGGCCGCTGCCCGATACCCGGAGTTCAACGGCTTCTGGCACGACGGCAACCCGCCGGCGTTCCAGCCCGCGGGCGGCGTGCACGTGGGTGTGGCGATCTCGCTGCGCGGCGGCGGCCTGGTGGCCCCCGCCATCCACGACGTGTCCGAGAAGACCCTGCCCGAACTCATGGCGGACCTGACCGACCTGGTGGCCCGCGCCCGGGCCGGCTCACTGCGCAGCTCGGAGATGTCCGACCCGACCATCACCGTCACCAACCTTGGCGACAAGGGGGTTGACGCGGTGTTCGGCGTGATCTACCCGCCGCAGGTGGCCATCGTCGGCTTCGGCAGGCCGGGCCAACAGGTAGTCGTGGTGGACGGCGGAATCCGGGTGGCCACCACCGTGCAATCCAGCCTCGCCGCCGATCACCGGGCCAGCGACGGCGCACGGGGCGCTTTGTTCCTCGCCGAGATCAACCGGCAGCTGCAAAACCCGGGCGAACTGTAGAGCTAGGAAAGGAAGGGCGGGAACCATGAGCGCAGAGGACATCAGGTCCGGCGTGCTGGCGGAGCTGACGGCGATCGCCCCGGAGATCGACGAGGACGACCTCAGCGACACCGAACTCCTGCGCGATCAGGTGGATCTGGACTCGATGGACTGGCTCAACTTCCTGGTCCGGTTGCACAAGCGCTTCGAGGTGGACATCCCCGAGTCGGAGTACGCCTCGCTGCGCTCAATCAGTGACCTGACCACCTATATCGCCCAGCACCGCTGAAGTGCCCGCGACTTGGTCAGACGTGGACGATTCATGGCACAATCCGACAATGGCCCAGTTGCCCTCCGTCGTCCTGAAAGACCCGACCTCCGCGCTGACCGCGACCTTCGTCCCGTCGGCGGGGATGGTGTGCACCTCGCTGTCCGACGGCGGGGTTGAGCTGCTCGGTCAGCGCCGGGGCTTGAACGCCTATTTGACGACCGGCAAGACCATGGGCATCCCGATCCTCTACCCGTGGGCCAACCGGCTGTCCGCCAACGGCTACGCGGTCGACGGCGGCGCGGTGACTCTGACCCCGGGTGTTGGCGGGGTGCGCTCCGACGAGCACGGCCTGGTGATCCACGGTGTGCTGGCCGCCTACCCCGGGTGGCTGGTCACCGAGCAGGAGGACAACCGGTTCATCGCCGACCTGGATTACGGCGGCCAGCCGCGGCTGCTGTGCAGCTTCCCGTTCCCACACGTGGTCACCCTCGACATCAGACTGGTCGATCGCGCGCTGACCATCGAGACCACGGTGACGCCGACCACGTCGGCCTCGGTGCCGCTGTGCTTCGGGTTCCACCCGTACCTGACCATTCCCGGCGTCCCGCGCTCGGAGTGGAAGCTGGAGACCCCGCCGCTGCGTCATCTGCCGGTGGACAACTGGGGCATCCCGACCGGCGCGACCGCGGACTGGCCGGCCATGTCGGAGACCCTCGGCGACCGGACCTTCGACGACGGCTTCGACGAGGTGCCCCAGGCCGGGGTGTTCGCGCTGTCCGGCGGCGACCGGCGCATCGAGGTGATCTTCGAGCACGGCTACCCGGCGGTGCAGATCTTCGCCCCGAACAACGACGACGTGGTGGGTATCGAGCCGATGGCCGCGCCCACCAACGCACTGCGCAAGGGCAACTACAACAAGGCGGTCCCGGGGCGTCCCGCGGTGTCGACCTTCACCATCAAGGTCACCTAAACCGTCCACCGTGCACTCGATCTCCGCAGCGGCAAGAGCGCGAGCCAACCCGAACCCGGTCGGCCCGGCCTCATAGGCCACTCGTACCGGTCCGCGCAGCTGACGCAACCAGCCCACAACCTCGCCGTGGTCCGGGCACAATCGCGCCCGCTCGGCGCCGACACCGTCGGCCGCTGTTCGACGGCGCCGACGCCGTCGTACACCTGGCATGGGGATTTCAGCCCACCCGCAACACCCTCACCCGAGTGGGGGTCGTCTTAGTGCCGATCACCGCGCGGCACCTGCCCTAGGCCCACGGCGGCGCGCTAGGTACAGCTAGGCCCCGGCGGCGCGGCGACTAGCACCTAGCGGTTGCGGGGCTTCCAGACCACCACCGCGGTGCTCTTGGGCACCACCGCCAAGTCGCGGCGGGGCTTGGAGCGGTTGAGTTCGGCGGCCATTTCGGCGATCCGCGACTGCAACGCCTCCACATGGTTGGTCAACTCGATGATCCGCTTGATGCCGGCCAGGTTCACACCCTCGTCCTGGGAGAGCCGCTGGATCTCGCGCAGCAGTTCGACATCGCGTTCCGAATAGCGCCGCCCCCCGCCGGGGCTGCGCTCGGGTGAGACCAGCCCGAGCCGGTCGTAGGTGCGCAACGTCTGGGCGTGCATACCGGCCAACTCAGCAGCAACCGAGATGAGGAACGTCCGGGCCTGAGCCGGATCCCGGGGACCGTTGGCGGCGGTCACGGTCGGATCCCCGACTTGTGCTTCACGGTCGGATCCCCGACTTGTGCTTCACGGTCGGATCCCCGACTTGTGCTTCACGGTCGGATCCCCGACTTGTGCTTCACGGTCGGTTCCCCGACTTGTGCTTCACGGTCGGTTCCCCGACCACCCGGCACGCGGGTCGAACCCGCTGGCCTTCTCCGCCGCCGCGTAGGCCTCCAGCGCCTCCAGCGCCGGCCCCTCCAAGTCCGGCGGGACGGCCACCTTCACGGTGACCAGCAGGTCGCCGGAGCCACCTCCGCGTTTGGGCACGCCGCGCCCGCGCACCCGCAGGATGCGGCCGTCGGAGGTGCCTTTCGGCACCTTCACGCCGACCTTGCCATCCAGCGTGGGCACCGACAGTGTTGTGCCCAAAGCCAATTCGGTGAAGCGAACCGGAACGGTGACGGTGAGGTCGTCGCCTTCGCGGCCGAATACCTTGTCTGGGCGCACGTGCACCGTGACGTACAGGTCACCCGACGGCGCACCCCGAAGACCGGCTTCGCCCTGGCCGGCCAGCCTGATCCGCTGCCCGTCCTCCACTCCGGACGGGATTCGCACGTTGATGGTGCGGCTGCGCGTAGTGACACCGGTGCCGCGGCATTCGTCGCAGGGGTCCTCGATGATCGACCCGCTTCCGCGGCAGTCGGTGCACGGCTCGGAGAAGCCGAATGCGCCCTGATTGCGGTTGATCACCCCGGAGCCGTTGCAGTTGGCGCACACCTTGGGGCTGGTCCCCGGCCGTGCACCGCTGCCGTGGCAGTTGGTGCAGGGCGCCGGGCTGGTCAGCCGCAGCGGCATCGCCACCCCCTTGGTGGCCTCCAGGAAGTCCAGTTCGGTCTCGGTCTCCAAGTCCTTGCCCCGCCGCGGGCGGCTGGTTCGCGGTTGCGTCCCGCGTCCGAAGAGCCCGCCGAACAGGTCACCGATGTTGGCGCCCCCGTCCTGGCCAGCCTGTCCGAACAGATCGTTGAGGTTGAAACCGCCACCGTTGTCGTAGGTGAATCCGCCGCCGCCGCCGGAACCGCCACCGCCCCCGAATCGGCGGCCGAAGCCACCGCCGGAGAACATCCGGCGGGTCTCGTCGTACTCCTTCCGCTTGGCTTTGTCGGCCAGCACATCGCGCGCTTCGCCGACCTCCTTGTAGCGCTCCTCGGCGGCCGGGTTGTTCGGGTTGCGGTCGGGATGGTTCTCGGCGAGCAACTTCTTGGCGACCCGCCGAATCTCGTCGTCGCTGGCGTCAGAGGAGACGCCGAGCACCTTGTAGAAGTCTTTCTCAACCCATTCGCGTTGGACCACGCAGCGTCACCTCCTCCGGTCTCACTGCTCTGATTCTGCGTCGTACGACTCGGGCTGCTGTTCCTCGACGAGCGTGTCGCCCTGATCCGTGACCTCCACGGTGTCGACGACGCCGACCATGGCCGGCCGCAGCACCAACTCGCCGATCTTGTAGCCCTTGCGCATCACGGTGCCGATCACCGGGTGCGATCCGTCGCCCTCGTGCTGCACCGCCTCATGCAACGAGGGGTCAAACTCCTCGCCCTCGGCGCCGAATTCGACCAGGCCCATGCCGGTCAGCGCGGCGGCGAGCTTGTCGGCCACCGACCGCAGCGGGCCGCTCTCGAGGTCTCCGTGGCTGCGGGCCCGCTCGAGGTCGTCGAGCACGCCCAGCAGTTGACTGACGACGACAGCCTTGGCACGCTCGCCGGCCACCTCCTGATCGCGCAGCGCGCGCTTGCGATAGTTGGCGAAGTCGGCCTGCACCCGCTGCAGATCAGCGGTCAACTCGGCAACCTTGTCGGCATCGCCAGGCTCCGGCGCTCCCGGCGCCGCCCCCGAAGGGGCGGCGCCAGAGGCACTGCCGAATCCGCCCGAGGCGCTGCCGAATCCGCCCGAGGCGCTGCCGAATCCGCCGGCGGCGCTGCCGAATCCGCCGGCGGCGCTGCCGAATCCCGAGTCGCTTCGGTCCTGCCCGCCGGCTTCGCGAATCTCACCGGTCTGCGGGTCGATCCGCCGCTTGTCGGTGACCGTTACCGGTTCCTCGGACTGGCTCATATCCCGGGTCGCTTCGCTCCTGCCCTCCGGAAAGGTCACTTCTGCTCCTGATCGTCCTCAACGACCTCGGCGTCGACCACGTCGTCGCCACCCGAGCCACCCGACGATCCGTCAGTCCCGCTGGCGGCCTGCTCGGCCTGCGCGGCCTCGTAGATGGCCTGGCCCAGGGCCTGCGACTCGGCGCCCAGCTTCTCCATCGCGGACTTGATGGCCCCGATGTCTGAGCCGTTGAGCGCGGTCTTGGCGTCGGCGATCGCCGAATCAACCTTGACGAGGGTGTCCTCGGGAACCTTCGACCCACCGGACTCGGACGCTGTGCTCCTCTGTTCTGCGACGAACTTCTCCGTCTGGTAGACCAGCGACTCAGCCTGGTTGCGGACGTCGGCCTCCTCGCGGCGCTTGCGGTCCTCGTCGGCGTGCGCCTCGGCGTCCTTGATCATCCGGTCGATCTCCTCCTTGGACAGGCCGGAGCCCTCCTGGATCTTGATCGTGTTCTCCTTGCCGGTGCCCTTGTCCTTGGCGGTGACGTGCACGATGCCGTTGGCGTCGATGTCGAAGGTCACCTCGATCTGCGGCACGCCGCGCGGAGCCGGCGGGATACCGGTCAGCTCGAAGCTGCCGAGCAGCTTGTTATGCGCCGCGATCTCGCGCTCACCCTGATAGACCTGGATCTGCACCGACGGCTGACTGTCGTCGGCGGTGGTGAAGGTCTCCGAACGCTTGGTCGGGATGGTGGTGTTGCGCTCGATGAGCTTGGTCATCACCCCGCCCTTGGTCTCGATGCCGAGGCTCAGCGGCGTGACGTCCAGCAGCAGAACGTCCTTGACCTCACCCTTGAGCACACCGGCCTGCAGGGCGGCGCCGACCGCCACGACCTCGTCGGGGTTGACGCCCTTGTTGGGCTCCTTGCCGCCGGTCAGCTCCTTGACCAGGTCGGTGACCGCCGGCATGCGGGTCGAGCCGCCGACGAGCACCACATGATCGATGTCGGACACCGCGATGCCGGCGTCCTTGATCACCTGCTGGAACGGCGCACGGGTGCGATCCAGCAGATCCTGGGTGATCTTCTGGAACTCCGAGCGGGTCAGCTGCTCGTCGAGGAACAGCGGGTTCTTGTCCGCATCGACGGTGATGTAGGGCAGGTTGATCGACGAGCTCTGGCCGGAGCTGAGTTCGATCTTGGCCTTCTCAGCGGCTTCCCGCAGCCGCTGCATGGCCATCTTGTCCTTGGTCAGGTCGATGCCGGCGCTGGCCTTGAACTTGTCGACGAGCCACTCGACGATCCGGTCGTCCCAGTCGTCGCCGCCGAGGTGGTTGTCACCGGAGGTGGCACGGACCTCGACCACACCGTCGCCGATCTCCAGCAGCGAGACGTCGAAGGTACCGCCGCCGAGGTCGAAGACCAGGATGGTCTGTTCCTTGCTGCCCTTGTCCAGCCCGTAGGCCAGCGCCGCGGCGGTGGGCTCGTTGACGATGCGCAGCACATTCAGGCCGGCGATCTGGCCGGCTTCCTTGGTGGCCTGACGCTGGGCATCGTTGAAGTAGGCGGGCACCGTGATGACCGCGTCGGTGATGTCCTCACCGAGGTAGCTCTCGGCGTCGCGCTTGAGCTTCTGCAGCGTGCGCGCGCTGATCTCCTGGGCGGTGTAGTGCTTGCCGTCGATCTCCACCGACCAGTCGGTGCCCATGTGGCGCTTGACGGACCGGATGGTGCGGTCGACGTTGGTGACCGCCTGGTTTTTGGCGGGCTGGCCGACCAGCACTTCGCCGTTACGTGCAAAGGCGACCACCGAGGGCGTGGTCCGGGAGCCCTCCGAGTTAGCGACGACGACGGGGTCGCCACCCTCGAGGACCGCGACGCACGAGTTGGTGGTCCCGAGGTCGATACCGACCGCACGAGCCATAGTTGAATTCCTCCTGATAGACGTTCTGGTCTGAGCGAACCAGGCTCAAGCTTGCGGGATTCCGCCATCGGCTGTCAAGCCATAGTTGAGTGAGTTCGACTCAAGTTGTCAGTAGTGCCAACGGCCCGACTTGAAGAATTGTTCCCGGGGACCGGGGGCCCGCTCCACAAAAGTTACGGACCCGAAAAAAATGTCGTGGAATCGTGGAATATGGAACGCGCAGCGGAATCCCAGATAACGTCCCAGCTAACTGTTACCTACATCACAAATCGGCGTCAAGTCATGCACCGCACGGGACGCACTTCTCTCACTTCGGGGATCGCCGCTCTCGGCGTCGGCGCCATCGCACTCTCGCCCGTTCAGCCGTTGTCGGACAGCGTTGCGCCCGTCTCGGCACCGGCCGTCAGCACCTGGCGGTCAACCTCGCCGCCGCGGTGGACCCGATCCAAGCCTGGGTCGACACCTTCGAGAGCAGCGCCGCCAACATCGGAATCCTGGCGGGAAAGCGCGGAAATCGCGGCGCCGAGTAACCAAAAACCCCAGCGCGGCGGTCAGCTGCTCCGGCAGCGGGCCGCTGCGCTGCACGTCCGGTGCCGCCGCGGCGGCGATTCAGCTTTCCTACCGGCCCGGCATGTCGCGCCAGGCGTCAACGCCGACGAATGTGCCCGCACCGATCAGCAGCAGCGCGGTGATCCACCGCCCGTGGACCTTCATGATCCGCTCGTAGGCGTCCTTGATTCGGACGGTCGAACCGGGTTTGACCACGTCGATGATCAGCGGCACCACGGTGGGCAGCGCCGCGATGACGGCGAACAGCACGATGCCCAGCGCGCGCTCAGGGCGATCCTCGATCTGGATGATCTGGTGCCCCGCGGCGATCGCGATGGGAAACACCTTGGGGTGCAGCCCGCACATCGCGAAACCGGCCAGCCCCGCGCGACCGACCCGCCGGGGCGTCGGCAGGTCCGCCTCGGGGTTCAGCGCGGGGAACCGCCGGAAGAGCGCCTCGCGCACCCGGCTAGGCCGCCGTTCGGGTTCCGACGGATCGGCGATCGGCTTCCGGTGGATCGCGCCGAGGGCGCGACGCACCCCGATGGTCAGCAGGGCGGCGGCGATCAGCACCCGAACCACGAAGCTCGCCCAGCCGTGGTGGGCGGCATGGGTGTCACCGGTTCCAGAGGCATGCGCCACCCACAGGCCGATCCCGGTGGCGAAAGTGATGCCGGCAATGCCGCCGACGGCATAGGCCAGTGCGGCCCGCCGCGGCACCTTTTTGTCGCCGGCGATGATTAGGCCGAGCACAAGTGTCTCCGGGCTGAGGAAGATCGCCAGCGCCAGTGAAGCCAGGACAGCGAAGTGGGAACTCATTGCACTTGAGATTAGTGACACCGCCGCGCGAAGACGTTCGCAATCCGCCTCCTCGGCTAGGTTGCTTCAGATGAGCAGTCACCGGATGTTTGCCGTCGCCGCGCTCGCGGCCCTCACCGCTCTCGGTGGGACGGGCTGCGGCGAAGCGGGGCAGCAGACGCCCGCCGCGTCGTCATCGGCTCCGGCATCCCAGACCGCGCCGAGCGCGGCGATCACCAAGATGGACGCACCCGCCGGCGCCCAGCCGAAGCTGGCGTCGGATCCGGCGCAGATCGCCGACGATCTGGTGGCCGACGAGAAGGCCATCCGGGATCCGGCGACACCCCAGCCCGCACTGGTCGACGCCGCGCGGCGTCAGCAGGCGGCGTACCGCGCCATCGGCCGCAATCCAGCCTGGGACTCGGTGATTCGGCCACGCATTCCCGAGTCGCTGATCGCCACCTACGACCGCAATGTCGACGCGCGGCGACAGCTGCAGTCCATGTCCCCGGTGCGCGACACCCTGCCCGCATGGCGCATCATCCCCACCGCTCCGGCCGCTGAACTAATGAACCTCTACCGCGAGGCTGAGGCCAAAACCGGAGTCGGCTGGAATTACCTGGCCGCCATCAATCTGATCGAAACCCGCTTCGGCAGCATCGCCGGCCTGAGCACCGCCGGCGCGCAGGGCCCGATGCAGTTCATGCCCGAGACATGGGCGATGTACGGCGAAGGCGGCGACGTGAATTCGCCCCGCGACTCCATCATGGGCGCCGGACGGTACCTGGCCGACAGCGGATTCGCCGCCAATCGCGATCGCGCCATCTACGCCTACAACCACGCCAACGAATACGTCAACGCGGTCAACGACTACGCGGCGATCCTGGCCTCTGACCCGGGTGCCTTGAACGGCTACTTCCACTGGGACGTCTACTATCTGACCACTGCCGGCGACGTGCTGCTGCCGGTCGGATATTCGCAGTCGCAACGCATTCCGGTCACCGAATATCTGGCCACCCACCCGCAGTGAGGCTGCGGCGTCAGCCCACCCCGCCGCCGACGAGTAGACCCAGCAGCCAGGTGATCGCCGCCGCCCCGTAGCCGATCGCCAACTGGCGCAACGCCCTTCGCAGCGGCGGGGCGCCGGATAGCAGGCCGACGATGACCCCGGTGGCCAGCAGAGCGATGCCTACCAGCACCGCCGAGACGACCACGGCCGTCATACCGCTGAGCCCGAACAGAAACGGCAACACGGGAATCAGCGCGCCGGTGGCGAAGAAGAGGAAGCTCGACACCGCCGCGCCCAGCCCGGTTCCGATGGCCTCGTTCTGGCTGCCGTCGGCCGGGGAATGGGATATCGGATCACGCAAGACCGAGTCGGCGTGGGCGCTGGCTTCCTCAGCCGTCATCCCGCGGGCCCGGTAGACAAGTTCGAGTTCGTTGGCGTTGACATCAAGCTGTGTGAGCGCCGACCCGACGTGCGGGCTGGGGGCGGAGGCTTCCAGCAGCTCGCGCTGGGAGCTGACCGAGACGTACTCCCCCGCACCCATGGACAGCGCACCGGCCAGCAGACCGGCCAGACCGGTGACCAACACGGTGTGGTTGGACACGCCGCTGGCGGCCACGCCGAGGATCAGCGCCAGGTTGCTCACCAAACCGTCGTTGGCTCCGAACACCGCTGCCCGGAAACTGCCCGACAGCCGGTCTCGTCCGCGGGCCGCCAACGCCCGGATGACCTCTTCGTGGATCTGCTCGTCGGCAGCCATGGTGGCGGTCGCGTCGTCGTCGCACTCGTAGCTGGCACGAGCCTCGAACCGCTGCACCAGCGCCAGCACGAACACCGACCCGAAGTGGCGTGCCATGAAGGCCAGCGTCCGGGTGCCCAGGTCGGCACGAACCGGCTGACCGACCTCCTGGCCCAGCAGGTTCAGCCAGTGCTGCTCGTGCCGCTCCTCGGCGGTGGCGATCGCGGCCAGGATCTCCCGTTCCTCACCGTCGTGTTTGAGGGCGAGGTCCCGGTACACCGCCGCCTCGGCGCGTTCGTTGGCCAGGTGCCGGCGCCAGCGGCGCAGGTCGGCATCCGAGCGCCGGCTGGGTTGAGGGCTCAACTGAAGACCCTGTCGACGAACGCCGCGCTGCCCTCTTTCCAGGCCACGATGAAGTTGCCCACATCGTCGCGGCTGATGGCCAGTCCCGGGCAGAACCAACTGCCGCCGTCACCGGTGAAGAAATGCGGCGAGCCGACGACACCTCGGCGCTTGCCTTCGTCCCAGTCCGCCCGGACCGCCGCCGCGGTGGCGTCGGCATCCAGCGGCTGCAGGCCGAAACGGGCCGCGACGGTATCGATCACCTCCGGGCGCCCGATGTCGAGACCCTTCTCGAATACGGCGTCCCGCAATGCCATTCCGACCTCTTCGACAATCGCCACGTCGCCGGTTCGGCCCGCGGCGGCGGTCAGCGCGAACGCCGCCATCGATGTCGCCGGGAAGTCCTCGGCGGAGAAACCGGTGAACAGATCGGGTCGAACCGACTCCCGAAGTGCGGACACCTCGGTGGCGATGTGGTGCGGGTCGAGCGGCGCACCGTTGACCAGTTCCAGCGGCCACGCCCGGATACGCATTCGCGGCGTGGTGAGCCCCCGTTCGGAGCGCCGGTCGATCAGCGTGTGCAGCCCGACATGGGTGAAGGGGCACAGCACGTCGGCGAAGACTTCCACTGCTGTCACAACAAAAGATTAAGCCCCAGATGGCCGGCAAACGGCAGATGCCCACGTGCTGCACGTTGATGTGGGGCTGCCGCCCGGCCGTGCGATTGCGGTTAAGACGGTGGTCTCGGCGAGCCGGCGCGGGGGGTCGAATCGACTGGACATCTGGCCAAAAAACGCGGCATTTGTGCTGGATAACAACTAACGTCCCGTTATTCGACCTTTGTGAATAGCCGCACTAAATCTGGGGGGACTTCCCATGACCAATATCAAGCAGATGTGCCTGGGAATCGCCGTCGCGGGTGTCGTGGCCGGCGGCGGCTCGGCGGCCGGAACCGCGTTGGCACACGCCGACACCTCCGACTCCACCAGCAGCGCCGTGGCGGCCGACGACACCGGCCGTTCGTCACGGCAGGCACGTCCTTCCCGCGGAGCGGTTCGGTCCGCTCCGGCAGGGACTGCGGCGAACAGCGCACCGGCGACAAGCACCGAGACGCTCGACGCGGTCGATCTCGCCTCGCCCGCGCGGCGTAATGACGGCGCACTGGAATCGATCCCTGAATCGATGCCGGCTGCCGTCACCGAGTCATCGCCGGCCGCTCCGGCCACGGAATCCCGCGTCACGGTGCCCTCCGTCGAGCCGCCGAATTCCGTGCCGGACACCACGGCCGTCGAGACCCCGGCCAGGACCGCCGCACCGGCCGCCGCGGTAGTGGCGCCTGTTCCGCCTGCACAGTCAGAACCCGTTGTGGCCGTGGTTGTCTCACCCGCGGCTGCGGCTGCCGCCGTTCTGACTCCGGCCCCGGCCGCTCCGGCGCCGATCCCGCTGCGGCTGCCGCTGCTCCCCGAACTGCCGGCCCTACCGGTCGCACCGGCCAGCGCCGTCACCGTCAGCGCGACCTCCGGCACGAACAACCGGCTTCGGGCCGCCAGCGCAGCGGCTCAAGCCGCAGTTCTCGCCGACCCGCCGACCCACGTGCTGCTGATCGGCACCGACGGCACCAACATGAGCAAGATCCTCGAGTACGCCTACGACAATCCGGACAGCGGCTTCCGGGCCGTCATGGCCGACGGCGTCACCGGGACCACGAGCCTCATCGGGCACACCACCATCTCCGGCCCGTCGTGGTCGACGATCCTGACCGGGGTGTGGGACGACAAGTCCGGCGTCATCAACAACCTGTTCGACCCGGAGCCCTACACGAAGTGGCCGACGGTCATCAATCTGCTCGAGTACGAGTTGGGCGACAACGTCAAGACCGCCGTTGTCGCGGACTGGAAATACATCAACGACATCGCCGACGCCGGCGGCTACCCGGCCGACGAGAACGTTTACATCGCGTACAACGACGACGAAGGCTGGGAGGCCGCAGACGACGCGGTCGCGGCCAAGACGATTGAACTCATCAACGCCACCGGCGCAGGCGAGTCGACGTTCATCTTCTCCTACCAGGTCGCCGTGGACGAGGAGGGCCACCTGCACGGCGGCGGCTCGCCGGAGTATCGGGACGCGGTGATCAACACCAGCGAGAACATCAAGTCGATCCTGGACGCCGTCGATGCCTGGGAGGCTGCTACCGGTGAGGAGTGGACGGTGATCGTCACCACCGACCACGGCCATCAGCAGTCGCAGGGCCTGGGCCACGGCTTCCAGTCGCCCAATGAGACCTCGTCGTTCATCATCTTCGATCTCGAGGGGGACGACAACGACGGTGTGCAGAACCTTGGATATCAGAACGTCGACATCACCCCGACCATCGTCGATCTGTTCGGCCTTGAACAGCGGTCCGATTTCGACGGCGTGCCGCTGACGGACAAGGCCGCCGGCATCGTCGACCCGGGAGATCTGCCCGACCTGAAGGTCTCGCTGAACAATGCACTCGGCATGTACGGCTACCCGAACATCGGCGTCGACATCGCCTTGGGCACTCGCACGGTCTTCGCGTCCGTTCCGTACGTCATCGACGGGCTCGTGACCGACATCAACGACTTCCTGCAGGGCATCGTCGACCAGGACATCTTCCTGATCAGCGGCCTGGCCGACATCTCCCAGTGGATCGTCCAGTTCAACGGCGACCTCGCTGTCGGTGTGACCCAGGCGGTGGCCCGCGTGGTCGCCTACCTGACCGGCTCCGGAGTCATCCCGCCGAGTGATCCGCCGCTGCCGGCTCCGCCTGCGGATTCCGAACTGCCGGCCGACTCCGTACTTTCGTTGCTGCTGGAAAGCGCTGTACTCACTTGAGCCAATCGAGAGGACCAGTCATGGGCTGCGCCAGGAACATCGGCCGTATCGGGGCGCTCGCCGTCGCGCTGGGCATCGGCTATGGGGTAGCCCCCGCGGTGGCATTCGCCGATACCGCAGACAACGCTGGAACCGACACCGCATCGGCAGCATCGTCATCGGCACCGGCGCGCCAAGCCCGGCCCTCCCGTAGTGGCACGGGCCGCGACAACGCGGCCGGGTCGTCCGCCGCGTCCGCCGCGGTGACCCAGCCCAAGGGCGACTCCGACGTCGATGCGGTCGATGCGGCGGTTGCCGAACCGGAGCCCGCGGCGCGCAACGAGCGGGGATCCAACTTCGCAACTTCAGCCCCAGCCCCCGATGCCGTCAACGACGACGCGCCCCCGATCGGCCAGGACACCAACCCCGAGCCCATGGCAGCGCACGTCGAATCCGCCGGCGCACCGATGATGAACACCGCGCCGGCGGCCGCTGCCCCGGCGCCGATCAGCCCGGTGGCCGCGCCCGCACCCGCGGTGATCGCGGTCGTTGCGGCACCGGCCGCAGCAGCGGCGGCACCGCGGGTGCCCGCGGCACCACTGCCGGCCGCCACCACCGCGCAACTGGTGAGTACCGCACTGGCACCACTGCTCGGCGGCGGCACCGGCGGCGCGCCGAATCAGGCTCCGATGTTGTTCAGCGTCTTGGCCTGGGCGCGAAAGGAATTCGAGCGTCTGATCGGCGTTGTCCCGCCCGCCGCTGTCACGACCACCGGTCAGGTCCAAAGCCCCAACCTGTTGGTCAACCCCGGCGCGGAACTCGGTGATCCCTCGCTTTCCGGGTATAGCGCCGTCACGATCCCGGGCTGGACATTGACCGGGACCCCGACGGTGATTCAGTACGGGGCACCCCGAAACGCCTGGCCGATCGGAACGAGTTTCCCGATGCCGAACCTGCCGTCTTTCCTGGGATACCCCAAGGCCGAGAGTGGACCTGCCGACGGCGGAAACCAGTTCTTCGGCGGCGGCGACGTCGCGACTGGGACCCTCACGCAGACCGTCGACCTCCGCGGCGCCGCCGGCGACATCGATCTGGGCAGCACGACCTACAACCTGAGCGGTTGGCTCGGCGGCTACCTGTCCGATCCGTCCGGAGCCTCGGTGAAGGTCGACTTCCTCGACGCCAACAAGACCTACCTCGGCAGTGCCGAACTGGACCGGGTCGGCCCACTCGAACGCTGGTTCCAGACCGGGTTCAAGCAACGCTCGACCGAGGGCACGTTGCCGGTCGGGACCCGCTTCGCGCAAGTTGCGGTCACACTCGAAGACCGCAACTGGGTGACCTTCGGGATTCCTTGGCTGCTTGGTGGTGTGGACTTCGACTACAACTACGCCTTCGCCGACAACATCGCCTTCACCGTCGGCGCCACCCTGCCCGCCCCGCCGGCCCCCACCCCGCCGGTGTCGACGGTCGGCGAACTCGACCACGTCTTCATGGTGTTCATGGAGAACAAGGGCTACAACGACATCGTCGGGAGCACGAAAGCGCCCTTCACTCAGAGCCTTATCAACGCCTACGGACAGGCCAGCAATTACTACGGCCTGACCCATCCGAGCCTGCCGAACTACTACCCGGTGATCGGCGGCACCGACTTCGGTCTGACTTACAACTGCGCCACACCCTGCATCGACGCAGACACCACCCTGGTCTCGAACATCACCGCGGCCGGCAAGACCTGGAAGGGATATGCGCAGAGCCTGCAGCCCGGAGCCAACCCCCTGGTGGCCAGTGGTGACTACGCCCCGGACCAACTGCCCTTCCCGGCATTCACGTCGATCGCCAACGACCCCGCAGCTTTGGCGAACATCGTTCCACTGGAGCAGATGGCCGAGGACCTGAAGTCGGTCGACACCGCACCCAACTACGCCTGGTTCGCCGCAAACGAGGACTTCAACGGCGAGGGTCCGATCGACTTCCCCTGGGGCATGCTGAAATTCGCACTCAGCCAGCTTGAGCCCGGGAACCCCTACAACATCCCGGCACTTGACCAGTTCCTCTCGGAGACCGTCCCGGTGGTCCTGAACTCCGAAGTGTGGAAGGACCCCACCCGCAAATCGGCGCTGATCGTCACCTTCGACGAGGACAACAACAACACCTCGCTGGGCTTCGGCAACGAAGGCAACCGGGTGGTGTTCGTGGTCATCCCGTCGCAGGGTGCGGTGGCGGCCGGAATGCGCGGCGGCGCCTTCACCGCCACCAACCACTACAACCACTACAGTCTGATGCGATTCATCGAGGACTCCCTCGGCCTGCCCTCGCTGACCAACAACGACAAGTTCGCCGCTCCGCTGAACGAGTTCTGGGACACCACCACCAAGTCGGGTAGCGGACCGCTGGTTTAATACCGCCACGTGGGCGTTTACGCAGTCACCGGCTCGGCCTCCGGCATGGGGCAGGCAGTCGTCGAGCGACTCCGCGGGGCCGGTCATACCGTCATCCGAGTTGACCTTCGGGACGCCGATGTCGTCGCCGACCTGTCGACCGCCGCCGGGCGGCGCGCGGCCGCCGAGAAGGTGCTCACCGCATGCGGCGGGCGACTGGACGGTGCGGTGCTGGCGGCTGGCCTGGGTCCCACCAAGGGTGCCGAGCGGATGATCACCGAGGTGAACTTTTTCGGGGTGGTCGACCTGCTGCAGGCGTGGCGTTCAGCTCTGGCAGCGGCGGAACGCGCCAAAGTGGTGGTGTTCTCCAGCAATTCGACCACCACAACACCCGCCGTTCCGGGCCGTGCGGTCCGGGCGCTACTCGCCGGCGACGGCGACAAGGCTCTTCGCGCCTATCGCCTGTTCGGTCCGGGCGGGGCGACGATGGCCTATGCCGCGTCCAAGATCGCGATCAGCCGGTGGGTGCGCCGCAACGCCGTCACCCCCCAGTGGGCCGGCGCCGGTATCCGGCTCAACGCGCTCGCTCCCGGCGCCATAATGACGCCCCTATTGGAGCGCCAGCTGGTAAATCCGACGGAAGCCAAGATCATCCGGCAGTTCCCGGTGCCGATCGGCGGCTTCGGCGACGCCGGGCAACTCGCCGACTGGGTGGTGTTCATGCTCTCGGATGCCGCGGACTTCCTCTGCGGCAGTGTGCTTTTCGTCGACGGCGGCTCGGATGCCTTCTACCGGTCCGACGATTGGCCCCGCCCAGTGCCCGCGCGGCGGATACCGTCTTACCTGAAACGGACGCGCGAGTTCATCACAGGGAGAAGATCATGAACCATCGGATGCTGGCGATCCTGGCGATCACCGCGGCCGCCCTCACGGGATGTTCGAGCACGTCGGAGCCGGCATCTGAGTCGGGCGGGCAGTCCGCAAAGCAGTCTCAACCGCACACCGAAACCATCCAGATCTCCTACGACGAGTTGCAGAAGGACAAACAGATCAGTCGCAGCACCACGCTGGCGGCCGGGGACTTCCTTCAGGTGAGCCTGGCCTCCAATCCGTCCACCGGCTTCACCTGGGACGAGAAGCTGCTGATCTCCGACCCGAAGGTGCTGGCTCAGACCGGCCACGAAGCCATCGCCCCGAAGGAGAACCGCCCGGGCGCGGCCGGCAACGAGGTGTGGATGGTGCAGGCCATGGCACCGGGAAATTCCACGGTGTCGACCAGTTACGGGCGTCCATGGGAGGGCGGCGAGAAGGAAGCGTGGGTGTTCTCGGTCAACGTCACCGTCAAGTGACACCCTGCGAGTCACTCCAGTAACTCCTGTCACGAGGTGCGTAGTCTGATCGGGTGCGTATCTCCTCGGGCGCCCGGGCCGGTGTCGCCGCCGGCCTGCTGTTGACGGCGCTGCTTGCCGGCTGCAGCAGCACCGTCGACGGCGCCGCGACCTGCCCGGGCTGCGGTGGCGACAGCGAACCCGCATTCCCCACCACCAGGCCCACCACCTCGACGCCGGCCACCAGTACCCCGCCCACCACGGCGACTCAGTCCCCGACCACCAGCAGCCCGGAACGGCCGGCCGGCGGGAAGACGCTGGAGCCCAACGCCAACGGCTACGTGTACATCGAGACCAAATCGGGCATCACCCGCTGCCAGATCTCCGCGGACACCGTGGGCTGCGAATCGGAATTCACCGACTCTCCGATGATCGACGGCCAACGCGCCAACGGTGTAGAGGTCTCGGCCAGCGGCAGCAACCGTTGGGTGCTGGGCAATCTGGGCGCGATGCCCACCACCGCCATCGACTACGCCACTTATCAGGCGGTCGGCTGGACCATCGTCGCGGCCAGCGACGGCACCCGGTTCACCAACGACGACACCGGCCACGGCATGTTCGTCAGCACCGAACGGGTCGAGTTCTTCTGACCCTGCCCTAGGCTGGGCGACGTGGATTTCCGCGTTTTCGTCGAACCGCAGCAGGGAGCTACCTACTCCCAACTGCTCGCGGTGGCGCAGACCGCCGAATCCCTCGGATTCTCAGCGTTTTTCCGCTCCGACCACTACCTGGCGATGAAGTGTGAAGGCCTCCCCGGCCCCACCGACTCATGGGTGACGCTCGCCGGAATCGCCAGGGAGACCGCGACCATCCGGCTGGGCACGCTGGTCACCTCGGCGACGTTCCGCTATCCCGGTCCGCTGGCGATATCGGTGGCTCAGATCGACGAGATGAGCGGCGGGCGGGTCGAATTCGGCATTGGCGCGGGCTGGTTCGAAGCTGAGCACCGGGCCTACGGAATTCCGTTCCCGCCGCTGGGTGAGCGTTTCGATCGGCTGGAAGAGCAGTTGGCCATCATCACCGGAATGTGGGCCACCCCGGTCGGTGAGACGTTCGACTTCGCCGGCGCGCACTACACCGTCGCCGGCTCACCGGCGCTGCCCAAACCGGCGCAACGGCCGCACCCGCCGATCGTCATCGGCGGCGGCGGACCCAAACGCACCCCCGCCCTGGCGGCGCGCTACGCCTCGGAGTTCAACCTGGCGTTCCCGACGCTCGAATTCGCCGGGACGCAGCTCGGCCGGGTCCGCGCCGCGCTGCGGGACGCCGGGCGCGATCCGGACGACATCACTTACTCGGCGGCGTTCGTGGTGTGCGCGGCCCGGGATGAGGCCGAACTGGCACGGCGGGCGGCGGCGATCGGCCGCGAGGTCGTCGAACTACGCAAGAACTCGCCGCTGGTCGGCACGCCGGAGGAGATCGCCGACCGGATCGGCGCCTTCGTCAGCGCTGGTATCCAGCGGGTATACCTGCAGCTCCTGGACCTTTCCGACCTCGATCACCTGCGGCTGTTCGCGACCGAGGTCATGCCCCGGTTGCGCTCCGCGCACTAGGATTGGGTCACGTGGCGCGTAACGGTTACCCCGACGACCCGAACAACTACTCCGAGAGCGACCCGACCCAGTACGCGAACTTCGGCTCCGGAGAGGCCTACAGCGAGTACGGCCCGCCGACCGGTGCCTACAGCGAGCCGGTGGGATACGGTCCACCGACTGGCTACGGGCACTATCCGGCGCCCGTACCGCCGCCTCCGCCGTGGCATCACCGGCCGGCTGTCCTGATCGGGCTGGGCGCGCTGACCGCGGCGGTGTTGGCGCTACTGGTGTACGCGGTCGTGAAATTCACCACGTCCGGCACCTCGGAGACCCCCGCGGTGACATCGAGCAGTGTCCCAGCGACCGCGCCGTCGGCTCCTGCCGGTGAGTCGCCGGCTCAGCCGGGGCCGACCGGACAAGGCGGTACCGAACCGTCGAACTCCAGCGTGGCCCCGCCGCCTCCACCCAGCACCACAACGGTCACCGCCGAACCGACCACCAGCGCAACCCCGACGACGACGGAGGCGCCCAGTCCGTCGACCACCACCTCGGTGACTACGTCGGTCACCACCGTCACCGAGACCACCACCAAGCCGGTATGGCCGACTTTGCCCCGGCCCACCAGGCCGGCGCCGACGCTGCAGGACCAGGAGCCGGCGGCCGGCGGCTGAACCGATTCAGGCCCGCCCGGCGTAGAACGCCACCAACGCTTCGGCGCTACGGACCGCGGCGCGGCAGGCTCTGGTGGTGAAGGGGTCGTTGAGCGGATGATCGGCCCGCCGCCGCCAACGCTGGGCAGCGGCGAACGCCGCGCGCGGGCCGTCGTCGGGGTGCTGCGGACTCAGACCCAGCCTGCTGGCCGGGTCGGTGCCGGAACCACCGATGATCCGGCGCAGTGAGGCCATCTCGTCGTCGGTCAATGTCGTTGGTCGGGAGCGTAATTGGCTAAGCAGCCGCAGTTCCTCGAAGGCGTGGGTGTCGGCCAGCAGCGGCGCGATGTCGGCGACGATCCGCGGGGTCGCCGGAGTGGGATACCGCTCCACGAATCGGCGCAACGCGATCAGCGCGGTGTGCGACTTGAGTTGGTCGGCGCGCTGGGCGAAGTGCTGGTCGATCACCTCCCGCAGCGTCACCAGGCCGCTGCGCTCCAGCAGATCAGCGGCCAACGTCTGCGCATCGTCGACCCCGGCGCGCAGCAACGTCACCGCGATGCGGATCCCGAACATGCCGAACCGGTCCAGCAGTTCGGCGCGGGTATGGGCATCCACCGGCAGTCCCGGATCGTCCCGGACGAATCGGTCCGCGCTCAGCATCGCCTTGTTCAGCTCAGCGGCATCCACGCCGGCGAGTTTCTGCAACGCGGCGAACTCGTTCTGCCGCAACGTCTGTGCGGTCAGGGCGAGCAGCCCGGACACCGGCACCACCGCCTGGCAGACCCCGGTCCGGTCCAGTTCGGCGGTGAACCGCTTGGCGACGTCGTTGGCCGACAGCATCGCATCGATTCGTCCGGCGCCGATCTCGTCGGCCCGCGATGCCACCCCGATCACGCCGAGCGCGCCTGCCGAGCCGCCGACGATGTCACCGATCTGCTTGAGCAGGGCGATGTCCGGCGCGTTGAGGGTGCGTAGCAGAAACACCACGGCGTCGACTCGCGGCACACCGTCGGCCGGCACCAGCAACCGCAGCGTCCGCTCGGAGACGTCGCGGGTCAGCGACGAGGTGCCCGGGGTGTCGATGATGGTGGCCGCGGCCAGTTCCTGCGCGGGCCACTCGACGTCGATGTCCACGACCTGCCGAGGGTCGAGCGCGGCGAAGTCGAAGGTCAAACCCTGCTCGTGCGGCGATGAGCCGCTGCGCAGGATGGGGATGCCGGTCCGTCGGCCGCCGACGTGATTGGCGGTGGCCTTCGGAGTCGGGCCGTGCCGGAACCAGGTGACCAGAGTGGTGGCCTCGGTGGCGTCGGTCGGGGCGATGGATTCGCCCACCAAGGCGTTCACCAGCGTGGATTTGCCCGACTTCAGCGTGCCGGCCAGGGCGATGCGGATCGGTTCGTTGCGCCGGGCGCCGATGCGGTGCAGTTCGCCGAGGACCTCGGGACGCTGCCGGTAGACGGGGTCGGCGTGGTAGAGCCGTTGCGTCGCGTCGAGAATCCCGCGCACCCGGTCCTTCATGACGCCCTTTGTGGCGCCGTCAGTTTCTCGGCGGTGTCGATCACCTGCCGCAGAATGTTGGCCTGGCGCTCCAACTCCCGGGTCCGGTTGGTGCGCTCGGTTTCCTCCAGTCGGGCGGCGGCCAGCGTCGCCTGCAGCGACTCGTTGAGCGATCGCGTTGTCTGATTGGCGATGTCGCGGTAGTGGTCGCGCAGCTGTCGCTGGATGTTCTTCAGCCGGTCGCGGGACTCCTTGGTGACCACGAACAGCACGTCGTCGACGAACCTGCGCAGATTGGTCTTGGCTTCGTTGCGCACCCGCAGGAGACGGTTCTCCATGTCTTCGTGATAAGCCTTGCGCCCCAGTAGTAGACCCGCCCCCAGTGAGATCGGGTTGAACATACCCAGCCCCGCCACCGAGGTGAGCATGCCGAACATCAGCACCCCGCCGTAGGAGCCGCGCATGCTGGTGATCACCTTGTGCCCCGGGCCGATCGGCGTGGACTCCAGCCGCGCCAGCGACTTGAGCCGGCCCATCTCCGGCCCCATCTCATGGGCGTTCAGTGCCGGGATGTCGACCGCATCCAAACCGGCGGCGACGAAGGTGCGTGCCACGTCGGCGGCCAGCGCCTCGGCGCGCTGGTAAGCCCAGACGAAGTTGTCCCCGACCGCGTTGGCGATGTCATCCTCCACCCGGCTGCCGATCTCGGCCCAGTTCAGCGTGGGGTCGCATGCGTCGATGACGTCCTCGGCATGCTGGGTGATGGCCCGGAACCGGGCCCGCAGATCGTGGTCGATGTCGGCCGTCAGGTCGGCGATGCCGTCGGTGAGGACCTGCTGCCACAACGCCGTCTGCTGCAGCGCGTCCTGGGCTTCCTGTTTGCGGCGCTCCAGGTCCGCCGTCAGCCTGCGAACCTGCTCCGGGTCGGTGAGCGCGGAGAGCTCGGAACCGACCGCGAGATTCAGATGTTCTGCGGCCGAGGCGATTTCAGCCAGCACGTGATCGCGGACGCGGTCGTTCTCGCGGGACATCACCTTCTCGGAGAGGAACGTCACGATGGCCGGGAAGTTGGACTCCTCGTTGAGTTCGGCGTCGTTGGTCGACACCGCGTGACTGCGCAGCAGCGAGGAGGCCGGAATCACCGGCAGCGCCACCCCGGCCCACCGCAGATGCGCGATATCGGCGTCGATCACCTGGCGCCAGAACGGGTAGAGGTCGGTCTTGGTGGCGATCACCGCGCCCACCGGGCAGATCTCGACGGCCTGACGCAGGAACCGCATCTCCGGTTCGGTGAATTCCTGGCTGGCGTCACTGACGAAGAGCAGGGCGTCGGCGTCGGGCAGCAGGCCCAGGGTGGCCGACAGGTGGGGCTGGCCCTGGCCGCCGACACCGGGGGTGTCGATGAACATCAGTCCGCCTTTGAGCAGCGGGCTGGGCGCCGCCACGTCGATCCGGAGGACGGGCCGGCCGGCGGCCTGCGCGGCGCGGCGGAGATCGGTGCGCAGATCGGCGACGGGCACGTCGACGGCGTCCTCGCCGCCGCCACCGTCGGCGACCACGATCTGGGCCGACGGCTGCTCGGCGTAGACGACCGTCGTGACCGCGACGGTGCTCTCGTCGTCGCCCACCCGAGCCACCGGCACATTCAGCAGTGAGTTCAGCAGCTGGCTCTTGCCCTGTTTGAGTTGGCCGGCGATGACCACCCGGATCCGGGGATCGGTGATCCGCTCCCGCGCGGCGGCCAGCCGGGCGGACAGGTCGGCCCGGCTGTTGAGGTCGGCGATGGCCCGGGTGTGGTCGATCAACTCGACGATCACGCCGACCTTGCGCCGGTCCTGCGGCTGGGCCGGACTGTCTCGCTCCTTCTCCGGCGCTGGGGCGCCGGCATCGGCGGCTCGACGGACCATGTCACCTCACTTGCCCTGTGCGAAAACAGCCCTGATGTGAAACCAACGGTATGCGCTGCACGCGCGAACGCGGCGGGTACCCGGGGGAGGGAGGTGCCGGGTGCCCGCCGCGTCGCCTGCTCAGGCGGTCAGAAACCGAGCGCCAGCAGAGGGTTGCCCAACGCCAGCGACGGATCGCTGTGCAGGGCGGTGTCGTTGTTGCTCATCAGGTTGGTGTCGAACAGCGAGTGATCGGAGTAGTCGTGCGTGGAGGTGTCGGTGACGGTGGTCTCCTGCACCGAGTTGTCCGAGTTGTCGGTGGTTGTGGTGGTGGTGTGGGTCACCGTCGTGCTGGTGGCCTCGTGACCGTCGGCGAGCGTGCTGTTGCCGGTGCCGCCCACCGTGGTGGTGGTCTGGCTACCCGCCACCGTGGTGCCGTTGTTCACCCCGTTGTCCGACCCCTTGATGACCGAACCGGAGTCCGAGGTGCTGATGGCGTCCCCGCCGGCCGTGGTGGTGCTGCCGCTGTCGCTGATCACCGCGGCCTGACCAGTGGAGATGTTGGCGCCGTCGTCGGCAAGGATGTCGCCGTTGGTGACCGCGTTGTCGTTGCCCAGTACGGCACCCTCGCCGCTGACGATGTCGCCGCTGCTGTCCCCGGCGACCACGACGCCGTGGTCGGTGGCGGTGTTGGACGTCTTGTCACCCAGGGTGATGTCACCGAAGCCGAGGTTGAACCCGCCGTTCTGGGCGTTGGCGCCGGCGTCCTGGGTGGGGCTGAGCAGCGGAATATCGTTGTTGCTGGCCAGATCGGTGCTGTTGCGGCTGGCCAGTTCGGTCGCGTTGCGGCTGGCCAGTTCGGTGTTGGTCTCCGGCGCGAAGGTCGGGGACGGAGCGAACGTCGGCGCGGGGGCGTAGGTCGGCGCGGGGGCGTAGGTGGGCGCCCAGATCGGCTCGAACCCGGCGTTGAAGCCGGTCTCGTACGCCGGCGCGAAGCCGTACTGGTTGGACACCGCACGCTGCAGGCCGAGGATCGGATCACCCCCGCCGAGCACCATGCCGGGTACGGCGGTGGCGGCGACGGAGGACAGCTGGGCTGCCGTGACACCGGCCAGTCCAGCGTCCCGCATGGCCTGCTCGGGTGCCGCGACGAATGCCCGGGCGGCGTCCTCGCTGCGGAACAGGCTGAGGATCCAGTCGATGAGAGCGATCATGACGAAAACCCTTTCGAGGCTTTGCTTGCCGGCCGTTCCGGCAATCTGGAGACCACGTTATGGGCGGTGCGGACATCCGCAAACGGGGTTCAAACCCCTTCTCGCGGAACCCCCACTGGGGATATCGGGGTGCCCTGATTAGGGGGATGAGGGAATCCGGCGGATGCCCCCTCAATGCCGAAACCCCACGTCTTGTGACGTGGGGTTTCGGCGACACGGGCCCGGCGGCCCTTTCTGCGGGGACTTTAGGAGAGGTCTTAGAAGAGGTCCTAGAAGAGGTCCTAGAAGAGGTCTAAGCCCGGGTCGCCGGGGTGATGCTCGGCCTGGGTGTCCACCATCGGGTGGTGCCAGCCGGCGTCGTCGGCGAACTCCGGGCCGTCCGGCTCGAACCCGGAGTGGACCGGGGCATTGTCGAGGGGTGTGAGACCGGGAAGTTGCGCCGCCGATTCGACGCCGGGATGCTCCGACGGGGCGTCGACCATAGGCGGCGTCACCGCAGGCGGTGCCGGGTATACGGCGTCCTGCCCCGCGCCGAGGCCCGGAATGTGGATGTCGAAGGCATCGAACGCCGCGGCGGCGGCACCACTGGTCCAGACGTTCGCCGCCGCGGCGGCGTCCCCGAAACCAGGTGTCGTGGCAGACAGCGAATCGGTGACCACCGGAATCAGACTGTTGACGTCGGCGATCGTGACGCCGGTCAGATTGGTGTCGGCCAGATTCGCGTCGGCCAGCGTTCCGGCGGGGTCGGCCGCGTACCGGGCGGCCGTCGCGGGATCACGGACTAGGGCCATGACGAAGTCCAGCAGTGAGTTGCCCATGCCGGTAAGGGTAATGGCGATACCCTGGTCCCGGATCGGTGCCGAACCCACCTCCGAGTCCCATCCGTTAGGGGATTGACTCCTAGGGGAAATCGCTCCGTTAGGGAGATTGCTGGGCACCGGTGTCGTCCCCGCGTTAAGGTGGGCTGGCCACCGCGAGAAAGGGATACCCGCAGTGAGCCAGCTCGACCCACTCGCCCTCGGACTCTCCATCGGGACCACCAACCTGGCCGCGGCGCGGCCCGGGCGGCCGCCGGTGGTC
Organism: Mycobacterium sp.; assembly: GCF_044342925.1. Classification (GTDB taxonomy): domain Bacteria; phylum Actinomycetota; class Actinomycetes; order Mycobacteriales; family Mycobacteriaceae; genus Mycobacterium. Next base: position 12,652 of record NZ_JBIIOV010000007.1, on the reverse strand, counting down.
CGGCGGTCGGTGCTGACGCTGTGGGACGGCCGGCCCGCCGAGGTCGGGGTGCCGTCGCAAAATCCCGAACTGACCAGCCCCAACATCAACCAGCCCGGACTGGTGCTGCGCGGGTTCGTCGAGCGGGTGGGCGACCCGGTGCCACTCATCGGCGCCGACGGATCCGCCCACCGAGCCGAGAACCTGCTGGCGACCGCACTCGACGCGCTCGCCCGCGCCGTTGACGACGGCCGCCCGGCGACATCGATCGTGCTGGCCGCACCCGCACACTGGGGTGCCGGCGCCATCGGGGCGTTGCGCGGCGCGCTCCGCGCCAGCCCACTGCTATCCCCCGGCGGCCTTCCCCCGACAATCGTCTCCGACGCCACGGCCGCACTGGCCGGGCTGCAGAACTCCCCCGGCCTGCCCGGCAGCGGCGTTGTGGCGTTGTGCGACTTCGGCGGCAGCGGTAGTTCGATCACCTTGGCCGATGCCGGCGCCAACCTGGCCCCGATCGGTGAGACGGTGCGGGTCGGGGATTTCTCCGGTGACCAGATCGACCAGGCGCTGCTCAGTCATGTGTTGGCCGGCAGCCGCGCCGGCGGCGGCGACGACACCGCCGGCACCGCCGCGGTGGGAGCGCTCACCCGGTTGCGCGACGAGTGCCGGCTGGCCAAGGAGCGGCTGTCCAGCGAGACCGCGACGGTGGTACCGGTCGATCTGCCGGGCTACCGGGCCGACATCCGGCTGAACCGGGCCGAGTTGGACGGCCTGACCGCCGACCCGTTCACCGTGTTTCTCGATGCTCTCGGGGATGCGTTGGAGCGCAATAGGATTCCGGCTGCCACGCTGAGCGCTGTCGCCACCGTCGGCGGCGGCGCGGCCATCCCGGCGATCAGCCAGCGGCTGTCGGAGTCGCTGCGCGTACCGGTGATCACCAGCCCCGGTCCGGGATTGACGGCGGCGGCGGGTGCCGCCGTGCTGGCATCGCAGGGCGCCGCTCCCGACGCCCCGACGGGGCTGGCCCCGATGGCGGCGGACGCGCCGACCAGCCTGGCCCCGGCGGCCTGGGCGGTCGGAACGGCCGGGCGGGCGGCGAACCAGTCGGCGTCCGACGGTTCCCCCTCGGCCACCTTCCGCGCGCTGGCGTGGTCGCAGGACGAGGGTGCCGTCGACGAACCGGTGCCCTACACCGGCGGTGATTACCCGCCCGGCGGCGCCTACGCCGGCGCCGACTTCGCCACTCCACCGACGGGCGCGCGGCCGATGGTCGAGTTCGGCGCACCCGAGGAGCCGACCGTCCTGGTCGCCCCTCCACTGCCCTGGTACCGGCGCCCACCCCTGCTGTTCGGCATCGCCGCAGCGCTGGCCGCCGTCGCCGTCGGGGGCCTAGCGGTGACTCTGACCAGTAGTGACAGCACCCCGACGACCACCACCACGAGGGTCACCAAGCCGGGTGAGGATCCGGGCACCGGTTCCTCCCCCGCGCCGCCTCCGGTGCCGGTGACCACCACGGTCACCGGAACCAACGGGCAGACCACCGTCACCACGATCACGCCGACCACGACGTCGGCGCCGACGTCGAGCGACTCGCCGTCGTCGACCACGACCACATCGACGACCCCGACGACCCCGACGACAACAACGACGACGACCACGCCCACCACGACCACCACCACTACGACCACGACGACGACCACCACCACCACCACGCCGACGACCACCCGCACGACGACGACCACGACCCCACCGCCGACGACGACAACGGCGCCACCCACCACCACCGCACCACCACCGACCACCACGGCCGAGCCCCCGACGACCACGGTCGCTCCCGAGCCGACGACGACGGTGGAACCGGCGGTGACCACGCAGGCGATCGTTCCCGACGAGCCAGGGCCCACCACAGCCGCGCCATTGGAGTAACCGTGCCCACCTCAGCATCGGCAGGTCTTACCGCGTCGGCGCGGACAGTCCTGGCCGCACTGACCGCGGAGCCGGTGAAGCTGTTCGTCGCCGGCGGCATCGGAGTTGGGAAAAGCACTGCGCTGGAAGCGGTTCGGCGCGCATGTCGCGATAACGATCAGGCGGTGCTGGGTCGGGTCGCCGGTGCGCCGGACGTGGCCGGCGCCGTCGTCGTCGTCGATGATGCCCACCTGCTGGGAGAGGCGGAACTGCGAGCGCTGGCCGAGTTGGCCGACGATCCCTCCCGTACCGTCGTCGTGGCCGCCGAACCGCGGGAGCACTCCGCCGTATTACGCCGGCTGACATCCAACCTGGAACGCGAGCACCCTCGAATCACGTTGGGCCCCTTGTCCGCCGCCGAGGTCTCACACGCGCTGGCCGATTCCTCCGGGCATCCGCCATCTCCGCAGCTGCTCACCGCCGGCCTGGCCGCCTCAGCCGGCATTCCGTTCCTGGTGAGCGCGATCGCGGCGGCGCTTCGGACGGCGTCAGGCCCGTGGTCCGACGCCGCGCCGTGGCAGGCCGCCGGGTTCGCATTGATCGAACGGCTGCGCAGGCTCGACGAGCAGGAGCTGGAGGCGCTGCTGATCGCTTCGCTGAGCACCGATCTCGGTGCCACCGACCTGGCCGCCGTGCTGGAGATTACGCGGGGCGCCGATCTGATCGACCGGGCCCGGGGCACCGGACTGGTCCAGCCGTCGCACAGTCCCGAATTCCTGCGGACGGTCCACCGGGCCGCGGCGCAGCTGATCGGCCCCGCTCGCCACCACGAACTCGAAAAGCAGCTGCTGCGAACACAACTCGGCTCGGGCACGCTGACCGAACAGCTGGCGGTCGAACTGGCCGAGCACGGCATGCGCGACGCCGCGCTGGCGGACTGGCTAAGAAACCATGCCGGCAACAATGCCGACCTCGGCGACCTGGCCGCACGGGTGCGGATCCACCGCGCCGCGCTGGCCGCCGGAGCGGATGGCGTGCGCGCCGCACTGGCCGACGCGCTCGCGCTGGCCGGTGACATCACCGCCGCCGCGACGCTGGCCGACGCCCTGCTGGTCTCCGACTACCCCGCCGACCGGGCCGCCGGAGTGCGCATCGCGGCCAGCGCCGCCGCGCACGACGGCAATTACGCCCACGCCGCGGAGTTGTTCGACTGGCTGGGGCCACACCCCGACGCGACGGTCGGCTCGGCAGCCGCCCTGGTGCGCTGCGCCACCGGCGATATCGAATCGGCGCGGGCCGCTCTCGACGCCGCTGCGGCCGGGCCGCCCACGGCGTCGGCCCGGACAGCGCGCAGCATCGCCGAGGGCATCGTCCAGACGATCGAAGGCTCCACCAACGCGGCGGCCACCCGGCTCGGGCAGGCCCTGGCCGGCGAGCATCCCATCGCGGTAGCGATGCCGGACAGCGCTCCGGCGCTGGTGACCCTGGCGGCCATCCACAGCGGGGACTCGGTGCGGGCGCGCAGCGTGATCGGCCGCGCGGTCCGGGTGGGCAGCCATCCGCTGTTCAGCGCCCGGCACCGGCTACTGCAGGGCTGGGTGCGGATGCAGGACGGGCAGTTGGCTGCCGCGACGACGGACGTCGAGGCCGCCGGGACCGCTCTGCGCGGGCGTGACGCGCTGTGGGCGGCGGCGCTGCGCGCGGCGATCGCCCGGCGCGGGGGCGACGTGGGCGCACTGCACACCCACTGGTCCGCAGGGATGGACGCACTGGCCGAGTACTCCGTCGACCTGTTCTCGCTGCTGCCGTTGGGCGAGCTGTGGATCGCCGGTGCCCGGCTGGGACAGTCCGACCGGCTTGCCGCGGCACTAGAACAGGGCTTCGGCCTGCTCGACGCCGTGAACCGCCCGGCCTCGTGGGCTCCGCTGCTGCACTGGTCCGGGGTACACGCGGGCATCCTGGCGACAGATCCGGCGGCGGTGGCGCCGCATGGTCAGGCGCTGACCGCGATGGCCGGCGACAGCCCCTTGAGCGCCGCGCTTGCCGCCGCTGGGCGCGCCTGGTTACGGGTGCTGGCCCAACAGGTGGACGCCGAGGAGGTCATCCGGGCAGCCCGGGGACTGGCCCGGTTCGGCCTGACCTCGGACGCCACCCGGCTGGCCGGCCAGGCCGCTCTCCAGGCCGCCGACTCCAAAGTGGCCGGACTGATGCTGCACGCGGCCCGGGACCTCAAGGTCAGCACCGGAGAAGCCGCCGTGGCGCCGGACTCAGCCGGCCTGACCCCGCCGCGCCCGGCGTCGTCCGCGCTGTCCGATCGCGAGCGGGAGGTCGCCGAACTGCTGCTGCTCGGCATGCCCTATCGCGACATCGGCGCACAACTGTTCATCTCGGCAAAGACCGTCGAACACCACGTCGCACGGATCAGACGCCGGCTCGGGGCGCAGTCCCGGTCGGAGATGCTGTCTATGCTCCGGGCCATGCTGGCCGTCCCGGAACAGCTCGCGAACAGCGAAAGCGCCGTGTCGAAAATCTGACGGTTTCCCCCACCTCGTTCGCGTCGGCAGCGCCCTGGGTGCGAAAATGAAGCGTCCATCGAACGTGAAGAGGAAGTCGTGGAAACGCAGACTCTCATCCGGCTGATCATCGGCCTGACCATGACGGCCATCGTCGCCGTGCTCGCGCTCAAGCGCGTGCTGTATCTGACGAAGCTGATCAGCTCCGGTCAGCCGACCGCCGACGAACGCGGCCGCAAGAACCACATCGTCGAGCGCCTGACCAACCAGACCAGAGAGGTCTTCGGCCAGACCAAGCTGCTGAAGTGGTCCATCCCCGGCGTCGCGCACTTCTTCACCATGTGGGGCTTCTTCGTGCTGGCCACGGTGTACCTGGAGGCCTACGGGGTGTTGTTCGACCCCAAGTTCCACATCCCGGTCGTCGGAAAGTGGGGAATCCTGGGCTTCCTGCAGGACTTCTTCGCCGTGGCGGTGCTGCTGGGCATCATCACCTTCGCGATCATCCGGCTGCGTTCGGAGCCCAAGCAGTACGGGCGGGCGTCGCGCTTCTACGGCTCGCACACCGGCGGCGCCTGGCTGATCCTGTTCATGATCTTCAACGTCATCTGGACCTACGCCCTGTTCCGTGGCGCCGCGGTGGCGGCCGGCAACCTGCCCTACAGCAAGGCGGCGTTCTTCTCGCACGGCATCGGCGCCCTGCTCGCCCCGCTGGGCACCCACACCAACGAGATCATCGAGACCGTCGCCCTGCTGCTGCACATCGGCGTCATGCTGGTGTTCTCGCTGATCGTGCTCAACTCCAAGCACCTGCACATCGGCCTCGCGCCGCTGAACGTCACGTTCAAGCGACTGCCCAACGCGCTCGGGCCGCTGCTGCCGATGGAGTCCAAGGGCGAGTACATCAACTTCGAGGATCCGGCCGAGGACGCGGTGTTCGGCCGCGGCAAGATCGAGGACTTCACCTGGAAGGGCCGGCTGGACTTCACCACCTGCACCGAGTGCGGGCGCTGCCAGTCGCAGTGCCCGGCGTGGAATACCGGAAAGCCGTTGTCGCCCAAGCTCATCATCATGGACCTGCGCGACCACCTGTTCGCCAAGGCGCCCTACATCCTCGGCAGCAAGGCGTCCCCGGCGGAGAACACCGCCGTCGGCGGCCTGGGCGAGAACCTCTCCGGTGAGAAGCACGCCGAGGAGCACCACGTGCCGGAGTCCGGCTTCGGCCGGGTGCCCGCGGATTCGCCGGTGCAGGCGACCCGGCCGCTGGTGGGTGACGCCGCCTCGCTCGGCGTGATCGACCCCGACGTGCTGTGGTCGTGCACCACCTGCGGCGCCTGCGTCGAGCAGTGCCCGGTGGACATCGAGCACATCGACCACATCGTTGATATGCGCCGCTACCAGGTGATGATGGAGTCGGAATTCCCGACCGAGCTGGGCGGTCTCTACAAGAACCTGGAGACCAAGGGCAATCCCTGGGGCCAGAACGCCAAGGAACGGCTCACCTGGATCGACGAGGTCGAGTTCGACGTTCCGGTCTACGGCAAGGACGTCGAATCCTTCGCCGGCTTCGAGTACCTGTTCTGGGTCGGCTGCGCGGGCGCGCTCGACGACCGGGCCAAGAAGACCACCAAGGCCGTCGCCGAACTGCTGTCGGCGGCCGGGGTCAAGTTCCTGGTGCTCGGCGACGGCGAGACCTGCACCGGCGACTCCGCGCGCCGCTCCGGCAACGAATTCCTGTTCCAGCAACTGGCCACCCAGAACGTCGAGACCATCAACGAGCTGTTCGAGGGCGTCGAGCGGGTGGACCGCAAGGTCGTGGTCACCTGCCCGCACTGCTTCAACACCTTGGGCCGGGAGTACCCGCAGGTGGGCGGCACCTACACCGTGCTGCACCACACCCAGCTGCTCAACCGGCTGGTGCGCGACAAGAAGCTGGTTCCGGTGTCGTCGACCAACGGTGCCGGCGGCGGCACTTCCGCCAACGGTGCCGGCGGCGGCACTTCCGCCAACGGTGCCGGCGGCGGCACCATCACCTACCACGACCCGTGCTACCTGGGCCGGCACAACAAGGTGTACGAGGCGCCGCGTGACCTGATCGGCGCGTCCGGCGCGACGCTCACCGAGATGCCCCGGCACGCCGACCGCGGCTTCTGCTGCGGCGCCGGCGGTGCCCGGATGTGGATGGAGGAGCACCTCGGCAAGCGCGTCAACCACGAGCGTGTCGACGAGGCGCTGAACCTCGATCCGTCCACCATCGCCACCGGCTGCCCGTTCTGCCGGGTGATGCTCAGCGACGGCGTGGGCGACCGCGGCAAGTCCGAACAGGTCGAGGTGGTCGACGTGGCCCAGCTGCTGCTGGCGTCGCTGGACCGCGGCGCCCTGGCGCTGCCGGAGAAGGGCACCGCGGCCAAGCTGGCCGCAGCCGCCGCTCCGGCGATCAAGAAGCCGGCGCCCAAGCCCGCTCCCGAACCGGTCGCGGCGACACCCGCCGCGGCACCGGCCGCCGCACCGGCGGCCCAGGCGGCTCCCGCCGCGCCCGCGGCGCCGGCCGCCCCGGCCAAGGGTCTGGGCCTGGCGGCTGGGGCCAAGCGTCCGGGTGCCAAGAAAGCGGCCGCTCCGGCCGCCGAGGCTGCCGCTCCCGCGGCGGCGTCGGCCCCGACTGCCGCTCCGGCCGCTCCGGCCGCACCGGCCGCACCGGCCGCACCGGCCGCGGAGGCTCAGCCGGTCAAGGGTCTGGGGATCGCCGCCGGCGCCAAGCGTCCGGGTGCCCGCAAGGCCGCCCCGGCTGCCGAGCCGGCCGCTGCGGTACCGGCCGCGGAGGCACCGGCTGCGGAGGCGGCTCCAGCCGCTAAGCCGGCCGCTCCAGTCCAGCCGGCCGCTGACAACGGCGCTTCCGAGGCGCCGGTCAAGGGCCTGGGCATCGCCAAGGGCGCACGTCCGCCGGGCAAGCGCGGCTAAAGAGCTAGCCCCTGGTCAGCTGTACCGGGAATTGGGTGACCTGGCCGCCAGGGCACTCGCCGTTGGAGTCGGCGAGCACCGTGCCGGCCAGTGTCTCAGCGTCCACCGAGTACTTGATGACGACGTTGGCGTAGTTGCCGTCGGCGCAGATCACGCCATCGGGCTTGGTCACGTGGTAGCTCCAGCGTCCGCCGGTCAGGGTGGCGACGCTGGTCCAGCCGCGGTTGCTGACCAGGCTGGCGGTGCAGCCCTCGGTGGCGCAGTTCGAGGAGATGGTGACGTAGAACTGGTCGGAGCCGCCGACGACGCTGTACCGGCCATTCGGAGCCACCGCGGCCCCGGCGGATGCGGCCGACACCAGGGCGGCGGCGGCCGACAGGGCTCCGGTGGCCAGCACTGCGCGGGCGGTTGAGCGGGTCATGATGTGTGCCTCCTGTGACTGTTGATGCGACGCTAACAGCCTCTGACATGCGAAATTAAGGCCCGTAACCGGCCTGTTTCGGAACCGGGTGCGAGATGTGACTGGAAAATGGCTTGAGTCGCCATGGAAGAATCATCGACGTGACGACCCACCAGTTGCCGTGGCACAGCACCGGCCACCACCCGCGGCCACGGACGTTCGCGCAATCCACCAAGCTGCAGGACGTTCTCTACGAGATCCGCGGACCGGTGCACGACCATGCCGCACGGCTGGAGGCCGAAGGCCACCGCATCCTGAAACTCAACATCGGCAACCCCGCGCCGTTCGGCTTCGAAGCGCCCGACGTGATCATGCGGGACATGATCCAGGCGCTTCCCAACGCACAGGGCTACTCCGATTCCAAGGGCATCCTGTCGGCCCGGCGGGCGGTGGTCACCCGCTACGAACTGGTCGACGGCTTCCCCCGTTTCGACGTCGACTCGGTGTTCCTGGGCAACGGTGTCTCCGAGCTGATCACGATGACGCTGCAGGCGCTGCTGGACAACGGCGACCAGGTGCTGATCCCGGCTCCCGATTATCCGCTGTGGACGGCGTCGACCTCACTGGCCGGCGGCACCCCGGTGCACTATCTGTGCGACGAGACCAACGGCTGGCAGCCCGATCTCGCCGATCTGGAGTCCAAGATCACCCCGCGCACCAAGGCGATGGTGGTGATCAACCCGAACAACCCCACCGGCGCCGTGTACGGCCGGGAAGTGTTGCAGCAGATGGTCGCCCTGGCGCGCAAGCACCAGTTGCTGCTGCTGGCCGACGAGATCTACGACAAGATCCTCTACGACGACGCCGAGCACGTCAGCCTGGCGACGCTGGCACCCGACCTGCTGTGCCTGACCTTCAACGGGCTGTCCAAGGCGTATCGGGTGGCGGGGTACCGGTCGGGCTGGCTGGTGATCACCGGCCCCACCGAGCACGCCACCAGCTTCATCGAGGGCATCAGTCTGCTGGCCAACATGCGGCTGTGCCCGAATGTCCCTGCGCAGCATGCCATTCAGGTGGCGCTCGGCGGCCATCAGAGCATCGATGACCTCGTTCTTCCGGGCGGCCGGCTGCTGGAGCAGCGCGATGTGGCGTGGGAGAAGCTCAACCAGATCCCGGGTGTCTCCTGCGTCAAACCGCGCGGTGCCCTGTACGCCTTCCCGCGGCTGGACCCCGAGGTGCACGACATCGTCGACGACGAGAAGCTGGTCCTGGATCTGCTGCTGGACGAGAAGATTCTGGTCACCCAGGGCACCGGCTTCAACTGGCCGAACCCCGACCACTTGCGCCTGGTCACCCTGCCGTGGGCGCGGGATCTCTCCAATGCCATTGAGCGACTGGGTAACTTCCTGGCCAGTTATCGGCAGTAGCCGGTGACGCACTCACATTCGCACTCGCACTCGCTGCGCGGCCCAGCACCGGTGGGGCCGGTGGCGGCGCGGATCGTGGTGGCGCTGCTGACGCTGATCGGGCTGGCCGTCGTCGTCGGCGCGGTGCTGCTGTGGCCGTCAAGCTCCAAGGCCGTCATTCCGCTGCCGTTCCAGAACGCACAGGGCGGTGCGGTGAGCAACACCCAGGCCGGCACCGTCGTGTCCAGCACGCTCGCCGACTGTGGCAGCCCGTCCGTCGGTCAGGTGCTCACCGGACAACCGGCACCCGGCGTTCCGGGGAGTGGCAGCTGCCTGCAGTCCATGGTGGCCATCGACAGCGGCCCCAACCGTGGCGCCCAGACGATGCTGGAGTTCTCCCGCGGCCCAGGACAGCCGAACCTGTTGGCCGGCGAGCACATTCGCGTTTTCCGGCAGGTTGACCAGCAGGGCGTCACCACCTACGGGTTCTACGACTACGAACGCGGGTGGCCGCTGGCGCTGCTGGCTGCGGCGTTCGCGATCGTGATCATCGCGGTGGCACGCTGGCGCGGACTTCGGGCGCTGATCGGCATCGTGATCGCCTTCGCGGTGCTGGTGTTCTTCATGCTCCCCGCGCTGCGCGACGGCGCCCCCGCACTGCCGGTGGCGCTGGTCGCCTCCGCGGCCATCCTCTACGCGGTGATCTACCTGGCCCACGGGGTGAGCCTGCGCACCAGTTCGGCCCTGCTGGGCACTCTCACCGCGATGATGCTGGCCGCCGTTCTGTCCTGGGGCGCAGTCAAACTCACGCACCTCACCGGTCTGTCGCAGGAGCAGAACAACGAGGTCGCCGCCTACCTCGGCAACGTGTCGATCCAGGGTCTGCTGCTGGCCGGCTTCATCGTCGGCTCCCTCGGTGTGCTCAACGACGTCACCATCTCCCAGGCGTCGACGGTGTTCGAAATGGCCCACCTCGGGCACGGTTCCCGGCGGGAAGTGTTCCTGCGCGCGATGCGGGTCGGCAGCGACCACATCGCCAGCACCGTCTACACCCTGGTGCTGGCCTACGCCGGCAGCTCGCTGCCGCTGCTATTGCTGCTCAGCGTGGCCAACCGCTCACTGACCGACGTGCTGACCAGTGAGAGCATCGCCATCGAGATCGCCCGCTCCGCGGTCGGCGGTATCGCGCTGGCGTTGTCGGTGCCGCTGACCACCGCCGTTGCCGCCGTCCTGGCTACCCCTAATTCCGGGCCTAACGCCGATCCAGAAGCCGCACCAGATATTCGCCGTACCCAGACTTAAACACCGCCTGCGCCTGTTCGGCCAGTTGATCGTCATCGATGAAGCCCAGGCGCCAGGCGATCTCCTCGGGGCAGGACACCTTGAGGCCCTGACGGGCTTCGATGGTGCGGACGAAATTGCCTGCCTCCAAGAGGGAGTCGGCGGTTCCGGTGTCCAGCCACGCGGTTCCGCGCGGAAGGACCTCGACGGCGAGGCGATCATCGTCGAGATAGACCCGGTTGAGGTCGGTGATCTCCAGTTCGCCGCGCGCCGAGGGCTGTAGCGACCGGGCGATCTCGACCACGTCGTTGCCGTAGAAGTACAGCCCCGGCACCGCGTAGTTGGACTTCGGCGGCTCGGGCTTTTCCTCGATCGCCAATGCCCTTCCATCCGCGTCGAATTCGACGACACCGTAGGACGACGGATCAGCCACCCAGTAGGCGAAGATCGAACCGCCGTCGATCTCACGGAACCGCCGCAGATTGGTTCCGACGCCGGGGCCGTAGAAGATGTTGTCGCCCAGGATCAGCGCGACCGGCCCGGAACCGATGTGGTCGGCGCCCAGGATGAACGCCTGCGCCAGGCCTTCGGGACGGTCCTGCACCGCGTAGGTGATGTTGACCCCGAACTGCGAGCCGTCGCCGAGCAGGCGCTGAAAATCAGATTCGTCGATGGGGGTGACCACCAGCAGGATGTCGCGGATGCCGGCGAGCATGAGCGTCGAGAGCGGGTAGTAGATCAGCGGTTTGTCGTAGACCGGCAGCAACTGCTTGCTGACACCTTTGGTGATCGGATGCAGCCTGGTGCCCGAGCCCCCGGCCAGGATGATCCCGCGCATCGCGGTGTCAGGCCTGCAGGTCGTCGGCGGTCATCTCGGTGGCCGCCAGCGCCGCCGCCAGGTCGTCGTGGCGGAACACCGCGGTGACATGGTCGCGTACCACCCGGAACGCCGCGGCGGTGGTGCGGACGTCGGCGGGATCGTTTCTGGGCGTGATCGTTTCACCGACGACAACGACGCCGTCGCGGTAATAGATGTCGCCGACCTCGATGGTGGCGTCGGTGCTTTTGGCCCAGTCCAGCAGGGCGGCATGTCCCTGCGCGGCGCCGTGCGCGTCGCCGATCTCGATATCGTCGCTGGACAGCGAAGTCAGGGTGCCGAGTTCCGAGGTGCTCAGCGCGTCATGCCAGGCCAGGACGGTGGCGATCTCTGAAGTGCTCATGGCAAATCAACGTACACGCCGGCTACACCAGCGAAAGTTGTGGCACCGGTAAGAAATTGCCGGAAGTACAAACCTTTATCCGACCGTGCCGGGAATGTGACATTTGTTGTCCAGTGTTATCCGAGTGAAATCGATTCGTTTCTCGGACTCAATGCGCACCGCGCCGTTGTTAGCGGCTCTGGGTGCCGTCGCTGTGATGGGAGCCGTTCCGGCACAGGCGGATTCGGGCGGCGCCAGCACGACACCCAATGACGCCGGAAGCGGTTCGATCAGCGCCTCGATCGAGAAGTTCGGCCAGTCGATCTGTCCGAGCCTGGTCAAGCCCGGCTCATCGCTGGCCAGCACACTGTCGGAGTTGCAGGGCAATACCGGGCTGACCCCCACCCTGACAGGCATGGTCGCCGGATTCGTCATCCAGACGCAGTGTCCGTCCGTCATGACCAAGCTTGCGCATGGCGACCTGTCGGCACTGCAACTGCTGCCGACCGATGGCGATCGCCCAGCACTCACACTGCCCGGCCAGAAACCGGCACCGTCCGGATTGGACCTGTCGGCCCTGCTGAGGGGCCCTGGCCGCTAAGTCTCAATCCCCGAAGGGCCACAGCGGCGGCCAGATCGTCGAGGACTTTCCCGACGACCCACTAGACCCGCTCGATCCGGACGAACCCGACGACGATCCGCTGCCGGGCGCCACCGTGGTGACCGGCGGGGTGTAGGTCGGGTACGCCGTGGTCGGCGGAGCTGAATACGTCGGCACCGGCGCCTGGGGGCTCCGGGGTGGCCGCGACGGGTACGTCGGGTAGGTCGCCCTGGACGGATACGTCGGGTAGGTCGCCGTGGACGGGTAGGTCGGGATGGTCGGGATCGTGATGCGCGGCGCCTGGAACACGGGCGGCAGCAGCGGCGGGAGCACCGGAATCGGCACAATGATCGGCCGTACCGGAGCGGGGGCCGGAGCGGGCGGCGGCGGTGGAGGCGGCGGCGGCGGCGGTG
>NZ_JBIIOV010000116.1:0-10579 GCF_044342925.1 Mycobacterium sp. | reverse complement strand
CCGAGCACATCGGGTGGCCAACTACCCGTCGTACTTCCGGTTCCTGCAGTCCAAGTTGCGGATCGGCGGGCTGCTGCTCAATCACTGCATCACCCGCCCGGGCAACACCCGGCCGGCCGGCGCGGGGCACTTCATCGACCGCTACGTCTTCCCGGATGGTGAACTCACCGGGTCCGGACGGATCATCAGCGCGGCGCAGGACGTGGGCCTGGAGGTGGTTCACGAGGAGAACCTGCGTCGGCACTATGCGATGACGTTGCGCGACTGGTGCGCCAACCTGGTCGACAACTGGGTTGCGGCAGTCGACGAGGTGGGGTTGGCGACCGCGAAGGTGTGGGGGCTGTACATGGCCGGATCGCGGCTCGGATTCGAGACGAATAACGTTCAGCTGCACCAGGTTCTTGCGGTCAAGGTCGGCCGCGACGGGGACGACGGCGGGCTTCCGCTGCGCCCCTGGTGGTCGACCTAGCTGTCGATGCGGCGGGCGCCCAACTCGTTCTGCAGCAGTTCGAGCGCCACTTCCTCGGGGTCGCGCCGCGGTGCGGCCTCGGCGCCGTCGTCGTGCGCCTCGGCGATCATGTCGTCTTCCTCAGCGCGCTGAGCCTCGGCCGGGTCCGCCTGCGGCTCGGGCGGCAGCGGCTCGGCGGCGGGCATCGGCTGGCCGACCCCGACCTCGCAGCGCACCCGCCAATTCACCCCAAGGGCGTCCTTGAGGGCATCGCGGATGACGTCGGCGTTGTGCTGCTCGGTGAGCCGCTTGGCCAGCGGCGCCGCCGGATGCGCCAGCACCAGGGTGTCGCCGTCGACCGCGCGGACGATCGCGGCGTCCAGCATGGCGTACAGCGGGCGGCTGCGCTCACGGACCTTCTCCCGCACCGTCGACCACATCTGTCGCACCGCCGCGGCATCCGGTTCACCCGGCGTGGGCTTCGGGGGCTCGGGGGGCTTCGGGGGGGCGCCGAGATTGACGTCAGGCTGGGGCGCACTCGCACTTTCGCTGCGTGGTTGCAATCTCGGTGCAGGGGCGGGGGGCGCGACGGGCTCGGGCTCCGCGACGGGCTCGGGCGCGACGGGCTCGGGCGCGACGGGCTCGGGCTCCGCGACGGGCTCGGGCGCGACGGGCTTGGGCTCCGCGACGGGCTCGGGCGCGACGGGCTTGGGCTCCGCGACGGTCGCCGGCGCAACCGGCGCCGGAGCCGCGGTGGTCTTGCGAACGTACTGCCTGGCCGGCGCGGGCGGGGCGCTCGCGGCGGCCTCGCCGGCGGGGATGGAGATGTCCAGTCGGGTCTCGATGCGCTCGATGCGTTGCAGCAGTGCCGCTTCGGTATCCGCCGCCGACGGCAGCAGCAACCGCGCGCACACCACCTCCAGCAGCAGCCGTGGCGCGGTGGCACCGCGCATCTCCCCCAGCCCGGCGTGCACCACCTCCGCGTAGCGGGCCAGGGTGGCCGACCCGATGCGGGCGGACTGGTCACGCATCCGGTCCAGCACATCTCCCGGGGCGTCCACCACACCGCGGCTGGCGGCGTCCGGAACCGCTTGCAACACAATGAGATCGCGGAAGCGCTCCAACAAGTCGGTGGCGAACCGGCGCGGATCGTGGCCGGCGTCGATCACCGATTCCACCGCCCCGAACAGCGCCGCGGCATCCCCGGCGGCCAGGGCGTCGACCGCCTCGTCGATCAGGGCGACGTCGGTGGCGCCCAGCAGCGCCAGCGCGCGCTGGTAGTGCACCCGGTTGCCCTCCGCGCCGGCCAGCAGCTGATCGAGCACACTCAACGTGTCGCGGGGCGAGCCGCCGCCGGCCCGGATCACCAGCGGGAACACCGCGTCGTCGACCTCGACGTCCTCCGACGCCAGGATGCGCTCGATCAGCCCGCGCATGGTGCGCGGGGCGAGTAGCCGGAACGGGTAGTGGTGCGTACGCGACCGGATGGTGGGCAGCACTTTCTCCGGCTCGGTGGTGGCGAAGACGAAGATCAGATGCTCGGGCGGCTCCTCGACGATCTTCAGTAGCGCGTTGAACCCCGCGGTGGTGACCATGTGCGCTTCGTCGACGATGAAGATCCGGTAGCGCGACTGGGCCGGTGCGTAGAACGCCCGGTCGCGCAGTTCGCGGGTGTCGTCCACGCCGCCGTGGCTGGCGGCGTCGAGTTCGACGACATCCACCGACCCGCCACCGTTGGGTGCCAGCGCGGCGCATGAGTCGCACACACCGCACGGCGTCGGCGTGGGGCCCTGCTGGCAGTTCAGCGAGCGGGCGAGGATGCGCGCCGAGGAGGTCTTGCCGCAGCCACGCGGCCCGGAGAACAGATAGGCATGGTTGATGCGGCCCGCCGTCAGCGCCGTCGACAGCGGCTCGGTGACGTGCTCCTGCCCCACCACCTCGGCGAACGTCGCCGGCCGGTACTTGCGGTAGAGCGCCACCTGAGCAGGCTACCCAGCGGTGCTGACGGCGCCGGACCCGAGCAGCTTCTCGGTGGCCGCCAACAGCGCGCAGGTGGCCAACCCGTCGATGGCGCCGGCCAGATCCGATAGTGGCGGGAAACTCGGCGCGATCCGGATGTTGGTGTCGTCGGGGTCCTTGCCGTACGGGAACGACGCACCGGCCGCGGTGACAGCGATGCCGGCCTCCTTGGCCAGCGCGACGGTGCGCTTGGCCGTGCCGGGCAACACGTCGAGGCTGATGAAGTACCCGCCTTTGGGCTCGGTCCAGGACGCGATCTTGGACTCCGACAAGCGCTTGTCGAGGATGTCCAGGGACAGCTCGAACTTGGGCGCCAGAATCTTCTGGTGAGCCAGCATGTGCCGGCGCACCCCGTCGGCGTCGCGCAGGAACCGCAGATGCCGCAGCTGATTCACCTTGTCCGGACCGATCGTCTTCTTGCCGGCGTGCTGCAGATACCAGGCGATGTTGCCCAGCGAGCCGCCGAAGAAGCTGACCCCGGAGCCGGCGAAGGTGATCTTGGAGGTCGAGGTGAAGATGTGCGGGCGGTTGGGGTGGCCGGCCTGCGCGGCCAAGCCCAGCACGTCGATCTGGCGGACGAACTCCCCGGTCAGGGTGTGCACCGGGTAGGCGTTGTCCCAGAAGATCCGGAAATCGGTTGCGGCGGTGTTCATTTGGACGAGCCGCCGGACCACCTCCCAGGAGTACACCGCGCCGGTCGGGTTGGCGTAGACCGGCACGCACCACATGCCCTTGATCGCCGGGTCGGCGGCGACGAGTTCCTCGACAAGGTCGACGTCCGGTCCGTCGTCGTGCATCGGGACGGTGATCATCTCGATACCCAGGCTCTCGGTGATCGCGAAGTGGCGGTCGTAGCCGGGCGAGGGGCACAGGAACTTCACACTCGGCTCGTGGATCCACGGTCGTGAGGAGTCCACCCCGCCGTGCAGCAGGGAGAACACCACGGTGTCGTGCATCAGTTCCAGGCTGGCGTTGTTTCCCGCGATCAGGTTGGGCACCGGGATGCCGAGCAGTTCGCCGAACACCGCCCGCAGCCCCGGCAGACCGTGCAGTCCGCCGTAATTGCGGGTATCGGTGCCCTCGGCGTCGCGGAAGTCACCGCTGCCCGGAAGCTCCAGCAGGGCATTGGACAGATCCAGCTGCTGCGCCGACGGCTTACCGCGGGTGAGATCCAACGTCAGTTTCCGGGCTTGCAACTCGACGTAATTGCGCCGCTGCAGGTCGCGCTGAACGTGGAGTTCGTCTCGGCCCAGGGACTGAAGCGACACTGTTCCCCCTCGTATCGCCGCCGGGATTGAAGGGGACCCCGCGCACCCGCCAGAGCCCGTTGACCCTTGCTGCCTTCCAGCCCTGGGGGAGTTCACAGGTTGGACGCCGCGCGGGGTCCATGGCGAGTGTAATACCGGCCGGTCACGGCGGAACAGCCGGTCGATCCCTGTGGCTGCGGTCGGCTACCATGGCCGACGGAGGATTCGCCTAGTGGCCTATGGCGCTCGCCTGGAACGCGGGTTGGGTTAACAGCCCTCAGGGGTTCAAATCCCCTATCCTCCGCACCACTCCGGGGTGCGATCGCAACCGCGGTCGCACCCCGGATTCACAAGATTCCCGAGGAGGGGCATGGGGCGCCGCGCCGCACGGGCACTGCACCTGGGCCTCTTTCTGGTCGGTGTTCTGCTTTACATCGTTTTCGTGCTGCCCCGCTGGTGGGTGCTGACCGGCGATGTCCCCTCCAGCCTCGCCACCGCCGGACGGATCGCCGCGGGCATCCCGATCGCCGCGGCGGCGCTGCCGGTACTGACGATCCTGCGCCAGACTCTGGGCCGCAAGGTCAAGACGCCGGAACTGGCGCTGCGCCTGCGGGCGTGGTCGGCGGTGCTGCACGTGGTGGCCGGCGCGCTGATCCTGCTGGCCGCGATCGCGGAGATCTGGCTGGGCCTCGGCGCCGCCGGCCCGTACCTGTTCGCCGTCTACGGCGCCGCGGGGGCCATCGCCGTCCTGGGCGCCCTGGCGCTGTTCCTGTCGTTCGTCGCCGAGAAGCCGCCCGCCGAACCGAAGCCGGTCAAACCCGTCAAGGTCAAGCCGCCCAAGGCCGCGAAGCAGCCCAGAGGCAAGAAGCGCGGGGCGACAGAGCCGGCTGCAACCACCGTCACCGTCGAAGAGACCGTCGTCAACGACGACACGGTCACCGACACCGCCGACGACACCGACGACACGGCCGACGAGAGCGCCAAGGACGACGCGGCTACCGAGGACCAGCCCGTCCAATCTGGACTGGCCAACAAGCGGCCGACCGGCAAACGCCGAAATCCCCTGCTTCGCTGACGCTTCGCAACCTCGGCGGGTGGGCTTCGCTACTCCAGCGGGTGGGCTTCGCTACTCCAGCGGGTGGGCTTCGCTACTCCACTAGACCGGAAGCAACCCCGGGACGGGGTTCTTGATGGCCGTGCCAGACGTCGGCAGGCTCACCGAAATCTTGTTGATGTCCACTCCCCAGTTCACGCTGGTGTTCTGGTACAGCGACGAGTTGGCGACGATCTGCAGGGTGAGGGTCGCTCCCGGTGTCACCGGAGCGGTGTAGGCGATGTTGGCGATGGGGAACGCCTCGATCGTGTGTTCCTTGCCGTCGAGGGTCACCGGGATCGCGGTGTTGATGTTCCCGAGTACCTGGCCGGTGGCGTTGTCGACGATCTGGGCGTAGACCGCCTTGGCGTTGCCGACTCCGGAGTAGGTGAAGCTCACCGTGGGGGCGCCGACGATCACCGACGGGTTGTTCGGGTCCGTCGTCGGGACCACGGGGATGTCCACGTTCACCGCGTTCTTGGCCTTCGTGGCGAAGACCTGGTTCAGCGGGAACTGGCAGGCCGCACCGACACTGCCACAAACGGCTCCGGCGGCATCCTCTTCCGACAGCGGACCCGACATGCTGGTGAACGAATTGATCCGGCCGCCGGCGGCCTGGGTGACCACGATCGGGGCGGTGTCCTGGAACTCCGGTGTCCACGGCATGCCGTCGAATGAGGCCAACGCGGTTCCGTTCTGATCCCACCACTGGAACGGTGCGGTGACGGAGAGCAGACCGTTGAGGAGCGGATCAGCCGCCAGGTAATCCTTGGTGTATCTGTTCACCCAGACCATGTTCTCCAGGAACATCACGGTGGCCTGTGCGGCTTGCTGCTGATCGGTCTGAGTGGTGCAGACGCCGTGGCCACCGCAGAACCAGATCATCTTGACCAGATCGGCGTTGGCGCCGGCGAAGAAGGGGTTCTCCTCAAGCTGGGTCCGGGCGTTGTCGAGCGCCTGCTGCAACGGGAACAGCGCGTCGATGGTGCCCTGGTCGTACATCGTGGGGATGCTCAGCTTCGTCATCAGCGCGGTCGGTCCGGTGCTGGCGAGCACGGCCTGCGCGCTCTCGCTGATGAAGGCGAACAGGTTGCCGGTGATCAGCGCCTGGGTGATCTGGGAGTTGATGCGGTCGATCGACGACGCCCCGGTGAGCAGCAGGGCCTCGCCGAGGTTATTGGCCCAGGCCGTCTTGAAGATCCCGCCGGGGTAGATGGACTCGTTGAGGGAGTTCCATGCGATCGACGGCACGATCGCCTTGATGCGTGGGTCGACGGTGGTCATCTGGATGCCGCCGCCGTACGAGCCGCCCATCATCGCGACATCCGGTGCGCCGCCCTCGTTGAGTAGCGGAGTGTTGGCGTCGGCCCAGTCGATCAGCGCGGAGACGTCGCGGCCCTCGTAGAACGGGTTGTCCAACTGCAGAACGCCGCCGGACGCCCATACACCGCGCGGATCCCAGGTGATCACGTTAAACCCGAGCGGAGCCGAGGCGAGGGGGCCCGGCAACCCCTGGCCGCGCATCAGGGCGAGGCCCGGAGCCGAGCCCGCAGACTGGAAGGCTCCGTACGGGTCGATGGTGCCGGCGCCACCGAGGCCGGGTCCGTTGAAGATGGTGGCCTGCTGGTTGCCGAGCGCCGCGAGCAGGGACGGCGCCGACGCGGGGAAGTAGTTCATGCTGATGCGCGTGCCGTCGAACGAGTCGACGAAGTAGGTGTAGGCCACCTGCTTGCCGGCGGGCACCAGTTGGCCGACGTTCACCGAGATCGTCTGCTGCACAGAGGCTCCGATGAGGGGAGCCAGCAGGTCACCGAGGAACGGGGTGGTCTGCATCAGCTGGATGATCGGCGCTGCGATCAGCCCGATCAGCGGGATGCTCGTGATGGTCTGATCGAACTTCGTGTTCTCGCTGACCCGGACCGTGAAGTCCTGCGTGCCTGTCGGAGTGGGGAACCTGGTCGGGTTGGCGGGGTCGATCCAGGTGGCATAGGGCAGGAACGTGTAGCTCCCGGCGCCGCCGCCCTGCAGCGCCGCCGGCACCTTGTCGAGGGTGACCTTGCCGCCGTCGGACGAACTGACGAAGGCGTAGGCCAGCCTGCAGTCAGAGCCCAGAGTGCCGCATCCGCTGGCGCTGGTGACGTTCAGGTTGCCCTGCAGAACCCCGTCGAAGTAGGTGGTCGCCGGCGCGAGCGTCAGACCCGAGGACGAGGTGACCAGGGCCGCCGGCGCATCGGTGGCCGCCACTGTGAAGGGGTCGCGACGGGACATCGCCAGGAACGCAGCGAGCAGCGGCGAATCGACCGGCACCGTCGGGTCGGTGCCCGCGCCGTCGGACGGCTCGGCCACGCCGGTGATGAATGCGGTCACCTCGCCGCTGGGGGCTGGGACGTACTCGGTGGTCTCCGGTTCGACGGTCATGATCGGGTCCACGATGACAACGGGCTCGGGCATCGGGTCGACGTGGATGACCGGTTCGACGGACGCCGGTTCCCCGACGACGACGGACTCGCCGGCGGCCGGCTCGGGCAGGCTCAGCTCCTCGACGACCGGTTCCGGATCGACGACGACGGCCGCCGCGGGTGCAGCGATGCTGTCGTCGACGACGATCGGCACCGAGTCCAGAGACGCCTCCGGCGCGGCGCTGTCCGCCGACTTGATAGCCGCGGCCGGAGCCGCGCTCTCGGATCCTCTGCCGCCGCGTGGGGCACGGGCCGGCGAGTCGCTGTCAGCGGCTGAGGCACTGCTGGTGTCTGTGTCACCGCGGTCGGCCCAGGCGACCCCCGCTCCGGAGAACACGGCGGCGCCGACCCCGAGGGCCACCGCCAATCCACCGATTCGACCGACGAACTGCGATGCGCCCATAGTGTTCCTCCAGAGTGGCGATAGCCGTGGGCGAACACTAACCCTCTTTAGGCTTGTCCTAAGCCAATTTTCATACAGCCGTAAGGGTTGTTCCTGCGCAGTTCAGGGGTCAGTAGATGGAGAAGTCCGTCGAGCCGATCCCGTACGGGGTTGTGCCGTAGTTGATGTAGATCGGGTTCTGCGCGTACGGGGCGTTGCCGGTGTTGAACAGGCCGTTGTCGATGAACGGCGTCGCCGCGTCACCAGGCTGAGCCGTGTAGCTGTAGAGCAACGTGGTGCCGTCCGGGGCGTAGACGTCGATCTTGGTGCCGGCCGGAACGTTGGTGCCGATCGGAGAGCCCGGGTACAGCGAGCGGTTCAGCGTGCCGAACACGCCGCCGGAGTCGATGATCGCGCTGGCGTCCTGCTTCGGCCCGCCGTTGACGCTGACCTTGACGTAGGCGTCCGGAGCGCCCGGCAGCGAGACCTTCGTCGGGAACAGGTTGGGCCCGAGGATCATGTAGCCGCCCAACCCGAACGGGTAGGCGTTCTGGTAGATCAGCACGCCGTTGCTGAGCTCACCGGGCATGACGGCCGTGGGGATCGGCGCGGGACCCGGGCCGGCGGTGTTCGCGCCGACGCCGAGGATGCCGTCGGCGCCCCAGGAGAAGAAGTCCTTGAAGATCTGGACGCTGTTCGGCCAGGTGGCGTTGTCCGTAACCAGGTTGACCGGGGCGGTGGTCACCGCGCCGTCGCCGAGATCGACGGTCATGTTGTAGGTCTCGTAGTGGTAGCAGATCCCGCCGCTGAAGCAGCTATCACCTTCGCCGGTCCTGGCGCCCAGCGCCGCCGACCCGATCTTGTCGCGGGTGGTCACCAGACCCGAAGCGCCGGTATCGATCAGCAGCGCGGCGTTGCGGCCGCCGTTGATCTTGACGTCGACCATCGGCTGGGTGCCCAGCAGCATCCTCACCGGCACCTTGGCGTAGATCTTGCCGTTCTGCCGGGCCTCGGCGACCAGGGCCTTGGCCGGCTCGATGTCAGCGCCGAACCAGCCCAGCGGGGTCATCAGCGCCGACGCGGTGGCCAGCGACAGATCCGACAACGCCGGGTAGAGCAGTTCGTTCTGCAGGTTGAGCTGCGCGATCGGGTGGATCAGCGGATTGTCGGTGGTGCTGGCCACGAAGCTCTGGGCATTTCCGATGCTGGCAGCCCAGATGGCCAACATCAGCTGCGCGGTGGCCAGCGCCGCCTGCGGCCCGAAGGAGCCCAGGCCGGCCAGGATGTTGCCGGCGCCCCAGGTCTCCTGGGTGATCAGATCCTGCGACTGCTCGATCTGCTGCAACGCCAGCGTGACGTGCTCACCCGGGACGATCGGGGTGGCCGGCAGCCAGGAGTCCATGTTCGGCGCCGGGTCGCTGACTGCAGCGGCGGCCGCTGAGGCCGCCGGGGCGGGCTCGTCGGCGGCCGGCGAATCCGCAACGGGTGCAACGGGATCGGCGACCGTGTCGACTGCGATCTCTGCAGCGGCGGCCGGCGCCGACGGGCTCTGCGACGTCGGGACAGCGAGCGGTTCGCTCTTCGGTGCATTCGTCTCGGCCGGCGGCAGTGTGCTGTCGACGGCCGCGGCGGGCTCCACCTCAGGCATCACCGGCAGATCGGGGGCGACCTCCGGGATGTCGGCCACCACTGCGGGCGGCAGTTCGGCAGGCACCGCCGCCGAGGAGTTGTCGTCGGCGGAGGCGGCGGGGTTACCGCGGCCGGTGCGGCTGGCGCGCTGCGTGGGCGCATCGGACGGCGCACCGGACTTAGCCGACGACGCGTCGCTGGCGGCACCGGCCGAGGAACTCGACGAGGAGTTGGCCGACGAATCGGTGCCGGTGTCGGCGAAGGCGACCGCGGTGCCACCGACCATCGCGGCACCCATGCCAAACGTCACCGCGCCCGCTCCGAGCCACGCGTAGGGCTGGCGACGACGGCGGGCTGACTGGCGAGCGGACATGGGTGACCCCCTGTGATTGCGGCACGACCTTAAGGATTACTGAGATTTCTACCACATTCCCCGAGGAGCAAATCTCGGGTTCGGGCTTCATGGCCGCTAGAGAGCCAGGACCAGGGACCTGCTGGCAAATGCGGCTGGTGGCCGGGTTCGCCGACCTCGCCGATCGGCCCTGGCGTCAGTCCGATCCGGCCGGCACGGCGCGTCCGACGATCAACATGGCGTGATTGCTGGTCTTCCACGCGGTTTCGAAGGTGGCGACACTGATCTGAGAATCGGGGCCGAGGCTAGGGATCGCGCTGTCGTTCACGTGGACGATCCCGGCGGCGCTGTCGGTGCCGGTGACCACGACGGCGTGGTCGTGCAGTGTGTGGTCGCCCGGTTGGCCCCAGATGGTCTCGCCGTTGATCGAGACGATCACCTTCTTGCCCGCGCGCAGCGCGGCCTCCAGGCCGGGCATGCCGGTCGGCGGCCCTCCGCCGGCGGCGACCGTGTCGTCGGTGGCGACGGTCTCCAATCCGAAGTGCGCCAATAAGACCGGCAGGTCCGGGAGGCCGGGTAGCTGACCGCGTCGGCTGAGCGTTGTGGAGCCGGCCTCGGCCGCCGTGTAGATCGGTCCCGAATGCCGGTCATTGGGCAGCGCCGCGGCCAGTGCGAGGACTTCACTTTCGGCCGGCTTGCTGCCGGTCAACTCCCCGACGACGTCCGCAACCGCCATCAGCGTGCAGTCGTCACCGTGTTGTCGGCCCCAGAACTTGGAGGCGCCGCCGGGGTCCCCGAGCATTGGTCCACGGTAGCCCCGCCAGGGCTAGGCTTGAGACTTCACCCGAGTGGGGAGCGGTCATGGGTAAGCAGGACGACACCTCCGCGGGCGCCGCACGCGCCGGAGGGCGCCTATCCCGGTACCTGCCGAGACCTCACCGACGAGCAGC
>NZ_JBIIOV010000043.1:0-21096 GCF_044342925.1 Mycobacterium sp. | reverse complement strand
GCGGTCATGAAGCCCATTGTGGAGGTTAGGCCGAGGCGGCAACAACTAATGGTCCGCTTCGGGCGATCCGGTTCGGCGAGGCCGCTCAGGCCCAACCGCCCTAGATCTGGACTCTGCCCGTGGCTTTCCGATAGAGCTCCAAGAGGTCGCGGGCGCAGTCATCCCACGTAGGAAGGGCCGGGGGAGCGGCTTTCGGCGCGGCCGCCACAGCCAGCGCGGCGGCAGCGACCTCCCGTGGCGAGGCCTCCAGCGGGATGACGGTCGCCAGGCCGGCCTCGCCGAGTTCGGAGAGTCCGGACGTATCGGCTACCAGTGCCTTCGCGCCGGTACCGAGCGCTTCCATGACCGCGACCGGATGCGCCTCGTACGCGCTGAGCAGGCAGACTGCGTCGGCGGAGGAGACCACCCTGCCGAAGGCGCCCCGTTCCTGCGGCCCGAAACCGCGGATCGTCACCTTGTCGGCGACCCCGAGCTCACCCGCCATCTGCCGCAGTTGCGGCTCGAAGGGGCCGCTGCCGATGAGCTCCAGCCGGGCTCCGGGTGCGGTTCTGAGGATCTCCGGCATGGCCCGCAGCAGCCGGTGATGGCCCTTGTACTCCTCGAACCGCCCGATCGACACCAGCAGCGGATCGCCGTCGGGGCGGGGCGCGGAGTCGTCGACCGGCAGCGGGTCGCAGCCGTTCCTGATGAGTTGAATGCGCGATTCGGGAATCCGCAGAATCCCGGCGAACTTGCGGCGCTCGTACTCGCACACCGCCACCAGTGCAGCCGCCGACCGCAGGAGCGGTCCCAGCACCGTGAACTGCAACGGCCGCAGTGCCTCCCGCAGACCGGAGGAGTGGCCCCCGGTGTGGAAGGTCAGGATCGACGGGATGCCTGCGCGCCGGGCGGCGGCCAGCGCGGCGGGGGCGACCAGGGTGTGGATGCCCTGGACGTGGACGACGTCGTAGTCCTGGCGGGCCCGGCTGAGGTAACGGATCAGCCCGGGCGAGAAGTAGTAGTCGCGGGAACGCGGATACGACGGCCACCGCCGGACCGCATAGCCGCAGGTGGTCTCGTAGGGGGGCAGTTCGCCGGTGGTGTCGGTGGTCAGCACCGTGACATCGGCGCCCAGACCGGCGAGACGGCGGGAGACCTCGTGGACATGGGTCTCGATACCGCCCATCAGCGGCAGTGCCCGGGCCGTGACCATGGCCACCCGTGGAGCGTTCATCTACTCGGCTGGCCCCGGGCCGATGTTGCGGGCCGGTCGGGTGCGGATGTCGTGGACGTAGTCCGCGGGCGCGCCGGCGACCTCGGCGGCGTCGGACATCACTCCCAGGTAGCGCGCGGACGGCAGGCCGCCCTCCCAGGCGTCGACGACGTACAGCCACGCCAGCACGGGATCGGTTGTGGTGTCTGAGGATTCGCGTTCGATGCGACACCGGATCTTCTTGTGCAGACCCATCTCCGAGCCCTCCCAGCGATCCATGTTCGCCTCGTCGGCGGGAGTGACGTCGTAGAGCACCACGAAAACACTGGACGTGACGTCCTCGACCAGGCTGGCCAGCGCCCCCTCCCAGCCGATGTCCTCGCCGGCGAACGTCAGCCGCCAGCCGTGCAGCCAGCCGGTACCGGCCATCGGGGAGTGCGGGGCCCGCTCCAGCATCTGCTCGGGATCCATGTTGGACCCGTAGGCGGCGTAGAGAGGCACAGAGGAAGCGTAAAGGGTTTCCGGAGGGCAGGAGCGAAGCGACCCGGGATGTGATCCGGAGGGCAGGAGCGAAGCGACCCGGGAATGTAGTTTGTGGCGGTGACCCCCCCTACCCCCAAGCGGATCGTCATCGTCGGCGGCGGCCCGGCGGGCTACGAAGCCGCGCTGGTGGCCGCCGCACGGGGCAGCGAGGTCACCGTGGTGGACTCCGACGGGATCGGCGGGGCCTGCGTGCTCTACGACTGTGTGCCGTCCAAGACGTTCATCGCCTCCACCGGGGTGCGCACCGAACTGCGCCGGGCCGCGGGGCTGGGCTTCGACATCGGCATCGAGGACGCCAAGATTTCATTGCCCCAGATCAACAACCGGGTCAAGACGCTGGCCCGCTCCCAGTCGGCCGACATCGGATCCCAACTGTTGCGGGAGAAGGTCAATGTCGTCGGCGGCCGTGCCGAATTGATCGACGACGTTCCCGGCATGGCCCACCACCGGGTGAAGGTCAGCACGCCGGACGGCAAGACCGGGGTGCTCAAGGCCGATGTGGTGCTCATCGCCACCGGCGCCACGCCGCGGGTGCTGCCCGGCGCCGTGCCCGACGGCGAGCGGATCCTCAACTGGCGGCAGATCTACGACCTCACCGAACTGCCCGACCATCTGGTGATCGTCGGCTCGGGGGTGACCGGCGCCGAATTCTGCAACGCCTACACCGAACTCGGTGTGCCGGTGACGGTGGTGGCCAGCCGCGATCAGATCCTGCCGCATGAAGACAGCGACGCCGCCGCGGTCCTCGAAGAGGTGTTCGCCGAGCGCGGTGTGACGCTGGTGAAGAACGCCCGCGCCGACTCGGTGGTCCGCACTGATTCGTCCGGGGGGCCCGGAGTGCGGGTGACCATCGCCGACGGCCGCACCGTCGAGGGCAGCCACGCCCTGATGACGGTCGGTTCGGTGCCCAACACCGCCGGCCTCGGCCTGGACCGGGTCGGCATCGAACTGGGCGCCGGCGGCTACATCCCGGTGGACCGGGTGTCGCGGACGCCCGCCCCCGGCATCTACGCGGCCGGCGACTGCACCGGTCTGATGCCGCTGGCCTCGGTGGCGGCAATGCAGGGCCGCATCGCCATGTACCACGCGCTGGGCGAAGGGGTGGCGCCGATCAGGCTGCGCACCGTCGCCTCGGCTACCTTCACCCGCCCGGAGATCGCCGCGGTGGGCGTGCCGCAGACCGCCATCGACAGCGGAGCGGTGCCGGCCCGCACGCTGATGCTGCCGTTGAGCACCAACGCCCGGGCCAAGATGTCGCTGCTGCGGCGCGGTTTCGTCAAGATCTTCTGCCGGCCCGCGACCGGGGTGGTGATCGGCGGCGTGGTGGTGGCTCCGATCGCCTCGGAGCTGATCCTGCCGATCGCGTTGGCAGTGCAAAACCGCATCTCGGTGACCGATCTGGCGCAGACCCTGTCGGTGTACCCGTCGCTGTCGGGATCGGTCGTGGAAGCCGCCCGAAGGCTGATGGCTCACGACGATCTCGACTAGCCTGTGGATACTCACCGGTAACTTCCCAGGAGGGGCAGTGAACGACCCGATCCTTCGCCCGGGCAATGGCCAGACGTTCCTCGGGCCCGCACAGCGCGTCGAGGCCTGGGACCGGTTGGGCAGCGAGCAGTTCGACGTGGTGGTGATCGGCGGCGGAGTCGTCGGGGCCGGTGCGGCCCTGGACGCGGCAACCCGGGGTCTGAGCGTGGCGCTGGTCGAGGCCCGCGATTTCGCGTCGGGCACCTCCAGCCGCAGCTCGAAGATGTTCCACGGCGGGCTGCGGTACCTGGAGCAGCTGGAGTTCGGACTCGTCCGCGAGGCGCTACACGAGCGGGAACTCTCGTTGAGCACCCTGGCGCCGCACCTGGTCAAACCGCTGCCCTTCCTGTTCCCGCTGACGCACCGGGTCTGGGAGCGGCCCTACATGGCCGCCGGGATTTTCCTCTACGACCAGCTGGGCGGCTCGAAATCGGTTCCGGCGCAGAAGCATCTGACCCGCTCGGCCGCGCTGCGGCTGGCGCCGGGCCTCAAGCGCAACTCCATGATCGGCGGAATTCGCTACTACGACACCGTCGTCGACGACGCCCGGCACACCATGATGGTGGCCCGTACGGCCGCGCACTACGGCGCCGTGGTGCGCAACTCGACTCAGGTGGTGTCGCTGCTGACCGAGGGCGACCGGGTGACCGGCGTGACGGTGCGTGATTCGGAGAACGGTCAATTGACCGATGTGCGTGGGCATGTCGTGATCAACGCGACGGGGGTATGGACCGACGAGATCCAGGCCCTGTCCCGTCAGCGGGGCCGGTTCCGGGTTCGGGCGTCCAAGGGTGTGCACATCGTGGTCCCGCGCGATCGCATCGTCAGCGAAGTGGCGATCATCCTGCGCACCGAGAAGTCGGTGCTGTTCATCATCCCGTGGGGCACGCACTGGATCATCGGGACCACCGACACCGACTGGAATCTGGACCTGGCCCATCCGGCCGCCACCAAGGCCGACATCGACTACATCCTCGATCACGTGAACACGGTGCTGGTGACCCCGTTGACGCACAACGACATCGACGGGGTGTACGCCGGGCTGCGGCCGTTGCTGGCCGGGGAGAGCGAGGAGACCTCCAAGCTCTCCCGCGAGCATGCGGTGGCCTCGCCCACCCCGGGTCTGGTGGCCATCGCCGGCGGCAAGTACACCACCTACCGGGTGATGGGGGCCGACGCGGTGGACGCCGCGGCCGAGTTCGTGCCGGCGCGAGTGGCGCCGTCGATCACCGAGAAGGTCCCACTGCTGGGCGCCGACGGCTACTTCGCCCTGATCAACCAGACCGAGAGTGTGGGGGAGCAGTACGGTCTGCACCCCTACCGGGTGCGGCATCTGCTGGATCGGTACGGATCGCTGATCGGCGAGGTGCTCGGCATGGCCGAGGGCCGCCCGGACCTGCTGGAGCCGATCGCCGACGCCCCGATCTATCTGCGGCTGGAGGCGGTCTACGCGGCGGCCGCGGAAGGTGCGCTGCATCTGGAGGACATCCTGACCCGCCGGATGCGGATCTCCATCGAATACCCGCACCGCGGGGTGGACTGCGCGCGGGAGGTCGCCGAAATCGTCGCCCCGATCCTGGGCTGGACTCCCGAGGACGTCGACCGCGAGGTGTCCACCTATCAGGCCCGCGTCGAGGCGGAAGTGTTGTCCCAGAGCCAGATCGACGACGCATCAGCCGACTCGCTGCGGGCCGCCGCGCCGGAGGCGCGGGCGGAGATTCTCGAGCCGGTGCCCCTGCCCTGATGGGACATCGCAGTCGGCCGGCGGCCCCGCTGCCGGTGCGCGACGGTCTGGGGCCGACACGACTGCGACTACAGGGCGGCAACGTCGCCGAGGAGTTCGGTCGGCGCTTCGGTGCCGACGGCCGGGCGCGAGTACTCGCCGGGGAGGTGGTCGACGCCCGAGGCTCCGTGGTGGACGGCACGACCGAACTGCCGGCCGGCGCGGTGGTGTACCTCTACCGGGACCTACCCGACGAAGTGGAGGTGCCCTTCGATATCCCGATCCTGCACCGCGACAACAACATTCTTGTGGTCGACAAACCGCACTTCCTGGCCACCATGCCGAGGGGGCGTCACGTCGCCCAGACCGCACTGGTGCGGCTGCGTCGCGAACTCGGTCTGCCGGAACTGAGTCCCGCGCACCGGCTGGACCGGCTGACCGCCGGCGTGCTGCTGTTCACCGTGCGCCGTGAGGTGCGCGGTGCCTACCAGACAATGTTCGCCCGCGGTGAGGTGACCAAGACGTACCTGGCCCGCTCCAGTGTGGAGCCGGGCCTCGCTGCGCCACAGGTGATTTCCAACCGGATCGTCAAGCGGCGCGGCACCCTGCAGGCCACCGTGGAGCCGGGGGAACCCAATGCCGAGACGTTGGTCGAGCCGCTGGGAGAGGGTCGCTACCGGCTGACACCCCGGACGGGGCGCACCCATCAGTTGCGGGTGCATATGGCAGGGCTGGGCGTGCCGATCGACAACGACCCGCTCTACCCGTGCGTCGATGCCGATGAGCTGCAGAACTTTTCGCGACCGCTGATGTTGATCGCCCAACGGCTGGAGTTCCTCGAACCGGCCAATGGTTTGTTGTTACGATTTGTCTCCGGCCGAGCTCTGCACTGAGGAAAGCCGTTACTGTCAGCCCGGGCGTCATGACCACCCCCAAGGGCACCTGGTACTAAAGTCCCGGCCACACGGCCCGAGCCACCCGAACCAGGAGGGCGTCGGGCTGGCCGGCGGCTTCATCGAAGGGGTGATCCAGTTCCGCGACGGCTCACCGGACGGGCCGATCATCGCGACCGGGTTCTGCGAGATCGTCGATCTGTCCACACCGATGGCCGACGGGAACGATCCGTCGTTGGGGCCGGCCATCACCCGTACCCTGCCCGAGCGCCCGGATCTTCCGTGGCGGCCGAGCGGCCCGCGGCCCACTGCGGGGGGCTGAGCAGGGACGACACCCGTCGGCCCGGAGCGCGCCTACGCTGAATTGATGAGCGAGAAAACTCCGGACGACGACCATCAACTGGTGCTCATCGCGGCGTACTCCGATCGGGAGACCGCCCGCACCGATTTCGGCGAGGTGGAACGCCGCGCCGAACACGGGTTGGAGATACGGGCCGCCGCGTTGGTCACCAAGAACGCCGACGGTGAACCCGAAGTGCAGGAGGCCGCCAACAAGCACGGCAGGGTGGCAGCCGGGGTGGGCGCCGGACTGGGTGTCGTGTTCGGGCTCTTCGCGCCGCCGCTGGGTCTGGCGCTCGTCGTCGGCGCGGCCACCGCAGGCCTGCTTGCTGCCGTCGCCGAACATGAACTGCGGACCGGACTGCAGCACGAGGTCGGTGAGGCGCTGGAGGCGGGCACCGCCGTCATCATCGCCGCGCTCTACCCGCAGGGCCGTCAAGCCATGGAGAACACGCTGATCAATGCCAGCGCCTTCCGCGAGCTGCGCTTGAGCAACTCCACCGTCACCGAGATCGAGGCCTCCATCGCCGAGATGATGGCGGACGTCAAGACTGGCACGACGGACACCAGTAGCTGACCCGCTCGGCGTCGGATTGCCCGGCGCGTGAGATCCGGGCTCCGCACCGGCGGCACGGTTCGCCGAAGCGGCCGTACACCCACAGCCGCTGACCCGGCCGGGTGTTGCCGGTAGTGGTCCGCGACATCCGTAACCGGTTGGCCCACAGCATGTCCCGGGCTCGTGACACCAGGCGCAGCGGGTCACTGACGGTGTCCACAGCACTGGTGGGAAGCCGTCCGAACAGGAAACACAACTCGTTGCAGTAGACGTTGCCGACTCCCGCCAGCACCCGCTGGTCGAGCAGGGCGGCGGCGATCGGCCGGCCCGGGTCGGCGACCAGGTTGGCGGCGGCCGTGGCGGGGTCCCAGTCCGGGCCGAGCAGGTCCGGTCCGAGGTGGGCGACGGCATCGGCGTCCTGCACACGGTCGAGAACCTCCAACACCCCCAGATCGATCCCGGCCGCGGCGACGCTGCCCGCTTCCAGAACGATGCGGATCTTGTGGGCGGGCACGTCGCGGGGCGCCCTGTGCGTCTTCGGGTAAATCCGCCAGCTGCCATCCATCTTCAGATGCGAATGGATGCTGGCCGGTCCGACCCGGATGAACAGGTGCTTGCCGCGGCTGAGCACCTCGTCCACCGGGTGGCCGCTCAGATCGGCGGCGGCGTAACGCGGCACCCGGACATCGCAGCGGGTCAGCGTCTGGCCGACCAGTGCCTCGCGCAGGGCGGCGGCGGTGCGAAAAACAGTGTCGCCCTCGGGCATCGGTGGTTAGGGCTCCACGATCAGCACATCGAGGGTCCGGGGCCCGTGGACGCCTTCCACGCGTTCCAGTTCGATATCGCTGGTGGCGCTCGGTCCGGAGACGAAGGTCAACGGCCGCAACGGGTTCAGCGCGGCGAATCCCTGCGGCACGGTGTCGACGATCTGCCCGGCGAACACCACGCAGATGTGGTGGTCGGGGATCAGGGTCAGGGCGCGGCGGCCCTGCGCCGCCCCGCCGTCGAGCACGATGGTGCCGGTGACCGCGATACCCACGGCGCATCCGGTCACCACCGCGGCGGTCGCATCCAGGGCGGCGTTGCTCAACGGGGGATCGTCGGGCACCGTGGACAGGCCCGCCACCCAGGCCGTCGGGATGTCGCCGGGCACCGCCACGGTGGCCCCGACCGGCAGCAGGGCGGCGATGGTGCCGGCGATCTCCTCGGCACGGATGCGCAGCACCCGGGCCTGGTAGTCGGCGACGGTCTCGGCGAAGCGCGCCATGTCGGGAGCTCCCTGTAAGGCTTCCCGCGCGTAGTCGCGGGGGACGGCAACCGGGTTCGGTGGGGCGGCGGCCAGCGCGGCGCGGATGCGGCCCAGCACGACGTCTCTGGCGGTGTCGGTCATCGGCGCGCCCACCAGTGCCGGAAGCTCTCCGCGGGCGGATCCGGCAGATCCCGGCTGTTGGTCCACGGTGGGAACGTCGGCAGCAATCGAACTGCGGGAACGGCTTTTTCGGCCAGCCCGAACAGGCGCGGGGAGGCCATCACCCACTCAGCGGCTTTCATCGCCACGTCCTGAACACTCGGGATTCCGCCACGGTCGGCGTCGACGATCTCGGCGCGCAGGTGCACCAGGATCGACGGGATGTCGATGCGCACCGGGCAGGCGTCGAAACAGGCGCCGCACAACGACGAGGCATACGGCAGTGAGGCGTTGGGGTCGTCATGGCCCTGTGAACCGGTCGAGATGCCGGTCAACTGCGGGCTCAGGATCGCCCCGATCGGGCCGGGATACACCGACCCGTAGGCGTGCCCACCGGTGCGTTCGTAGACCGGGCACACGTTGAGGCAGGCGCTGCACCGGATGCAGTGCAGCGCGGCCCGGCCGACCGGGTCGGCCAGCACCCGGGTGCGGCCGTTGTCGAGCAGCACCAGATGGAACTCCTGCGGCCCGTCACCCGGGTAGATCCCGGTCCACATCGAGGTGTAGGGGTTCATCCGTTCCGCGGTGGACGAGCGCGGCAGCAGCTGCATGAACACTTCAAGGTCGGCGAAGGTGGGAATCACCTTCTCGATGCCCATCACGGTGATCAGCGTCTGCGGCAGCGTCAGGCACATCCGGCCGTTGCCTTCGGATTCCACCACCGCCAGGGTGCCGGTCTCGGCGACGCCGAAGTTGGCTCCGCTCACCGCGACCCGCGCCGAGAGGAACTTGGTGCGCAGGTAGCGGCGGGCGGCCATGGCCAGCACATGCGGATCGTCGGTCAGCTCACCGGCGTCGGGCATCCGGCGGGTGAAGATGTCGCGGATCTCAGCGCGGTTGCGGTGGATGGCGGGCACCAGGATGTGGCTGGGCCAGTCGTCGCCGAGCTGAACGATCAACTCGGCCAGGTCGGTCTCGATGGCGGCGATGCCCTGGGTCTCCAGGTGCTCGTTGAGCCCGATCTCCTGGGTGGCCATCGACTTGACCTTGACCACCTCGACGGCCCCGGTGGCGCGGATGAGGTCGGTGACGATCCGGTTGGCCTCCTCGGCGTCACGCGCCCAGTGCACCGTCCCGCCGCGCTTGGTGACGTTGCGCTCCAGTTGTTCCAGCAGTTCGGGCAGCCGGGCCAGCACATCCTGCTTGATTGTGCTGCCGGCCAGCCGCAGCTGCTCCCAGTCCGGGCATTCGGCTACTGCGGCAGCACGTTTGGTGCGGATCGAGCGGGTGGCATGGCCGACGTTGCGCCGCATCTGGGTGTCGGCCAGCGCCGTGCGGGCCGCCTTCGGGAACGGCTGTTCGCCGCGCAAATTACTCATGTCGTCCTCACGTCGAGGCCAGGATCTCGGCGAGGTGCACGGTGCGCACCGGGGAGCCGGCCCGGCTCAGGCCGCCGCCGATGTGCATCAGACAGGACGCGTCACCGGCGGTGCACACCTGCGCGCCGGTCTGCGCGATGGCGGCCATCTTGTCGTCCAGCATGGCCGCGGAGGTGTCGGCGTTCTTGATCGCGAACGTTCCGCCGAAACCGCAACAGGTTTCGGCCATCGGCAGTTCGATCAGCGTCAGGCCGCGCACCTGACGCAGCAACCGCAGTGGCTTGTCGCCCACCCGAATCATGCGCAGCGAGTGGCAGGTCGGGTGGTAGGTCACCGTGTGCGGGTAGTGCGCGCCGACGTCGCTGACGCCGAGCACGTCGACGAGAAGCTCGGACAGCTCGTAGGTGCGATCGGCGACCGCCTCGGCGCGGCCGGCCAGCGCCTCGTCCCCGGCCCGGCGGGCCACCATCGCGTGCTGATGGCGCACCGAGCCCACACAGGATCCGGACGGTGCCACGATGACGTCACATCCGGCGGCCTCGAACACCTCGACGTGGTGGCGCACCAGAGTGACGGCCTCGCGCTGATATCCGGTGTTGACGTGCATCTGGCCGCAGCAGGTCTGCCGGTCGGGGAACACCACCTGGTGGCCGAGTCGCTCCAGCAGTCGCACCGTGGCGATGGCGGCAGCGGGGAACAGCGCGTCAGCCAGACAGGTGACGAACAGCGCGATCCGCATCTAACGCATCCTCATCCCACGCGGGGTGCGGGTGAAGCCGGCGGCCAGCAGTGCAGCCACCGGGTCGGTTCCCGCGGCCTGCAGTACCGGCACCCCGTCCACTTTCTCCACCAATATGCCCGGCAACGTCCCGGCGCGGACCAAATCGGCCAGCGCCCCGGCGGCCGCGGCTCTGGCTTCGGCGTTGGGTTCGGCGGCGAAGTCCAGCAGGGAACGGCCGCCGCGTTCGAGGTACCAGACCAGCGCACCGTCGACCAGCACGACCAGCGCACCGGCCTTACGGCCCGGGCGGTGGCCGGTCTCGGAGTCGGGGCGGGTGGGCCAGGGCAGTGCGGCACCGTACGGGTTGGCGGGGTCGGCGGCTGCCAGTACCACGGTGTCGAACTCCCGCCGCCCGGCGTCGACGGCGTCGACGGCGTCGGCGTAGCCGCGCAGCCGGTCGACCGTGGACGGCAACGCGAACTGCGCGCCGCCCAGGGACTCCACGAAATAGCCGCGCTGGCAGCGCCCGGCTTCTTCCAGCGCCGTGAGCACCTTGTAGAGAGTGGCGAAGCCACCCGGCACGCCCTGCGCGCCGGCCAGTGCGGTGACGGCGTTGCGGGTGAGCACGCCGTAGCGGTTCATCAGCAGCTCGGCGGTGAAGTGTGCCCGCAGGGTGGAGTCCGGGTCGGCGGCGGGCAGGGCCGCCCACCGGCCGGCCACCGCGGGGTCGACGGGCCGGGTTTGGGCGTGCGCCACTGAGTATCGGCTCAACCGCGGCGCCCGGCGGTGCCGGTGCGCCGCTGTGGCCGGACGGCGGGTTCCGGGCCGGCGGCCTCCGGTCAGCAGCGCCCGTACCGGGGCGAAGGTGTCGCCGCTGACCCAGCCGGCCCAGACCAGTTCCCATAGGGCGGCTTTGGCGGCTTCCTCGCCGACCTCGGGGGCGAACTGCCGGAAGAAGAAGGCGCCGCGGGACTCACCGGGGCCGCCGAGGATGTCGAGGATCGCGCGGTGGGTATCGGTGAGGTCCAGTTCGGCGGGTGGGCTCAGGGTCAGCGGTGCGGTGTCGGCAGGGTGGAACACCACCCAGCCGTCGCTGCCGGAGATGGCCCCGGCCCCGGACCACAACACCTCCCCGGTGCTCAGCAGTTCGTCGAGCATCGCCGGTGAGTAGCCGCGCACGCGCGGGGCGAAAATCAGCGATTCGACCGCCGAGGCCGGCAACGGGGCGCCGGCGAGCTGCTCGATGACAGCGGCCAGGCCGTCGATCCCGGAGTTGCCGTTGCGGCCGGCTCCGATCTGCTGCCAGGCCGGCAGGAAGCGGGCGTAGGCGCACGCGCTGACCGGTTCCACCTGGGCGCGCAGGGCGGCCAGCGAGCGGCGTCGCAGGATCCGCAGCACCTCGGCGTCGCACCACTGGGCGTCCTGGCCGTTTGCGTCGCTGAACTCGCCGCGAACCAGCCTGCCGTCCAACGCCATTCGACCCAATACATCGGCGGCCACCCGGATGCCGAGGCCGAACCGGCCGGCCGCCGCCGCGGTGCCGAACGGGCCGCGGGCGCGCGCGTAACGGCCCAGCAGTTCGCCCAGCGGATCGGCCACCGACTCGGTGAAGTCCGCCGGCACCCCCACCGGGACCGCGACGCCGAGCGCGTCGCGCAGCCGGCCGATGTCCTCGACCGCCACCCACCAGGTGCGCTCGGCGTAGGAGACCTGCAGCACCCGTTTGGCGGCGCGCAGACCCTCCAACCACGCCCCGATGTCGGACGCCGTTGAGCGCTCAGCGATTTCGGCCTCGGTCAGCGGCCCGAGCAGGCGCAGCAGGTCGGCCACCCCCTCGGCGTCGCGGGCGCGCCGGTCCTCGGCGAGATGCTGCAGTTGCCGCTCGGTCGCGGCGATCACCTCGGCGTCGAGTAGTTCCCGCAGTTCCACCCGGCCGAGCAGTTCGGCCAGCAGGGCGGTGTCCAGCGACAGCGCCGCCGCGCGCCGTTCGGCCAGCGGGCTGTCACCCTCGTACATGAACGCCCCGACGTAACCGAATAGCAGCGAGGCGGCGAACGGCGACGGGGTGGGGGTCTCGACCTCGAGAAGCCGGACCCGGCGCTGAGCGATGCGGTCCATCAGGTCGGTCAGGGCGGGCACGTCGTAGACATCCTGAAGACACTCCCGCACGGCTTCCAGCACGATCGGGAAGTCGGGGTATTTCTTTGCCACATCGAGCAATTGAGCGGCGCGCTGGCGCTGGTGCCACAGCGGCGAGCGCTTACCCGGGCTGCGCCGCGGCAGCAGCAGGGCGCGGGCCGCGCATTCGCGGAACCGGGATGCGAACAGCGCCGACCCGCCCACCTCGTTGGTCACCAGCGGCTCGATCTCCTCGGCGTCGAAGACGAAGATCTCCGCGCCGGGCGGGGTGTCATCGGTGTCGGGCAGGCGCACCACGATGCCGTCATCGCTGGCGGTGGGTTTCTCGTCGATGCCGTAGCGCTCGAGCAGGCGCCGGCTAACCGCCAGCGCCAGCGGGCCGTGCACCTTGAGCCCGTATGGGGAGTGCAGGATCACCCGCCAGTCGCCGAGTTCGTCGCGAAACCGCTCCACCACCAGTGTGCTGTCGCTGGGAACCGCGTTGGTGGCCTCCCGCTGATCGGACAGTAGCCGCCACAGGTTGTCGGCGGCGAATGCGTCCAGACCGATTCCGGCACAACGGGTGTCGAACGCTGCCCGGTCCAGCCCGGCCAGCTCGCCGGTGAACCGACCGATCGCGGCACCGAGTTCGGCGGGGCGGCCCGCGGCGTCGCCCCGCCAGAACGGCAGCTTCGCCGGCTGGCCCGGCGCGGGCACCACCAGCACCCGGTCATGGGTGATCTCGGTGATCCGCCAGCTGGTGGCGCCCAGGGCGATGACATCGCCGGGCCGGGACTCGTACACCATCTCTTCGTCGAGCTCACCCACCCGCGAGGGCTTTTCACTGTCAGTCGCCAGATACACCGTGAACAGACCGCGGTCCGGGATGGCGCCCCCGGAGGTGACGGCCAGCCGTTGCGCGCCAGGCCGCCCGGTGAGGATGCCGGTATCGCGGTCGTAGACCAGCCGGGGTCGCAGTTCGGCGAAGTCGGTCGACGGGTACTTGCCGCTCAGCAGGTCCAGGGTGGCCTCGAAGGCGCTGCGCGGCAGGGTGGCGAACGGCGCGCTGCGGCGCACGGTGTCGAACCACTCCTCGACACTCAGTGGCTCCAGGGCGCAGGCCGCCACCGTGTGCTGGGCCAGCACATCCAGCGGGTTGGCCGGCACCCGCATGGATTCGATGGCACCCTCGCGCATCCGCTGCACGCTCACCGCGCAGCCGATCAGATCGGTGCGGTGCTTGGGTAGCAGCACGCCCTGGGAGATTTCGCCGACCTGGTGGCCGGCCCGGCCGACCCGTTGCAGACCGGAGGCCACCGACGGCGGGGCCTCCACCTGGATCACCAGGTCCACCGCGCCCATGTCGATGCCCAGTTCCAGGCTGGAGGTGGCCACCACCGCCCGCAGCCGCCCGGTCTTCAGATCGTCCTCGACCGCGGCGCGCTGTTCCTTGGACACCGAACCGTGGTGGGCGCGCGCCAACTGTTGCTCGTCACCGGACCGCTCGGCGTGAATCTCGTTGATGCGCGCGGTGATCCGCTCTGCCAATCGCCGGGAATTGGCGAAGACGATGGTGGAGGTGTGTGTCTGGATCAGGTCGACGATGCGGGCCTCGACGTCGGGCCAGATGGTGTTGTTCTCCAGGTTCGTCATATCGGGCACGGGAACCTGCACGGCGAGGTCGAAGGTCTTGGCCGCCGGCGGGTCGACGATCCGTGTCGGCCTACCGCCGGGGCCGCCGGTCAGAAAGCGGGCCACCTCCTCCGGCGGGCGCACCGTCGCCGACAGTCCGATCCGCTGCGCCGGGGATTCCAGCAGCGAGTCGAGGCGCTCGAGCGAAAGTGCCAGGTGCGCGCCGCGTTTGGTGCCCGCGACGGCATGCACCTCGTCGACGATCACGCATCTCACCCCGGACAGGGTCTCGCGGGCGGCCGAGGTCAGCATCAGGAACAGTGACTCAGGCGTAGTGATGAGGATGTCCGGCGGGTTGACGATCAGCTGACGGCGGGCTTGCGGCGGGGTGTCGCCGGACCGGACGCCGACGGTGATCTGCGGCACCGGCAGGCCGTCCCGCTCGGCGATCCGGGAGATCCCGGTCAGCGGCGTGCGCAGGTTGCGTTCGACGTCGATGGCCAGCGCCTTGAGCGGGGAGATGTAGAGCACCCGGGTGCCTGCCCCGGTGCTGTCCACATCCGGGTCGGCCAGCCGGTCGATGGCCCACAGGAAGGCCGCCAGCGTCTTGCCCGACCCGGTCGGCGCGATCACCAGGGTGTGGTCGCCGTCGGCAATCGCGTTCCACGCCTCGGCCTGGGCCAGCGTGGGCTCGGCGAAGGTGCCCGTGAACCAGCGCCGGGTCAGCGGCGAGAACCGGTCCAGCGGGTCGGGGGCCACCTCACCAGAGTGCCAGCCTGGCGGCCCTCACCGCGAACGTGCCGTGTTGCTACGCCGACACGCCACGCGGCGCGGGACACGCATGCACCTCGCAGGCAGACCCCGGCACGGACGCGCGCCATAAACAGCGGGAGCATCCCCTGCTCGCTCAGGACGGCGGCTGACAAGCCTGAAGATGCTTACGGACTCGTTCGGCGAACTGTGGCGCACCCGCCTTTTCGAGCTGCCTGCACAAGTTGAAGTAGCCACCTTGTTTCGTCCAATAGTTCAGCTGGTCCCTGATTTACTAGAAAAAGGAAATCGGCCCTCGACCCACAGGGCCGAATTCGACCGCATACCCGTGGGGGTATATAGTGAGTTGAAATCAGTCCAAAAGTTGGAGGTCATCATGACGACACTAGAGACGACCACGCCGAACGTCGGCATGCCTCGCATCGGCGATCCGGCCCCGTCCTTTACCGCGGTGAGCACTCAGGGGCCGATCAACTTCCCAGCCGACTATTCGGGCAAGTGGGTGATTTTCTTCTCCCACCCAGCCGACTTCACCCCGGTATGCACCAGCGAGTTCGTCACCTTCGCCTCAATGCAGAACGACTTTGCGGACTACAACACCGAGCTGCTCGGACTCTCGGTCGACGGCCTCTACAGCCACATCGCCTGGCTGCGCACCATCAAGGAGAGGATCTCCTTCCGTGGGATGACGGACGTTGAGGTGACCTTCCCGCTGATCGAGGACATTTCGATGGACATCGCCCGCAAGTACGGGATGATCATGCCCGGCGAGGACTCCACCAAAGCGGTGCGCGCCGTCTTCGTCATCGACCCCAAAAGCGTTGTGCGTGCCGTCATTTACTACCCGCTAAGTACCGGCCGCAACTTCGACGAGTTGCTGCGCCTGATCAAAGCGCTGCAGACAGCGGACCACTACGACGTCGCGACCCCGGCCGACTGGCAGCCGGGTGAGCCGGTGATCGTGCCTCCCGCCGGGTCCTGCGGAACCGCCAAGGACCGCATGGAAGGCCACGACGACGGTGTGGAGTGCGAGGACTGGTTCTTCTGCACCAAAGCGATCCCCGCCGAACAGATCGAATCGGCGATTCGGCTGAAGGGGATGTGACGCATGGGGCGGCCCCAGCCGGCAACTAAAGGATCGGCTCGGTGGACCCGCTCGCCAGACCTACTGTGGATATCACCAATTGAATACTCAACTGACAACTTCTCGGGGGCACCGTGTCACAACATCACCATCACCAGGGACTCATCGTCGGCGTCGATGGTTCAGCGTCCTCTACGGAAGCGGTGCAGTGGGCGGCGCGGGACGCAGAGATGCGCAACGTGGCACTGAAGATCGTCCACGTTGTCGCACCCATCGTCACAGGTGCTGCCCAGGGCTGGTCGGGCGTCCCGATACCGGCCGACTACGCCCAACTCCAGGAAGAGCAGGCAGCCCAGGCCATCGAGCAGGCGCACTCGGCCGCCGTCGCGGCCGCCCCGTCGCACGCAGACCTCATCAGCAGCGAGGTACTCCATGAGCAGACGGTGCCGGCCTTGGTCGAATTGTCCAAGCACGCCGAAATGCTCGTGGTGGGCTGTCGCGGTCATGGCGGGGTCACGCAGGTCCTGCTCGGCTCGGTCAGCGCAGGGGCGGCCCACCATGCGCACTGCCCGGTCGCCGTCATCCATCACGACGAGCCGGCGACGACACCCTCTCCAGACGCTCCGGTGGTCGTCGGCATCGACGGCTCACCCACCTCAGAGTTGGCAGCGGAAATCGCTTTCGACGAAGCTTCCCGACGTGGTGTCGACCTAGTGGCCTTGCACGCCTGGAGCGATATGAATTCCGCGGGCATAGCGCGCGTCGGCTGGGCCCCCATCGAGTGGCGCAACATCAAAGTGCAAGAGGAAGAACTACTCGCCGAGCGTCTGTGCGGATGGACCGACCGCTATCCCGACGTTGTCGTCCACAAGGACGTGGTGTGCGACCAGCCCGCACCGAGGCTGCTCAAACAAGCCGCAAAGGCCCAGCTGGTGGTGGTCGGCAGCCACGGCCGCGGCGGATTCCCCGGCATGCTGCTGGGCTCGGTCAGCGCCGCCGTCGTCAACGCCGCCCGGATTCCGGTGATCATCGCCCGCACGCCGCGCAACGACTGAAGCCGCGACGGCCTCAGTCCTCAAGAAGGCTGCGTAGCATCCAGGCCGTCTTCTCGTGAATCTGCATGCGTTGCGTGAGCAGGTAGCGGTCGGCTCGTCGTGCGCTGCCCGGCAACCAGATCACGGATCATCTCGGTGGCACTCTTGACTCCCGGGGACTCCGCGATGCTGGTCAACCTGGAGAACTCGGCGTAGCTGCCGGGTGCCTTGGCGCCCAGCGCCCTGATGCGCTCGGCGATGAGATCGAGATCGATGCTCTGATCGATGCGAATCTGGCACCAGCTTCGCCGCCAGTTCGTCGGGAATCCAGCGGTGAATGCCGTGGGGCTTAGTCGGTGATCTCCGCGAAGTCGATCCACAGATGCCGCGGCCCGCGGAACACCTGGTTGTGCCGGTAGGGCGGCGGGTCGGCGACAAGGCGGGGGGACTTGACCCGGCGCAGGAACACTTCCAGCGCCAGGTTGATCTCCAGCCGGGCCAACGGGCCGCCGAAGCACGTGTGGATGCCGCTGCCGAACCCGAGGTGTTCGTTGTCCTGGCGCATCGGGTCGAACCGGTCGGGCTCGGGGAACCGGCGCGGGTCCCGGTTGGCGGCGGCGAAAGCCAGGAAGATCGCCGACCCGGCCGGAATTCGGGTGCCGCCGACCTCGATGTCGGTCATCGCCCAGCGGCTGACGGCGAACTGGACCGCGCCCTGCAGCCGTTGCACCTCTTCGACAGCGCGGGGAACCAGGTCACGGTTGTCGCGCAACAGGTCCCACGAGCCCGGGTTGCGCAGCAGCGTCATCACCGCGTTGGTGATCGTGTTCACGGTGGTGTCGTGGCCGGCGATCATCAGCAGCAGGGCGTTGGCCTTGGCCACCCGCGCCGACACCGGGCCGTCCGGACCGTCGTCGTGCAACGCCGCCGACAGCAGGCCCGGGCCCGGCTCGCGAATCAATCGCTCCACCAGACCGTCGAGCCAGGCGGCCAAGTCGGCCGAACTCAGATTGGCCTTCTCGATCGCGGCCTTTCCCTCCGGGGTGTCGCGCTCCGGGCCGACGTCGGCGGCCTGCATGAAATCGTTCACCCAGGCGTGGAATTTCGGTTCGTCCTCGATCGGCGCGCCCATCACCCGGAAGATCACCGACACCGGGATCGGGTAGGAGAAGTCCTCGACGACGTCCATGCGATGCGAGCCGCTGTCCTTGGCTCTCTTGGCCGCCGCATCCAGCAGCTCGTTGGCCTTGTCGACGACGAACCCTTCCATGCTGGGGATCAGGTCCGGCGTGTGCGGCGGGCCGAAGTGCCGCATGAACTGCCGCCGCATGACGTCGTGCTCGGGCGGGTCGGTGACCAGCATGCTCCAGTTGCGGTTCTGGGCGGCCTCGGCCGGGTCCAGCTGGACAACCTTCTCGCCGAAGAATCCCGACGGGCTGCGGCTGACATCGACACTGATCCGCGGATCATGAGCCAGCGCAAGAACTTCCGGGTAGCCGGTCACGACGTAGGTCTTGTCGGAGACCTTGGCCACCGGGGTCCTGCGGAGCTCCTCGTAGAACGGGTACGGGTTGGGCCGGTTGGCGAACTTCATCGCCTCGGCCCATGCGTGTGCGGGATCCATCGTTCTCCTGCTCCTCGGCTAGTGGCTGCGGGGCCGGAACTCGGCGCGGCGGTCGGTCGGGTCGTGTCCGGTGAGCACCACGTCGGGATTACCGGCGGGCTCGCGCGGGTCCGGGAAGCGGGCCGGCATCACCTCGGATTCAGTGGGCTGGTCGTAACCGGGCGGGGGCGGCGGGAACGGCGCTGAGCGCTCGATCAACTCGGCGTAGTACGGCAGCCACTTGCCGTGGTTGAAGGTGACCGCGCCGACGATCCGGCCGTTCTTGCCGTAGGCGGCGGCGAACCGGCGGTCCTCCGGAGAGCCCTGCGTAAAGACGATCTCGTCGCCGAACGAGCACACCCCGACGCTTTTAATGTTGACCCCGAACTGGCCGGACCAGAACGACGGCAGCGGCAGGTGCGGCCGGCGGCCCACCTCGAGATTGAGCATGTTGTTGGCGGCCACCTCGGCGCCGGACACCGCGTTGTCCCAGTGTTCCAGGGCCAGGTACTGGTAGCCGTAGAGCACATGCGGTGCGCGGGCGATATCGCCGGCGACGAAGATGTGATCGGTCACCACGCCGTTGATGTCGTACGCGCGGCAACCGGCGTCGCAGCCGACACCCCATTGTCCGGTGGCCAGGCCGGCGCCGTCGAGCCACTCCACGTTGCGCACCGACCCGAGCGACGGGATCACCACGTCGACGTCGAGTACGGTGCCGTCGGACAGCGTTGCCTGTCGCACATGGCCGGAGGCATCACCGGTCAAAGCTGTGACCGAAACACCAGTACGTAGATCGACTCCGGCGTCGCGCATCATGCCCGCGGCGATATCGCTGATGACCCCACCCAGAGCGCCCTTGAGCGGACCGCTGCCCCGTTCGGTCACCGTCACCGGCAGATCCAGATCCCGGCAGACCGAGGCGATCTCGGACCCGACGAAACCGGACCCGACGGTCAGCACCCGCCGCGGCCGGGCAGCCAGGGCGGCCTGCAGTCCGGCTGCGTCCTCGACGGTGCGGACGGTGAACACGCCCTGCAGCGCGGCCTCTTGCGCGTTGGGCCAGGGCCGGGCGCGGGTGCCGGTGGCGATCAGCAGTCGGTCGTAGCTGACCTCCTCGCCGTTGCCCAGTTTCACGAGGTGATTGATCCGGTCCAGGCCCACCGCGGCGACGCCCAGCTTCCAGTCGGCGTCCACCCGGCGCAACCGAGGCAGTTTGGTGTGGTCGGCGGGCACCCAGCCCTTGAGCACCTGTTTGGACAGCGGCGGGCGGTCGTAGGGTTCGTGCGGCTCGTCGCCGATGATGGTCAGCGAACCCTCGAAACCCTTCTCGCGCAAGGCTTCCGCCGCGCGCAGCCCGGCCAGTGAGGCGCCGACGATGACGATGCGGCCCTCGGTGCGGAACTTCTTGACGATCTTCTCGAAGGAGTACTTCTTCTTGCTCACTTGGTATCCCGGTCGGCCGGTGGATCCAGTTCCGCAATGATGGCCTGCACCGGGCAGGACGCCACCGCGCGCAGCACCTGCTGCCGCTGGGAATCGTCGGGGTTGGGATCGTAGGCGAGCGCTTCCTCGCCGACGAGCTTGAGTACCTCCGGCGCCAGTGGCACGCACTGCGCGTAACCCTGGCACTTATTGAGATCGACCACCAGACGCATGGTCAACGACACTAGCGACCGCCATAATCGGCCGCATGGTGAACATCGATCCGACCATCCGCCCGTTCCGGATCGAGGTACCCGAGGCAGACCTCGCCGACCTCCGGCAGCGCCTGGCCCGCACCCGGTGGCCGGACCCGGAGTGTGTGGACGATTGGAGCCAAGGCGTCCCGTTGGCCTATGTCCAGGACCTGGCGCGGTACTGGGCCAGCGGTTATGACTGGCGCGCCTGCGAGGCTCGGCTGAACGCCTTCGACCAGTTCGTCACCGACATCGACGGACTGGACATCCATTTCATTCACCAGCGCAGCGCCAATCCGGATGCGCTGCCGCTGCTGATCACCCACGGCTGGCCCGGATCGGTGCTGGAGTTCGCCAAAGTCATCGGGCTGCTCACCGAGGACTTCCATGTGGTCTGTCCCTCGCTGCCGGGCTATGGATTCTCCGGCAAACCCACCCGGGCGGGCTGGACGATCGAACGCATCGCGCTGGCATGGGACACGTTGATGGACAGGCTCGGCTACGACCGGTACGGCGCGCAGGGCGGTGACTGGGGATCGGCGGTGACCACCCGCATCGGTCAGAACGGGCGGGGCTGCATCGCCATTCACCTCAACATGCCGGTGGCTGTTCCGTCGGGTCCGATGGACAACCCGACGCCGGCCGAAGTGGCGGCACTGGAAGCCTTCGCCCACTACGAGAAGTGGGATTCGGGCTATTCCAAACAACAGGCGACGCGCCCGCAGACCCTCGGCTACGGACTGGCGGATTCGCCGGTGGGCCAGCTGGCGTGGATCGTGGAGAAGTTCTGGGCCTGGACCGACTGCGACGGGCATCCCGAGAACGCGCTGAGCCGCGACGAGATGCTCGATGACGTGACGCTGTACTGGCTGACCAACACCGCCGCCTCCTCGG
>NZ_JBIIOV010000061.1:0-16605 GCF_044342925.1 Mycobacterium sp. | reverse complement strand
TGTACTGGGAGAGCTTCGGCAAGCTCACCCCCGGCAAGGTCGAAATTCCCACCGGCGTCGCGGCGTTCCCGAAGGAGATCATGAAACCTCCGCGGAACTGGTGCGAGGGCCGCTACAACGTCACCCACTGGACCGACATGCCCCGCGGCGGACACTTCGCCGCCTTCGAGCAGCCGGAGTTGTTCGTCCATGACGTGCGGGCGTTCTTCTCGTCCTTCGCGATCTAGCGCCCCCCGCCCGCAAGCGCGGTGTTTCGGCTGGTCGCCGGTGAGGAACACCCTCTGTGAATGATGAGCCAACGCTTGACTATTGGGCTGCTCGCCCCGCCCTGGGCAACGGTACCGCCGCGCTCCTACGGCGGCACCGAGCTTGTGGTCCACGAACTCGCCAGAGGTCTACGTGCCGAAGGCCATGACGCGGTGGTGGTCGCGCCCGACGACAGCGCCGCACGGTGGGACGCGGTGGGACACGGTGATGTCGAACTGGC
This sequence comes from Mycobacterium sp., assembly GCF_044342925.1. Classification (GTDB taxonomy): domain Bacteria; phylum Actinomycetota; class Actinomycetes; order Mycobacteriales; family Mycobacteriaceae; genus Mycobacterium. Next base: position 16,118 of record NZ_JBIIOV010000061.1, on the reverse strand, counting down.
CCATGTCATGAACGGCTACGACGACCTGGCCGGCTGCGATGTGATCCACGACCACACCCTGCTGGGTCCGGCATGGGCGCTGGCCCGCGGGCTGGGCCGGGTGGTCACGACCTGTCACGGCCCGCTGCGCGGCGAGCTCGCCGCGGTGTACCGGCGCTACGCCAAACAGCTTCCGGTCGTGGCGATCTCCCACGACCAGGCTGGCCGGGCTCCGGATGTGGCGGTGGACCGGGTGATTCACCACGGCGTGGAGCCTGACGACTACCCGGTGGGCCGCGAGGACGGCGGGTACCTGCTCTTCCTCGGACGGATGACTCCGGATAAGGGGATTGGGCAGGCCATCGCCGTCGCGCGTGCCGCGGGGCGCCGGCTTGTCATCTCCGCCAAGACGCGGGAGGCCGACGAGCAGGCGTACTTCACCGACGAGATCGAGCCGCTGCTGGGCGACGATGTCGTCTTCGTCGGGGAATCGGCTCACGATGAGAAGGTCCGGCTGATGGGCGGGGCCCTGGCCCTGCTCAACCCGATCCAGTGGCCCGAGCCGTTCGGCCTGGTGATGATCGAGGCGCTGGCGTGCGGCACACCGGTGATCGCCTGCCCGCACGGCGCCGCGCCGGAGATCGTCGAGGACGGCGTCACCGGGTTCTTAAGCGCCGAGCATGACGGTCTGGTGGCCGCCGTGCGAGCGGTGGCCGACCTGGACCGGACGGCCTGCCGGGATGCGGTCAAGGGCAAGTTCTCCGCTCGCCGGATGGTGGCCGAGTACCTCGACCTCTACCGCGACACCATGGCTCGGGCCGGATGACCGCTCAACCGGAGATCGGTGGGTGGGCCTCCGATGCCGCCCCGCCGCATACCGCCGAAGCGGCGACCGTCACCCTGGTCGAAGGGTCCACGTTCTGTGTCTCCGCCGACACCGGCGACGTCCGGCGCAACAAGCCGCACGGTCTGTTCGTCGCCGACACCCGGATTCTGTCCTGCTGGCAGCTGGCGGTGGACGGCAAACCAGCACAGGGCCTTTCGGTTCTGGAGGACGCCGCCGAACCGTGCCGCGCCACCTTCGTGGGCCGGGTGCCGCCACGGCCCCGGCTGGCCGACAGCACCTTGCTGTTACTGCGGAAGCGGTCTGTCGGCGACGGCATGCGCGAGGAGGTCGTGCTGCGCAATCTCGGTCCGGAGGCGGCCAGCATCACCGTCACCGTGACGGCCGATGTGGACTTCGCCGATCTGTTTGCCGTCAAGGAGCAACGGGTGTCGGCGTCGGTGGGCATCAGCCGCGAAGTGGTGGACCACTCACTGGTGTTCAGTACCTTCGGTCCGCCGGGCGGCAACCAGGTCAGCAGGATCACTGCGACCGGCAACCCACGGATCGACTACGGCGGCTTCACCTTCGAGGCGATCGTGCCGGGACGCTCGGACTGGTCGGTTCAGATCGTCGTCGAGGGCGCCGACGGCCCTGGCATACGCGATGTCACCCGCAGCGAGCCGGCCCGCCGGCTGCTGGCGTGGCGGGCCGGAACGCCCCGCATCTCCAGCCCCGACCCGGGCTTGACCGCAGCGTTGCAGGCCGGTGCCCGGGACATCGGCGCGCTGCGGATCGAGGACCCCAACCAGCCGGGCTGCCCGGTGGTGGCGGCCGGGGCGCCGTGGTTCATGGCGCTCTTCGGCCGCGACTCGTTGCTGACCGCGTGGATGGCGCTCGCGCTGGATCCCAACCTCGCGCTGTGCACGCTGCGCTCACTGGCCCGTCAGCAGGGCACCAGGACCGACCCGCTCACTGAGGAGGAACCGGGCCGCATCCTTCATGAAGTCCGGCTGGGGAGGGAGGCCGCGCTGGCGCTCGGCGGCGGCACTGCGTATTACGGCACCGCCGATGCGACCCCGTTGTTTGTCATGCTGCTCGGCGAGCTGGACCGCTGGGGCGGTCTGCCCGCAGCCCACCGGCCAACGCTCATCGCGGCCGCTGATCGGGCGCTGGGCTGGATCGATACCTACGGCGACGCCGACGGTGACGGCTTCGTCGAATATCACCGCCACACCGACCGCGGTCTGGTCAACCAGGGCTGGAAGGACTCCTTCGACGGCATCCCCCACGCGGACGGCCACCTGGCTGTCGCTCCGATCGCGCTGTGTGAGGTCCAGGGCTACACCTATGCGGCCTTCCGGGCCCGCGCCGCGCTGGCGCGCGGCGATGGCGAGGAGGCTAACTGCGCGCACTGGAACGCCAGGGCGGATGCGCTGCGGGAGCGCTTCAACACCGCATTCTGGATGCCCGAGCGACGCGGTTTCGCGCTGGCGCTGGATTGCGCCAAAACCCAAGTCGACTCGCTGGCGTCGAACATGGGGCACTGCCTGTGGACCGGGATCGCCGACGCGGACAAGGCTGCCGCGGTGGCCGAGCACCTCGCCGGTCCGGCCTTCAGCACCGGCTTCGGCGTGCGCACCCTGTCCAGCGGGATGACGGCCTACAACCCGATGAGCTACCACAACGGCTCGGTCTGGCCGCACGACACCGCCATCGCGGTAGCCGGCCTGTGCCGTTACGGGTTCACCCGTGAGGCGCAGCAGATCGCCGGAGACCTGATTGACGCCGCCGCGCTGTTCGGTGGCCGGCTGCCCGAATTGTTCTGTGGTTTCGACCGATCCGACTTCCCAACGCCAATCCCATATCCCACGTCCTGCTCACCGCAGGCGTGGGCGGCCGGTGCGTCCCGACTGGTCCTGCGCAGCCTGCTGCGGATGTATCCCGATGTGCCCCAGGGTGTCCTGCGCATCGAGCCTGACCTGCCCGCGCGCTTCCTGCCGCTGACCGTCGACAACATCCCGCTGGCCGGCGCGCGGCTGTCGATCTCGATCGATGCGGGCGGCGAGCTTTCGGTGGCGGGGCTGCCGCAGGACGTGCGATTGGTCCGTGGCTCCGGCGGGTAAGCGACCGGCATGCCGGACACCCCCGAAGACCCTGTCGACCACGCCCGAACGGCGCGGCGATTCACCGGCGAGGCCATGAAGAACACTCGCAACACGCCCGGTCTGGCGCTGTCCGCTGTCGCCCTGGCGGCACTGGCCTGCGCGCTGAACCTGCTGGCGCTGGGTTATCTGGCCGACGCCGCCCTGTCCGCCGGGGTCGCCGTCGCGGTGGGGACCGCCGGCACCGCGTGGATACTGGCCGAACACCACCGGGTGGTTCGCCACGAAGCGCGATGGCTGGCCGCCCATCCGCAGGTTCCGCCCGAGCCGCCCACCGGCTGACGGTCGCTTCCCGGTTGCTGAAGCGTTCAGTAGTCGCGGATCAGCGAGATCAGCTTCTCCTTGTTGAGGCCCGAATAGCCGGAGATGCCGAGTTGGCGTGCTCGCTTCTTCAACTCCGCGACCGTCCACCCCTCGTAGGCACAGGACCGGGTCGGCCGGAAGGAACGGGCGTCTTCGTGGCGGGCTCGCGTCGTGTGCTGCATACCGGTCTGGGTACCCGGAGCGCGGGTGCGGCCAAACCTTCGCTGGAACTACCGGAAGTCGTCCTCGCCGAAGTCCTCGACGACCGTGCGTGTCGTTCACTCTGCGCACCGCACCGCCCCGGCCGATGATGATCTCCGCGGATTCCCCGACCCGCTCCCTGCGCTATGCGGTGACCCGCGGCGGCGAGCAGTTGATCGTCGGCGGCGGCGGTCACATCGTCGGCCGTAAGGTCAGCCCGCGGCAGTCCTACGCGGAGATCATCGATTGGACCGCAAGGCATTTCCCCGGCGCCGAGCCCATCCACCGGTGGTCGGCCCAGGACTACATTCCCGTCGACGGCCTGCCCTACGTCGGCCCGCTGATTCCCGGCGGCGACCGCCTCTTCGTCGCCACCGGCTTCGCCAAGTGGGGGATGACCAATGGTGTGGCCGCGGCCCTGTTGCTCGCCAAGCGAATCCTCGGCGGCGAGCCCGGCGAGTGGGCCCGCGCCTTCAGCAGCTGGAGCCCGCACGAACTCAGCGGTCTGAGCACCGCCGTGAAACTCAATCTCGAGGTCGGCTGGTACCTGGCGTCCGGCTGGGTCACCCCGGCCCTGCACCGCGACGGTGAGCCGGCGGAGGGCACCGGCAAAGTCCACGGCCCGCCGTGGCACATGTCGGCGTGCAGCACCGTCGACGGTGTGCAGCGCTGCGTCTCGCCGGTCTGCACCCACCTTGGCGGGGTGCTGAACTGGAACGACGCCGAGAAATCTTGGGACTGCCCGCTGCACGGCTCCCGGTTCGCCCCGGACGGCACCGTGCTCGAGGGACCCGCCACCAGAAACCTCTCCACCAGCGCCCCTGCCAGCGAAGTGTTTAGCCGGCGCCGCTCCGGGTAAGTCAACGCCCATGTCAATAACCGGCCGCGGATCAGCCGAGCGGTCGGTTCTGGCTGGGCATGGGCACGGCACCGCTACCTGTTTCCGGTGACCGGCGGGGCGCTATGCCGTCGCGACTGGGACGACGTCATGGCTGCGACGAGTCGCTGATACAGCGGCACGGGGGAGGAGATGAAATGAAGATCGCGATGGTGTCCGAGCACGCCAGTCCGCTGGCCGCCCTCGGCGGGGTTGATGCGGGCGGTCAGAACGTCCACGTCGCTGAACTCTCCGCGGCGATGGTCCGCCAGGGCCACGAGGTCACGGTGTACACCAGACGCGATGACCCGGCCCTGCCCGAGCGGGTGCACACACCGCAGGGCTACACCGTGGTGCACGTCCCGGCCGGTCCGCCCACGGTGCTTCCCAAGGACGAATTGCTGATCCACATGGGCGCTTTCGTGAGTTGCCTCGCCCAGCACTGGAGTGTCGACCGCCCCGACATCGTCCACGCGCACTTCTGGATGTCCGGTATCGCCACCCAACTCGCCGCACGCACGTGCGGTGTCCCGACCGTGCAGACCTTCCACGCCCTCGGTGTGGTGAAGCGCCGTTTCCAGGGCCGGCAGGACACTAGCCCGCCCGAGCGGCTCAAGCTGGAGCGGCTATTGGCGCGCAACGCCTCGTGGGTCGCCGCGACCTGCACCGACGAGGTCTTCGAACTGACCCGGATGGGGCGCTTACGTACCCGTATCTCGGTGGTGCCCTGCGGCGTCGACCTGGACCGGTTCAGCACCGAGGGGCCGGTTGCCGATCGCACCGAACTGCATCGCATCGTCTCGGTCGGACGGATGGTGCCGCGCAAGGGATTCGACACGATGATCGAAGCGATGCCGGCCGTCGCCGACGCCGAGTTGGTGATCGTCGGCGGCCCGCCCGTCGATCAGCTCGACGGCGATCCCGAGGTCACCCGGTTGCGCGCGCTGGCCGCGGAACTGGGCGTCGACAACCGGGTGTGGTTCACCGGTGCGGTGGCTCGCGACGACATGCCCGCACTGTTGCGTTCGGCGGACGTGGTGGCCTGCACGCCGTGGTACGAACCGTTCGGGATCGTGCCGCTGGAGGCAATGGCCTGCGGTGTACCGGTGGTCGCCTCGGCGGTCGGTGGGATGCTCGACACCGTCGTACACGAGGTGACCGGGCGGTTGGTGACACCGCAACGGCCCCGAGAGTGCGCCGAAGCGGTGACATCGATCCTGCGGGACTCGTTCCTGCGTCGCAGCCTCGGGCTGGCCGGCCGGGACCGCGCCTGCGCCCGCTACTCCTGGGACCGCATCGCCGCGGACACGCTGCGGATCTACGAGCGGCTGGTGTGTGCGCCGGCGGAGATGATGCAGGAACTGAAAGTCAGGCTGAAGTCAGGCTGAAGTGGGGGCCGGCGCAACTCTCGAAGAGAAATGACGGCGACGATGTTTAAAACCGGCATACCGATGGGTATGCCTCACCCCGATGACCGGTGCCTGGCCACTTCCACCGTGATGATGTACCCACACAGGCGGTTGCGACACCATGGATGCGGACCCCGAGTCGATCGGGGAGATCAAGGCGGGAGGCCAGATGACAGACGGCGAAGGTCGCCGAAGCGGGGAGCGCCGAAGCTCCGCCGCTGTCGAATTGAGGATCGCGGCCCAGTTGGAGAATCTGGCGGTACTACGCACCGTGGTCGGTGCCGTCGGAACCTTCTCCGATCTGGATTTCGACGCCGTGGCCGATCTGAGGTTGGCGGTCGATGAGGCGTGCACCCGATTGATCCGGTCCGCCACACCGGACGCCACCCTGGTGGTGATCGTCGATCCCAGCGACGACGTGGTAGTCGTGGAGGCGTCGACGACCTGCGACACCTATGACGTGGTGACCGAGGGCAGCTTCAGCTGGCATGTGCTCAGTTCGCTGACCGACGATTTGCAGACCTTCCACAACGGTCATGACGCCAGTCCCGACGGCCGCGTCTTCGGGATCACCCTCACCACGAGGCGGGCAGGCTCTGAGCGGTGACCTTCCGATCGGCCAAAGACAACTCCGGCGGGCAGTCGTCGCGGCCTAACTCCGAGTACGCCGACGTTCCGGACATGTTCCGCGAACTGGCGAAGCTGGAGCCGGACTCGCCGGAGTTCCGGCGTCACCGGGACCGGATCGTCGAGCGCTGCCTGCCGCTGGCCGATCACATCGCCCGCCGGTTCGACGGCCGCGGCGAGGCCCGCGACGATCTCGTCCAGGTCGCTCGAGTCGGTCTGGTCAACGCGGTGATTCGCTACGACGTCGACACCGGTTCGGACTTCGTCTCCTTCGCGGTGCCGACCATCATGGGCGAGGTCCGCCGGCACTTCCGGGATAACAGCTGGTCGGTGAAGGTGCCCCGGCGGCTCAAGGAACTACACCTGCGCCTCGGTGCGGCCACCTCCGAGCTGTCCCAGAAACTCGGCCGTGCGCCGACCGCGTCGGAACTGGCCGCCGAACTGGAGATGGACCGGCAAGAGGTGGTCGAAGGCCTGATTGCCGGCAGCTCCTACAACACGCTGTCGATCGACAGCGGTGGCGGGGGCGACGAGGACGCCCCGGCGATCGTCGACACCCTGGGCGATCTCGATCTCAGTCTGGATCAGATCGAGAACCGGGAGGCACTGCGACCACTGCTGGCCGCCCTGGCGGAGCGGGAACGCACGGTGCTGCTGTTGCGCTTCTTCGAGTCGCTGACCCAGACCCAGATCGCCGAGCGGGTCGGGATCTCCCAGATGCACGTGTCCCGGTTACTGGCCAAGTCCCTGGCCCGGCTGCGCGACCAGCTGCAGTAGGAACCGCCGCACCGCGGCCGTACCCGCCTCGATCGCCGCCGCGTCACCGCGGGCCGCAAGTTCATGTGTTTCCGGGTCCACCGCCACCTCCGCGACGACCTCGCCGGTGATCGGCTCGCACACATCCCACGCGAGGTCGTGGCGGCCCCTCAGGTACCACGCGCCCGCGTTGATGTCGGGGCAGCAGTCGGGCATCACTTGATCTCGGCGAGCACCGTTCCCTGGGTGATCGCGGCACCGGCTACGACGGCCAGACCGGTGATGATGCCGTCCTTGTGTGCGGTCACCGGGTTCTCCATCTTCATGGCTTCCAGAACCACCACCAGCTCGCCGACGGCGACGGTCTGGCCCTCTTCGACGGCCACCTTCACCACGGTGCCCTGCATGGGGGCGGTGACGGCGTCACCGGAGGCGGCGGTACCGGTCTGGGCGCCCCGATTACGCGGCTTGGGCTTCTTGCGGATCACTCCGGGCTCGGCGCCGGCGCCGTTGGCCAGCGCCAGGTCGCCGGGCAGCGACACTTCCAGACGACGGCCGCCGACCTCGACGACGACGGTCTGACGCGGCTGCGCCTCCTCCTCATCGACGGCTCCGCCGCCGGTGAACGGCTCGACGGTGTTGTCCCACTCGGTCTCGATCCAGCGGGTGTGCACGGTGAACCCGTTCTCGTCACCGACGAACGCCGGGTCGCGGACGATCGCCCGGTGGAACGGGACCACGGTGGCCAGGCCTTCGATGTGGAACTCGTCGAGGGCGCGGCGGGCGCGCTCGATCGCCTGGGTCCGATCAGCGCCGGTGACGATGAGTTTGGCCAGCATGGAGTCGAACTGCCCGCCGATCACCGAACCGCTCTGCACGCCGGAGTCCAGCCGCACGCCGGGGCCGGTCGGGGGATCGAAGCGGTTGACCGGTCCGGGCGCCGGCAGGAATCCGCGGCCGGCGTCTTCGCCGTTGATCCGGAACTCGATGGAGTGCCCGCGCGGCGCGGGATCGGACGCGATGTCGAGCTTCTCGCCGTTGGCGATGCGGAACTGCTCGCGCACCAGGTCCAGGCCGGAGGTCTCCTCGGTGACCGGGTGTTCCACCTGCAGCCGGGTATTGACTTCCAGGAACGAGATCAGGCCGTCCTGGCCGACCAGGTATTCGACCGTGCCGGCGCCGTAGTAACCGGCCTCCTTGCAGATCCGCTTGGCCGACTCGTGGATCTCGCTGCGCTGGGCGTCGGTGAGGAACGGCGCCGGCGCCTCCTCGACCAGCTTCTGGAACCGCCGCTGCAGCGAGCAGTCCCGGGTGCCGGCGACGACGACGTTGCCGTGCTGGTCGGCGATCACCTGGGCCTCCACGTGACGCGGCTTGTCCAGGTAGCGCTCGACGAAGCACTCGCCCCGGCCGAAGGCGGCGATAGCCTCGCGGGTGGCCGAGTCGAACAGCTCGGGGATCTCCTCGATGGTGCGGGCGACCTTCATGCCGCGGCCGCCACCGCCGAAGGCCGCCTTGATGGCCACCGGTACGCCGTATTCCTTGGCGAAGGCGACCACCTCGTCGGCGTGCTTGACCGGATCGGGGGTGCCGGGCACCAGCGGGGCCTTCGCACGGGCGGCGATGTGCCGGGCGGTGACCTTGTCACCGAGGTCGCGGATGGCCTGCGGGCTCGGGCCGATCCAGATCAGCCCGGCGTCGATGACAGCCTGGGCGAAGTCGGCGTTCTCGCTGAGGAACCCATAGCCGGGGTGGATGGCATTGGCGCCGGACTTGGCAGCGGCGTCGAGGATCTTGCCGAAGTCCAGATAGGACTCCGCCGAGGTCTGCCCGCCGAGGGCGAAGGCCTCGTCGGCGAGCCGGACGTGCGGTGCGTCGGCATCCGGCTCGGCATACACGGCGACGCTGGCCAGACCGGCGTCCTTGGCCGCCCGGATCACCCTGACCGCGATTTCACCGCGGTTGGCGACGAGGACCTTGGCGATGGTGGGCACTGCGCCTCCTGCTGTGACTCTAAGAATCGGTTTAAGAACGTGAAGTCTCAGGAAGTCTAAAGCGTCACCACAGCAGCGGTTCGTTCAGACCGCTTATAAATCGGTGGACATCTTTTGTTGAACCGCAACGCGATCGCTGCGTTCCGTATCCGACCATGTGACATGAGGCGTGAATCATCACCGGCATAGACATCGACATCGTAGTGACCGCCCTGCGGATCGTGGCCACGGTTCTCACCGGGGCCGCTTTGCTGTTCTGGGCGCGCGTCGGCTCGGCCATGCTGTCGGCGGGTCTGTCGATACTGCTGGCGGCGCTGGCGCTGTTCGTCAGCAGCGCCTGGTTGACCGCGCTGGATACGTCGGTCGAACTCTGGCTCTCCGCCCATCGATCGCGATCTGTACTGATCGAGCTGTCGACGGTGTATCGCTTCATCGGGCAGCCGGTCTACTTCGCCGCGGCGGTCCTCGGGTGCGCGGTCATCCTCGCGCGGCGGGCGCGGTCGGTGATCCCCGCCGCGGTCCTGGTCGGTGCAGTCGGCGTTGGTGTCGTGGTGGAAGAGGCGCTGAAGATGACCGTCGGGCGCTCCGCTGAGGCCGTCGCGGGTTTTCAGGACCCGTCGAAACAACTGTCGCCCGGGGCGAAGCTCATGTTCCTGCACTCGTTTCCCTCCGGGCACGTCACTGCCTTCGCCGTTCTGCTCGGTCTTGTCGCTGTCGGTCTTGTCGCGGGCCGCAGTCTTGCCGTGAGAATCCAGGTCTCGGCCGTGGCAGCGGCTGCCGTCGGTTGGGTGGGTTTCATGGCCGTCTACGTGCGCGCCCACACCCTCACCGACGTCATCGGGGGGTTGCTCCTCGGTGGCGCGGTCGTCGCCCTGGGCGCGGCCGTACTCGGCAGGATGTTGCCGGCGGACCCGGTGCCGCGGCCGGCAACGGTGCGGCCGGCACGGCCGTCGGACCCGGTGCCGCTGCCGGATGAGAGTGGACGCATCCCGGTCGGATGATGCTGCCGGGGCCCTTCCGCCCACCTGCGACTGCGTGGGTGTGCGACGCGCGTTGCTAGTATTTCCCCGTGCTGAATTCGAAGGTCCAGCGTCGTGACCTCTCCTGAAGGTCACGAATTCGATCCGCTGCTGACCTACCTTCGCAACGTCGAGGAGTACGGCTCGCACAACGTCTTCCTGCTCGAATCCAAGGGCGGTCCGGCAGCGGACAGTCGCGAGACCGTCATCGGAATCCTGGGGCCGCTGTTCATCGGTATCCGCGACGGCCTGGTGACCGTCGATGCGCCGGACGCGCTGCGCACCGCGATCGAGCAGACCCTGCGGCGCTGTGAGGTCATGGACGGCGACGGCGCGGTGCGCAACCGGGACAGCGTGTGGCGCATCCCGGCGCTGATCTTCGACGATCTCGGGTTCGACGCCAGCCCGGAGGGTTTCAACGGCTTCTTCGTCAACATCGGTTACGACGGCGTCTTCTACGCCGAGGAGATGCAACGGCTGATCCCCGCCGACCCGGACACCGGTTACGACATCGAGTACCGCCTGGTCATCTCCACCATGCGGGTGCCGGCCAACGGGCACGCCATGACGGTGTCGTCCATCTCGGGCCCGCACTGGCAGTACCAGCCGGTGATTCCGGCGTACGCCGCGGCGGGCGCTGATCGTGACCGGGAAGCGTTGCCGCCGTTCACCTTCAGCGACGAGATGACCAAGAGTGAATTCGTCTCGAAGGTCGAAACCTGCAAGGACTACATCCGGGCCGGCGACATCTACCAGGTCCAGCTCGGCCACCGGATCGAGATCCAGTCGGCGGTGAGCCCGGTCGAGGTCTACCGGCGTCTGCGGGAAAGAAACCCGTCGCCCTACATGGCTATCGCGCCGATCTCCGGTGGTGTGATGGTCGTCGCCAGCCCGGAGCTGTTCGTGCGCAAGGAAGGTGCGCGAGCGGCCATGCGGCCCATCGCCGGGACCGCGCGCAAAACCGACGGGGCCACCCTCGAATCCGCCCAGGCGATGCTGCTCTCCGACGAGAAGGAGTGCGCCGAGCACATCATGCTCGTCGACCTGTGCCGCAACGACCTCGGCCGGGTGGCCGAGTACGGATCACTCGACGTCCCGGAACTGATGATCATCGAGGAGTATTCGCACCTCTATCACATGGTTTCGGAAGTCCAGGTGGCCGTGCGGCCGCCGTTCGACGTGTACGACACCATCGAGGCGACCTTCCCGGCGGGCACCGTCACCGGGGCGCCCAAGGTGCGCGCGATGGAGATCATCGAGGAACTGGAACTGAGCCGCCGGGAGTACTACGCCGGCGCCTTCGGTCTGGTGCCGTTCTCCGGCGACTGCGTGCTGGGCCTGTCCATCCGCATGACCCAGTTCCGGGCGGGCACCTACACGATCCGCGCCTCAGCGGGCATTGTGGCCGACTCGGATCCGGCCAACGAGTGGCGCGAGACGATGACGAAGATGAGCGCCACCTTCTGGGCCATCACGGGTGAGGAACTTCTCGACTATGCGTAATGCCGGCGACATCAGCCAGTTCGGCAAGGACCGCTCACGGCCCGTTGTGTGCCTCATCGACGCCTTCGACAGCTTCGTCTACGTCATCGAGCAGTACCTGGGGGAGTTGGGCGCGGACACCATGGTGATCCGCTCCGGCGCGCGTACCGCCGACACCCTGCGCCAGATCAAGCCCGACGCCTTGGTGCTGGGCCCCGGGCCGGGCACCCCGGAGAACTCCGGGCACGTCGAACTCGTCGAGGCGTTCGGGTCCGAGATCCCGATCCTGGGCGTCTGCCTCGGCCACCAGGCCATCGCGGTGGCGTTCGGCGGGACAGTGGTGCGGGCCGAGCACATCATGCATGGCAAGCGCAGCGATGTTTTCCACGATTCGCTGGGGATGTACAAGGGGATTCCGGCGCCGGTCTCGGTGACGCGCTACCACTCGCTGGTGGTCGACGCGCAGAGCACGCCTTCCTGCCTGGAGGTGACGTCCACCAGCGACGACGACGGCTACATCATGGGCCTTCGGCACCGCGAACTGCCGATCGAATCGGTGCAATTCCATCCCGAAAGCGTCTGCACCGACTCCGGCATGACGATGATCAACAATTTCTTCGACGGTGTGGGACTGCCCCTGGGCGGCCGGACCGATTCCAATACCGTTCCGTGACAGCGCTTCTCGTCAGGCGCGCAGCCGCCGCTTGATCCGGGTCAGCATCGCCGACATGCCGCGCAGCCGCAGCGGACTTATCAGTTTCGCCAGCCCCAATTCGGCGTAGAAGTCGTCGGGCACCCCCAGGATCGCGTCGGCGGGCTGCCCGTCCAGTCCGGTCGCCAGGATCGAGGCGAATCCGCGGGTGGTGGGGGCCTCCGGCGGGGCGCTGAAGTACAGCCGCACATTCTCGCGGTCGCCCGCGTCCACGTGCAGGAACAGCGGTGACTGGCACTCGGGCACCGGCTCCATCGCAGCCTCTTCGAGATCGCTTGGCAGCAAAGGCAATTCGTCGGCGAATTCGAGCAACAACTTGAGTTTGTCCTGGCCGGTGACCTCGGCGAACTCCGCGACCACCTCGGCCAGTGGCGCCGGCATGCGGCCGGTCGCGGTCATGCCGGCAGGGTCCCCGGCTCGTCGCCTTCGGCGATGGGCACCCGCACGGTGTTGCCCCACTCAGTCCAGGATCCGTCGTAGTTGCGGACGCCGGGGATGCCCAGCAGATAGGTCAGGACGAACCAGGTGTGGCTGGACCGCTCCCCGATACGGCAGTAGGCGATGGTGTCCCGGCCGGCATCGACGCCCGATTTCACGAAAGCGTAGATCTCGTCGAGTTGGTCCCGGCTGCGGAACCGGCCCTGCTCGTCGGCGGCCTTGGCCCACGGCACCGACACCGCGGTGGGGATGTGGCCGCCGCGCAGCGCCCCCTCCTCGGGGTAGTCCGGCATGTGGGTGCGCTCCCCGGTGTACTCCTGGGGTGAGCGGACGTCGATCAACGTGCTCTTCCCGAGTGTGGCCAGCACGTCGTCGCGGTAGGCGCGGATGGGCCGGTCGTCGCGCTGCACCACCGGGTAGCCGGTTGTCGTGCGTGCCGGCACCTCCAGCGTGGTGTCGCGGCCTTCGGCCAGCCACAGGTCGCGCCCGCCGTTGAGCAGTCGCACATCGGGATGGCCGAAGAGGGTGAACACCCACAGTGCGTAGGCCGCCCACCAGTTGCTCTTGTCGCCGTAGATAACCACGGTGTCGTCGCGGGAAATGCCCTTGCGGTTCATCAGCTCGGCGAACTGCTCGCCGTTGATGTAGTCGCGCACCAGCGGGTCGTTGAGGTCGGTGTGCCAGTCGATCTTGACGGCGGTGGGGATGTGGCCGACGTCGTAGAGCAGCACGTCCTCGTCCGACTCGACGACCACCAGGCCGGGCATGCCGAGATGTTCGGACAGCCAGTCGCCGGTGACCAGCCGTTCCGGGTGGGCGTAGTTCCGGAGCGTGGGACTGGAATCGGGTGGTAACGGCACGTCGAAAGCCTACCGACTACGGCACCGGATTGGTTCGCCACAGCTCACCAATGCTCAGCCCCACCGTCTCGAAGAGCCGGCGGGTGACCGCCAGGCCAAGACCCACCACGTTGGACGGGTCGCCGTCGATGCCGTCGACGAACCAGCCGCCGAGCCCGTCGAGGGTGAACGCGCCCGCCACACCCAGCGGCTCGCCGGTGCCGATGTATGCCTCCAGTTCGGCATCCGTCGGCAACCCGAAGCGCACCGTGGTGACGTCGGCTGCGGTTGCCCGGGCCACCACGTCGCCGTCGCGCAGGCGCAGCAGACAGTGTCCGGTGAACAGCCGGCCGTCCCGGCCTGCCATGGCCTGCCATCGCCGTCGCGCCTGCTCGGCGGTACCCGGCTTGCCGCACAGTTCCCCACCGAGGAACAGCATGGAATCACAGCCGATCACCACGCTGTCCTCGCTCAGCGCGGCATCCAACTCGCGGCCCACCGCGTCGGCTTTGGCTTCGGCGAGGGCGTTGACCACATCGGCCGGGTCTGCTTTGTCCTCAAGCGATGTCACGACGGCGTCCTCGTCGACACCGGAGACCATGACGAGCGGGTCGATCCCGGCGCTGCGCAGCACGCGCAGCCGGCCGGCCGAGGCCGAGCCGAGTACCACGCGGGTCATCGCACGCCGGCGACGATGATCCCGGCGAAGCCGGGAGAGGAGGAGCGGCGCATCAGCGCCGCATATGCGTGCGGTCCTTCAGTGACACGATCTGAAAGCTGCAGAAGGGGTAACGCAGCTTGTCGACGGGGTGGCCCCACAGGTTGAGCTCCTGTGCGCCGGGATGAACGGGCGCGCCGCGCAGACCGGCCAGCACGGTGACCAACGCGGCCACCTCGTCGTCGGTGGGCTGGCCCTTGACCACCCGGATCTCCGGTGCGGCATGCTCGGGTTCGTCGATGGTCAGCTGGTGCGGGTCGCTGACTTCGGTGATGTCTTCGTGTCTCACGGGTTCTCCTGAAGTTAGAGCGGGATGTTCCCGTGCTTCTTGGGCGGGTTCTGCACGATCTTGCGCTCCAAGAGCCGCAGTGAGGTGGCGATGTAGCCGCGGGTGTGTGACGGCGGGATGACGGCATCGACGTAGCCGCGCTCGGCGGCGATGTAGGGGTTGACCAGGGTGTCCTCGTAGTCGCGCTGCAACTCCAGCCGCAGCGCGTCGACGTCCTCGCCGTTCTTGGCGGCCTCGGTGAGCTGTTTGCGGTAGACGAAGCCGACCGCCCCCGAGGCGCCCATGACAGCGATCTGGGCGGTGGGCCAGGCGACGTTGACGTCGCAGCCCATGTCCTTGGAGCCCATCACGCAGTAGGCGCCGCCGTAGGCCTTGCGGGTGATGACGGTGATCTTGGCGACGGTGGCCTCGCCGTAGGCGTAGAGCAGCTTGGCGCCGCGGCGAATGATGCCGTTGTACTCCTGCTCGGTGCCCGGCAGGAAGCCCGGGACGTCGACCAGCATGATGATCGGGATGTTGAAGCAGTCGCAGGTCCGAATGAACCGGGCGGCCTTCTCCGAGGCGTTGATGTCCAGGCAGCCGGCGAACTGGGTGGGCTGGTTGGCCACGATCCCGACCGGGCGGCCGTCGATGCGGCCGAACCCGACGAGGATGTTTCCGGCATAGCCGGCCTGGATCTCCAGGAACTCGTCGTCGTCGAGGATCCGGGTGATCACCTCGTGCATGTCGTAGGGCTGGTTCGGCGAGTCCGGGATCAACGTGTCGAGTTCGAGGTCCTCTTCGGTGAGGTTGTCCTCGATGGCGCCCGGGTGCGGCGGCGCGGGGTAGCGCGGCGGCTCGGCGTAGTTGTTCGGCGGCAGGAAGCTGAGCAGATCGCGGACGAAGTCGAAGGCGTCCTGCTCGCCGGAGGCCACGTAGTGCAGGGTGCCCGACTTGCTCATGTGGGTGTGCGCGCCGCCGAGTTCCTCCATGGTGACGTCCTCGCCGGTGACGGTCTTGATCACGTCGGGTCCGGTGATGAACATCTGGCTGGTCTGGTCGACCATGATCACGAAGTCGGTCAGCGCGGGGGAATAGACGTGACCGCCGGCTGCCGCCCCCATGATCAGCGAGATCTGCGGGATCACACCGGAGGCCTTGATGTTGTTGTGGAAGATCTTGCTGTAGAGCCCGAGGGAGACCACACCCTCCTGGATGCGGGCGCCAGCGCCGTCGTTGATGCCGATGAGCGGACGGCCGGTCTTGATGGCCAGTTCCTGAACCTTGACGATCTTCTCGCCGTACACCTCACCGAGGCTGCCGCCGAACACCGTGGCGTCCTGGCTGAAGATGCACACTTCGCGGCCGTCGATGGTGCCGTAGCCGGTAACCACGCCGTCGCCGACCGGGCGGTTCTGCTGCAGGTTGAAGTTGGTGGAGCGGTGCCGGGCCAGCGCGTCGAGTTCGACGAAGGAATCGTCGTCGAGCAGCGCCAGGATGCGCTCGCG
>NZ_JBIIOV010000259.1:0-2700 GCF_044342925.1 Mycobacterium sp. | reverse complement strand
CGTGGAAGTCGTTGTCCTGCCGGACTGTTCGCGCCATGTTCTTGACCGGGGAGGTCCACCGCAGCATTTCCTCGACGGCTCCCGGCGCCAGCCCCGGGTCGGCCGCCAGCCGGCTCCACTGGTCGGGGTGGCGCAGCAGCTGTTCGACGCCGCCGGAGAGTGTGTGGCGGGTGGTCTCGTCTCCGCCGATCAAGATGAGCAGGGTCTCGAA
Organism: Mycobacterium sp.; assembly: GCF_044342925.1. Classification (GTDB taxonomy): domain Bacteria; phylum Actinomycetota; class Actinomycetes; order Mycobacteriales; family Mycobacteriaceae; genus Mycobacterium. The sequence goes on along the minus strand of NZ_JBIIOV010000259.1, from coordinate 2,489 downwards.
GACGATCTCATCGTCACTCATCCGCTGCCCGTCGACCTCGGCGTTGACCAGGATCGAGAACAGGTCGGCGGTGGGTTCGGCGCGTCGCTTCGCGGCCGACTGCATGGCGAAGCCGGTGTAGCCCGCGAACGCGTCCATCAACGCCTGCAAGGATTCGGGGTCGGCGGTGGCGCTGAGCCCGCACACCAGGTCGTCGGACCATTTCAGCAAGGTCGCCCTATCCTGCGGCAGCACCCCGAGCATGTCGCCGATGACGGCCATCGGCAGCGGCGCGGCGATATCGCGGACGAAGTCGCACTCGCCCCGCTGGCACACGGCGTCGATCAGGGTGTCGCACAACGTCTCGACGCCGGCGACTTTGTCCATCAACTGCTTGCGGGTGAAGCCGGCGTTGACCAGCTTGCGCCGCAACAGATGTTCGGGATCGTCCATGTCGATCATGTAGGGCATCGCCGGTTGATCGGGCCGGATGCCGCCGGTGTTGGAGAAGACCTCGGGATGACGCTCGGCGTCGAGCACCGCCTGGTAAGTCGACGCCGCCGCCAGCCCAGTGCGGTCGCGGAACACCGGTTCGTTGTCCCGCATCCAGCGATATGCCGCGCGGGCGCCGCCGTCGGCGAAGAAGGCGCCGTCGGTCAGATCTACATCCGGTCTGGCAGTCATCGTCTCAATCCCTCCAGGCGATTACAGTGGCCCTATGTCGCCGGCGCAACACACCATCGCCGGAACCGTGCTGACCATGCCGGTGCGGGTGTGCAACGCCGACGTGCATACCGCGATGTTCTCGGTGTCCGCCGACGCTGCCCAGCGCCTCATCGACTACAGCGGTCTGCGGGTGTGCCGATTCCGCCCCGGCCGCGCGGTGGTGACGCTGATGCTGGCCCGCTACTTCGACGGCGACCTCGGCCGCTACAACGAGTTCGGCACCTGTGTGATGGTCAACCCGCCAGGCTCGGACGCCACCGGGCTGAAAGCGCTGGGTGGCGCGGCGGCCTTCATCCACCGCCTGCCCGTTGACCAGTCGTTCACCCTCGAGGCGGGCCGGACCATCTGGGGTTTCCCGAAGACCATGGCGGACTTCACCGTTCGCGACGGCGACCCCTTCGGCTTCTCGGTGTCCGAACGGGGATCGCTGATCGTGAACATGGAATTCGGCAAAGGCCTGCCGGTTCCGTCGCTGCGCTCGCGCCCCCAGGTACTGACCACCTACACCTTCGCCGACGGCGCCACCCGTGAGGTGCCGTGGGAGATGACGAACTCGCACGTGCGGTTCCGGCCCGGCGGCGCGCGGCTGCGGCTCGGCGACCACCCGTACGCGCGGGAGCTGGCCGGTCTGGGCCTGCCCCGACGACCGATGGTGTCCGGTTCGGTGGGCCGCGTCGAGATGACGTTCGGTGACGCCCACATTCTCGGCTGACGTCACGGTCGGGGTCACAACAGCGCCGCGGTTTCCCGGATCTGCTCGGCGCTGCGGGCGCCGATGACCATCATCGTCACCCCGGCGGCCTCCCAGACCGCGATTTGTTTGCGGACGTAGTCGATGTCGCCGACGATCGCCGCGTCGTCGACCAGTTCGTCGGGGATTATCGCCGCCGCCTTGTCCTTCTGTCCGGAGCGGAACAGCGCGGTGACGTCCTCGACCACCTCGGCGTACCCCATCCGCCGGTACACCTCGGCGTGGAAATTGGTGTCCTCAGAACCCATCCCGCCCATGTAGAGCGCCAGGAACGGCTTGATGTGCTCGAAGGTCCCCGCACGGTCGTCGGTGACGACGACCTGCGCGGTGGCGCAGATCTCGAAGTCCTCCCGGCTGCGGCGGGCGCCCGGGCGGGCGAAACCCTCGTCGAGCCACTCGTTGTACATATCGGCCAACCGCGGCGAGTAGAAGATCGGCAGCCATCCGTCGCAGATCTCGGCTGCCAGTGCGATGTTCTTCGGGCCCTCCGCGCCGAGCATGATCGGAATGTCGGCGCGCAGCGGATGCACGATCGGTTTGAGCGCCTTGCCCAGACCGGTGGTGCCCTCACCGTGCAGCGGCAGCGGGTAGTGCGGACCCGGGCTAGTCACCGGAGCCTGCCGCGCCCAGACCTGCCGGACGATGTCGATGTACTCCCGGGTGCGGGCCAGCGGCTTGGGGAACCGCTGGCCGTACCAGCCCTCCACGACCTGCGGGCCCGAGACGCCGAGCCCGAGGATGTGCCGGCCGCCGGAGAGATGGTCGAGAGTCAACGAGGCCATCGCACACGCCGTCGGCGTGCGAGCCGACAGCTGCACCACCGAGGTGCCCAACCGCAACCGGCTGGTCTCCCGTCCCCACCAGGCCAGCGGGGTGAACGCGTCGGAGCCCCACGCCTCGGCCGTGAACACGGTGTCGAAGCCGGCCTCCTCGGCGGCGGCGACCAGCTCGGCGTGGTTGGTCGGCGGCTGGGCACTCCAGTATCCGAGTTGCAGACCGAGCCTCATCTCTGCCGCCTTTCCTGCCCCTCGGA
>NZ_JBIIOV010000115.1:0-10829 GCF_044342925.1 Mycobacterium sp. | reverse complement strand
CGTGCTCGACGACGCCCAGGTGCGCGAGGTGGTGGCTGAACTCGCCGGGCACGTGTCGCCCGGAACCGTGATCGCCATCCACTCCACCATCGCCGACGGCACCGCCGCAGAGCTGGCGGACAGGCTCGCGCCCAACGGGATTCACGTCATCGATGCGCCGGTCAGCGGGGGCGGCGCGGCGGCCGCCAACGGTCAGCTCGCCACTATGGTCGGCGCCTCCCGCGAGGTGTACGAACGGGTCAAGCCGGTGTTCAAACAATGGGCGTCGCTGGTTATCCACGCCGGCGGACCCGGCGCGGGAACCCGGATGAAACTGGCCCGCAACATGCTGACGTTCACCGGCTTCGCCGCGGCAAGCGAGGCGATGCGCCTGGCCGAGGCGGCGGGCCTGGACCTGCAGTCGCTCGGGCGGGTGGTGCGCCACACCGACGCCCAGACCGGCGGCCCCGGAGCGATCATGATCCGCGACAACGTGCACGAGATCGAGCCCGGCCACTGGCTGTACGACATGTTCACGCACACCCGCGGGCTCGGCGAGAAGGACCTGGATCTGGCGGTGCGGCTGGGGGATTCGCTGGGTCTTGAGTTGCCCCTGGCCCACATCGCGCGACGTGACCTGGCCGACGGCTTAGGCGTGCCGAACCGGACAGAGGAGTGAGGGTGGCCGAACACACCGACGACGTGCGCCGTAAAGGGCTGGACAAGATGAAGGAGGTCTACGGCTGGGACATGCCCAACCTGCCGGGCGACTACTTCGCGTTGACTGCCGATCATCTGTTCGCCGACATCTGGAGCAGGCCCGGACTGTCCATGCGCGATAAGAGAATCATGACGCTTTCGGTCGTCACCGCCCTGGGTCTGCCCGATCTGGCGGAGATTCAGGTCAGCGCCGCCCTGCACAACCAGGAGATGACCGCCGAGGAACTGCGGGAGATGGCCATCTTCATCACCCACTACGTCGGCTTCCCGCTCGGCTCGACGTTCAACTCCGTCGTCGAGAAGGTTGTGGCCAAGCGAAAAAAGGCCCCGTAAAAAGCCGCTAGCCGACCGCCGCGCTGTAGCCGATCGCGCCCAGGATGAAAACCCCGACGACGGCCGCCAGGGTGCCGACGGCGAACGGCCACGCGGGTTTGCGACTCGCCAGTCGGACAATGGTGAGAATCAGGCCCACCAAACCGACCAGCGCGGCCCCCAGGATCGCCGTCATCACCGCGGTCACCGCTCCCTGCGGGCTGCAGGTCGAGGGCGGACAGTGATCCAGAAAAGCCAGGCCGGACAGGGCCATCAAGGATCCGACCCCACCGATCGCCACGGTGCACACCATGGCGATGACGGAGATCGCCACGTCGGCCCCGCTGCGCGGCGGTGGGGGCGGCGGGTAGGGGTACGGATACGGGGGCGGATAGGGCGGATAGGGCGGATACGCGGGATATCCCATGCATACGGATGGTACGGACGGCGGCGGTAGGTTCGCCTGATGAGCGATGAGCACCTGGACGAACTCCTGCGCCGTCGTGCGCTCACCGCCGACGCCGCCCGGCCGGACGCCGTTCAGCGGCGCCACGCCGCCGGGGGCCGGACCGCGCGGGAGAACATCGACGACCTGGTGGACGCCGGGTCCTTCGTCGAATACGGCCGGTTCGCCCTTGCCGCACAACGCAGCCGCCGCGACATCGATGATCTGATCGCCCGCACCCCCGCCGACGGGCTGATCGGCGGAACGGCCCGGGTGGACGGCCGGCCGTGCGCGGTGCTGGCCTACGACTACACCGTGCTCGCCGGGACGCAGGGCGTATTCGGCCACCGCAAGAAAGACCGGCTGTTCGAACTCATCGAGCGGATGCGGCTGCCGACTGTGTTCTTCGCCGAAGGCGGAGGCGGGCGCCCCGGTGACACCGACTACCCGACGGTGTCCTCCCTGGAGGTGCGGGCCTTCGCACTGTGGGCGGCGCTGTCGGGCGTGGTGCCGCGGATCGCGGTGGTCAAGGGACGCTGCTTCGCCGGCAGGTTCGTCGACACCTGGTGACTCCCGGCTGCGGGTTTGCGGCTCGCCAGTTGTTCGGACGGCGGCGGTAGGTTCGCCTGATGAGCGAACGGTGCCGAACGCCGGTGGGTGACAGGTTGGCCTTGGTCGCGCTGCGCGGGCGAGCGGACCTGCTGGACCAGATCCTCGCGCCGGCGATCCACGGGCTGTGGCCGGACTTCATGCATGACCCGGTTGCCAAGATCTATTTCGAGAGGCTGCGGTTCGAGGAGCTCGGCTTCGAGGACTGCCGCGATACCGCCTTCGCGGTGGTGGAGCCGGAGCGGCCCGATATCGCCGTCGGCCGCGCGTTGGCAGTGCCCTTCGCCTGGGTGGGCGTGCCGGGACGAGAGGCACTGCCTGACACCGGCTGGGACGGCGTCCTGCGCTGGGCCGTTGAGGACCGCGCGCTCGGGCGCACGCCGGACGCGCTGAGCGCGCTGGAGATCACCCTGCTGCCCGCCTATCGCGGCGCCGGCGGCTCGGCGGTCGTTCTCGATGCGATGCGCCGCTGCGCGGCGGACCGCGGGTTGCGGTACATGGTCGCCCCGGTGCGCCCGACGGGGAAAGCGGCGGAGCCGCTGACGCCGATGCAGGACTATGCGTATCGGGTGCGTGAGGATGGGCTGCCCGTCGATCCCTGGTTGCGCGTGCATATCCGAGCGGGCGGACAGATCGAGAAGGTGGCGCCCCTGAGCCAGACGATCCCCGGCACGCTGGCGCAATGGCGGGACTGGACGGGGCTGCCCTTCGACGTGACCGGTCCCGTGCTGGCGCCGGGCGCACTCGCGCCGGTGCATTGCTCGGTCGAACATGACCATGCGGTCCTTGTCGAGGCGAACATCTGGGTCCAACACGTAGTGCCGGCCTGATCCGGGGGACGTTCCCCTTGGTGCGACTGGTCGTCTGGTGACCGCCCTGGCTAGGGTGTGACATCGTGCGCGTCCTCGTCATCGGGTCCGGTGCCCGCGAACACGCCTTGCTCGTCGGTCTGAAGCAGGATCCCGGGGTGGACTTCCTGGCGGTGGCGCCCGGCAACGCCGGCACCGCCGCCCTGGCCCAGCAGTACGACGTCGACGCCGCGTCCCCGGACGACGTCGTCGCGCTGGCCCGTCGGATCGACGCCGATCTGGTGGTGATCGGGCCGGAAGTGCCGCTGGTCCGCGGTGTGGCCGACGCCCTGCGCGCGGCCGGGATCGCCTGCTTCGGGCCGTCGCGGGACGCCGCCCGCATCGAGGGTTCCAAAGCCTTCGCCAAAGACGTGATGGCTGCCGCGGGAGTGCGGACCGCGGCCAGCGAAACGGTGGACGAACCCGCTGAACTCGACGCCGCCCTGGACCGGTTCGGCCCGCCGGCGGGGCAGCGGGCGTGGGTGGTCAAGGACGACGGACTTGCCGCGGGCAAGGGCGTGCTGGTCAGCGCCGATCGGGACGCCGCCCGCGCGCACGCCGTCGACGTGCTGGCGGCCGGCCACCCGGTGCTGCTGGAGTCGTTCCTCGACGGCCCCGAGGTGTCGCTGTTCTGTCTGGTCGACGGCGCCACCGTGGTGCCGCTGCTGCCGGCCCAGGATTTCAAGCGCGTCGGCGACGGCGATACCGGTCCGAACACCGGCGGTATGGGCGCCTACGCCCCGCTGCCGTGGCTGCCCGACTCGGTGACGGCCTTGATCGTGCGTGATGTCGTCGAGCCGGTGGCCGCCGAGATGGCCCGGCGCGGCTGCCCGTTCTCCGGGCTGCTGTACGCCGGGCTCGCCATCACCCCCGACGGCCCCGCGGTGGTCGAATTTAATTGCCGCTTCGGCGATCCCGAGACCCAAGCCGTGCTGGCGCTGCTGAAGTCGCCGCTGGGCGAGCTGCTGCACGCCACGGCCACCGGGGCGTTGGCCGCATTCCCGCCCTTGCAGTGGCAGGACGGGTACGCGGTCACCGTGGTGCTGGCCGCGCAGAACTATCCCGGATCGCCAAGGGTGGGTGACATCATCACCGGCGCCGAGAGCGACGGTGTCCGGCACGCCGGCACCGCCCGTCGCGCCGACGGGGCGGTGGTCTCCTCCGGTGGCCGGGTGCTGTCAGTGGTCGGCACCGGAGCCGACCTGACTGCGGCGCGGGAGGCGGCCTATCGGATCTTGGCGCCGATTACGCTGTCCGGCAGTCACTTCCGCACCGACATCGCGCTGGGTGCTGCCGAAGGGCGGATCGCCTTGTGACAGTGGAACCACCGGCGATCGACCGTCGCGCCGCCTTCCGGGCTCAGCGGGCCGATGTGCTGGAGTTCTGCGAATCGGTGCCGGGTTCCTCGACGCTATCAACGTCATCTGCGCGCGTTCAGGCGGTGAGCAGCGGCGCCGTCCAGGCGATCTCACCGGGCAGTTGTGCGGTCCAGTAGCCGGCGTCGTGGCCGCCGGGGGAGAAGCCGCCGGCCGGCGGGGTCGGCAGCTGGGCGATGAATTCCTGGGTTGCCGCGTAGAACGGGTCGCTGGTGCCGCAGTCGATCCGCAGCGGAATCGAACCGAGGGCCGGCAGGCCCCACACGCTGTTGGCGGCGAAGTCGTCGGCGCCGTCGAACGCGCCCGGCGCGGCCGCTCCCGCCGAGAGCCACAGGGCCGGACTGACCGCGCAGATGGCGGCCGTTCGCACCTGGCCGAGGCGAGCCCCCAGCAGCAGAGCGCCGTAGCCGCCCATCGACCAGCCCAGGAAGCCGACCCGTGAGGTGTCCAAACCCTGCTCGGCGAGCATCGGGATCAGCTCGTCGGTGACCATCGCCCCGGCGTCCTCACCGGATGCGCGCCGGTGCCAGTAGCTTCCGCCCCCGTCGACGGCCACCACCGCGAACGGCGGCAACCCGGCGGCCACTGCCTGGGCCAGGCCGCCCTCGACACCGCCGGCCATCACCGACGCCGCGTTGCTGCCTTTGCCGTGCAGTGCGATCACCGGACGCAGCGGGGCGGCCTGGCCCGGTGGTCGGGCGATCGCCCAGTTGGTCGGGATGCCGCCGCGGGCGGCGGAGATGAAGGTGCCGGTCACCATGGTCGGTGCGGTCGGGGCGGCGGAGGCGAGGGGATTGCGCACCGAGGTGCCGAGTGCGGCCGCGCCCACAGCTCCGGCGCCCAGTCGAAGCACAGACCGGCGCGTGATGTCGGGCATTGCCACATAGTGTCCGAAGGTCACTTCTTCGGGCAATTCTGGGTGCCGTTCGCGGTGCTGCTGGCAGCATGTCAGCCGTGACGGCAGCGGTGACACCGAAGGGCGAGCGACGGCGGTTCGCGCTCGTCTGTGCTGCCGGTGAGTTGTTGTGCGAGGGTGGATTCCAGGCCGTCACGCACCGTGCGGTCGCTGAGCGGGCCGGTTTGCCGCTGGCGTCCACCACCTATTACTTCACGTCATTGGACGAACTGATCGAGGCGGCCGTCGAACATCTCGGCACCGCTGAGGTCGCCGAGCTCCGAGAGCGGGTCCAGGCTTTGCCACGGCGCCGCCGGGGAGCCGAGGCGGCAGCCGACCTTCTGGTCGACCTGCTGGCCGGTGAACCCAATCGGGAGCAGTTGATTTCGCGCTACGAGCGGTACATCGCCTGCGCCCGCCATCCGGCGATGCGCGGGGTGGAGCGGCGACTGCTGCAAACCCGCGTCGAAGCGGTCACCGAAGCGATGGGGCGCTCCGGCCGTCGCGCCCGGATCGACATGATGACCGCGCTGCTGTACGCCGTCGACGGAGCGGTGGCTTCGGCGCTGATTGACGACCATGACGGGGCGGGCCAGAGTGTTCGTGACACTCTGGTTGACGTGGTTGACGTGCTGGCTCCTAGCGACGATCTGGTCTGACATGGCGTTCCCGAATGTCCCCCGTCCGGTGACGGGCATCATCGACGGCGCGATGGACCGCGCTCTGGTGCTCGGCTACACCAGGATCGGATCCGGACTGCGGCGGCGTTGGTGGCCTGCCGACCCGGCCCCCGATGCCCTGGTGGGCAAGCGGGTCCTGGTGACCGGCGCCACCGCGGGGATCGGGCTGGAGATGGCCCGCGCCTTTGCCCGCCTGGGTGCCACCGTGCACCTGCTGGGCCGTAATCCGGAGAAGGTCCGCGGGTGCGCTGCCCAGATCTGCGAAGAGGCGCCGGGCGCCGACGTCATCGGTGAGGTCTGCGACGTCTCCGACTTGGACGCGGTGATGGCCTGGACCGCCGATTTCGCCGGCCGGGTGCCCGCTCTGGACGGTCTGGTGCATAACGCCGGCCTGATGCCCAAGGAGCGGCTGACCACGCCGCAGGGTCATGAACTGCAACTGGCCACCCACATCCTCGGTCCGCACCTGATAACCGAACGGCTGCTCGGGCTGCTGCGCGCTTCCCGCGGCGCCTCGGTGGTGTTCGTGTCCTCCGGCGGTATGTACAGCGCCCCGCTGGTGGTCGAGGATCTGGAGTCCAACCACGACTACAACGGGGTGCGCACCTACGCCCGGACCAAGCGCATGCAGGTGGTGCTGGCCGACGCCTGGGCCCACCGCCTGGCCGGCACCGGCGTCAAGGTGGAGAGCATGCACCCGGGATGGGTGGACACCCCCGGTGTGGCGGAGTACCTGCCGCGGTTCCGGGTCATCACCCGCCCGCTGCTGCGTGAGCTGGCCGACGGTGCCGACACCGCGGTGTGGCTGGTGGCCACCCGGCCGGAGTCCAAGCCGGGACACTTCTGGCACGACCGCGCGCAGCGGCCGACGACGTTCGGCTGGCAGCGCCCGGAGAACCCGGCGAAGGTGCGGCGGTTCCTGCATCAGCTCAGCGATCTGACCGGCACGTCCAAGTCGTGGGCTTAGGACCTCAGCGACGGCGTGACGATGCAGCCGGTTTCGGTATCGCCGTAGATCGTGACGTCGTGGGGGCGCTGCGCGGCGTACCGCGCGATATAGGCGCACAGCACGGCGTCGATCGGGTCCTCGGCCCGGCGTAACTGCGTCTTGCTGGTGGCCGCGCCGACCGATTCGGTCAGCGTCGCCCACGCCGGTGAGCGCAGCTGCATGGGCGGATTCGCCGCGCTGAGATCCTCAAGAAAACCGATGAGCCGCAACAACTCTGAGCGAAGTTGCGTGAGATTACGGCCGAGCTTCTGCTTGTACTTCAGCGTCTTGGGTAGCCCGAACAACACCACACTGGCGGCGTGCGGGTAGACCTCCAGTGCGCGCCGTGCCCGCGGGGAGCGGGGGTCGAGATCCAGGTCCAGTTCCGCGCACAACCATGAGCCGCGGCCGCCGTCGGCGAACCAGGCCAGGCCGGTGTTGGCCGGATGCGCACCGGCGTCGAAGCGCCGGAAGTCACGGTTCAGCTCGGACTCGCAGGGCCGGTTGCCGCTGGGGTTGGTCACCACCAGTGGGGCGTCGACGGCCACCACGCAGTCACCGGTCACGTAGGGGCGCAACTGGGCCAGGACGTCGTCGTCGTCACCGGCCACACCCACGTGACACAGCGCGCCGGAGGAGTCCAGGACGGCCACTCCCGTCGGGCTGCGCCGGCCCCAGGCCAGGTCGACTCCGACGTAGTGCATGAGGAGAACCGTAAACTTTCCGCTCGTGACAATCCCGAATGTCCTGGCCAGCCGCTACGCCAGCGCCGAGATGGTCGCCATCTGGTCGCCCGAGGCGAAGATCGTCGCCGAGCGGCGGCTCTGGTTGGCGGTTCTGCGCGCCCAGCGTGAGCTCGGTGTGGACGTGCCGGACGCCGCGGTGGCCGACTACGAGCGCGTCCTCGACCAGGTGGACCTCGCCTCGATCGCCGCCCGCGAGCGGGTGCTGCGCCACGACGTGAAAGCCCGCATCGAGGAGTTCAACGCACTCGCCGGGCACGAGCACGTGCACAAAGGTATGACCAGCCGGGACCTGACCGAGAACGTCGAGCAGTTACAAATCCGGCACTCCCTGGAGCTGGTGCACGCCCATGGCGTCGCGGTGGCCGCGCGGCTGGCCGATCGTGCCGCGGCCTACCGGGATCTGGTGATGGCCGGGCGCAGTCACAACGTCGCCGCCCAGGCCACCACGCTGGGCAAGCGGTTCGCCTCCGCGGCGCAGGAAACCGTCATTGCGCTGAGCCGGGTTCGCGAGCTTCTCGACCGCTACCCGTTGCGCGGGATCAAGGGGCCGATGGGCACCGGCCAGGACATGCTGGACCTGTTCGACGGCGACACCGCCCGGCTGGCCGAACTGGAAAGCCGGGTAGCCGATTTCCTCGGGTTCGCCGCGGTGTTCGACAGCGTCGGCCAGGTCTACCCCCGCTCGCTGGACCACGATGTGCTGTCCGCCCTGGTGCAGCTGGGGGCAGGCCCGTCATCGATGGCGCACACCATCCGTCTGATGGCCGGGCATGAACTGGTCACCGAAGGCTTCGCGGACGGTCAGGTGGGCTCGTCGGCCATGCCGCACAAGATGAACACCCGCAGCTGCGAACGGGTCAACGGTCTGCAGGTGGTGCTGCGCGGGTACGCGTCGATGGCCGCGGAACTGGCTGGGGCGCAATGGAACGAGGGCGACGTGTTCTGCTCGGTGGTGCGCAGGGTGGCGCTGCCGGACGCATTCTTCGCCATCGACGGCCAGATCGAGACGTTCCTGACGGTGCTGGCGGAGTTCGGCGCCTACCCGGCGGTGATCCAGCGCGAACTCGACCGCTACCTGCCGTTCCTGGCCACCACCAAGGTGCTGATGGCCGCGGTGCGGGCCGGCATGGGCCGGGAGGCCGCCCACGAGGTGATCAAGGAACATGCCGTGGCCGTCGCGCTGGCGATGCGCGAGCGCGGCGCCGAGCCGGATCTGCTCGACCGGCTGGCCGCCGACCCGCGGTTGCCGCTGGACCGGGCGGCGCTGGAGGCGGCCCTGGCCGACAAGAAGTCCTTCACCGGGGCGGCGGGTGATCAGGTGGATGCCGTGGTCGCGGCGGTCGACGAGTTGGTCAGGGCGAACCCGGACGCGGCTTCCTACTCCCCAGGCGCCATCCTCTAACCGATTTCGGTGCATTTGCGTGCGCTGAGCGCTCGCTAGCGCACCGAAATCGCGGCGCGAATCGCCGCCAGAACACCCTCAGGGTGCCCGGTGATGTCCAGCCAGGTGAATCGCAGCACCTGCCAACCCTGCAGGGACAGCCAATTCTGCCGCGAGCGATCATTCTGGAAAGCCTGCCGATCGCTATGGAACGCCCAGCCGTCGATCTCAATGGCCAGCCGCTGCGCAGGGAACGCGAAGTCGACGAAGTAGGGGCCGACTGTGAAGTTGGCGTGCCATCCGCTGATCCCCGCGGTCCGCAGTAGTCGAACCACAAGACGCTCTGCTTCCGACCGTGCGCCGCCGGCGGCGGCCTGAAGCATCCGCCGCGCCGCGGCTGCGCCGTAGCGGCCCCGATTACGGACGTGTGTCCGCTGTAGATCCGCGAGGTCGACCCGACGTTGCAGGGCGGAGTCCATAATCTTCGGCCCTCCACCCCTTCGGGCCGAAGCCTCCAACACCGTCAACGCCAGTCCGGTCACACGCAGGCCACGGTCCTCGAATACGTCTCGCTCGTCTAGGTCGCGCCGGCGAAGTGTGATCCCTGGGCTGCCTCGGCCGCTGGCCGTGCGTGGCACCGTGACTTCCACTACCGCAGGCTCGAGTGTCATCAGGCCCAGCCACCAGGCGGCGGCCAGTCCGCTGGCGACGGCTCGGGGACCGCGACCCCACACCGCAGCCCGCAGTCGCGCGGCGGCAGTGAAAGGCCGATCGTCGACGAAGTACACACCTGACCCGCAGCGACGCCACTGTCCCGAGCGCACTTTCCGGCGGACTGCGAATTCGCTGATGCCCGCACGCCTGGCCTGAGCGAGCGTGATGACGCCGTCGTGGCGGCGTAGATAATTCTCGATCACATGGTCGTGGACGGCCTCTCGGCCCAAACGGTTCCCTTCGGTGCATTTGCGTGCGCTGAGCGCTCGCTAGCGCACCGAAGTCACCCGGGCGACGCCGGCGGAGCGCAACTCCAGCGCCGCCAATCCCCGGACAGCGTGCGGATCCTGCCGGCGCCACGCACCGACCGGGTCCTCGTTGACCGCGGTCAGCCGGCGCAGCGGGCGATTGGCCAGCGCCCGCAGCGCCAGCAGCTGCTCACCCGCCGGGGTCTGCGCCAGCGCGATCACCGTCCACTTGCGCCGGAAGAACCGGATGCGAAGAAACAACCACGGCATGCCGATCGCCATGATCGGCGGCGCCGCCACCGCGATGGCCAGCAGCACCGCCAGCCAGGTCGCGGTGGTGTTCAGGTTCTGCCCCGCCCCGGCCAGGTCCAGAGCCGCTTCGCTGGCGGCGCGCAGCGGTGTGGCCACCGCATCGCCGACCAGCGGAATGCGGTCGGCGCTGTCCCCGGCCGAACTCAGGTTGTCGGAGATGCCGGTGGCACCGTCCTTGACCTGGGTTCCCACCGTGGCGATCTCGGCGATCGCGCGGTGCACCCCCAGACCCACCATCACCCAGACGGTGATCCAGGCGGCGGCGAGCAGGTCGCTGATCAACTGGGCGGTCAGCCGGCCTGGTGTGGTGGCATAGGGCAGGAAACGCGACTTCATGGGTTCGATCCCAGCACAGCTGAGCCGTCTGCGGCCTCAGACCGATGGCGTGGCTCCTCAGCGGCTCACTTCGTTGCGCCGCATCGTCGCCCCGCTAGACCGATGGCGTGGCTCCTCAGCGGCTCACTTCGTTGCGCCGCATCGTCGCCCCGCTAGACCGATGGCGTGGCTTCTCAGCGGCTCACTTCGTTGCGCCGCATCGTCGCCCCGCTAGACCGATGGCGTGGCTCCTCAGCGGCT
>NZ_JBIIOV010000114.1:0-10831 GCF_044342925.1 Mycobacterium sp. | reverse complement strand
GGCGACACCTGGCGCCCGGGCTGCCCGGTCGGGCCCGAAGAACTGCGCAGGGTCGAACTGGACTACCTCGGCATGGACGGTCAGACCCACCGCGGCAACCTTGTGGTGAACTCCGACTCGGTCGACGACATCGTCGCCATCTTCGAAGACCTGCGGCGGCTGGGCTACCCCGTCGCGAAGATGCAGACCGTCGACAACTATCCGGGCGCCGACGACGAACTGTCCATGCGCGACAACAACACCTCGGCGTTCAACTGCCGGCCGCTGCCCGGCAGCACCGCGTGGTCCCTGCACGCCTACGGACGTGCGATCGACGTCAACCCGCTGATCAATCCTTACATCGATCAGTCGGGTGATTTGCAGCCCAAAACCGCCGGTCGTTACCTCGACCGCACGCTGGCCGACCCGGCACTGCTCAAAGCCGGCGACCCCGCCGTGCGGGCGTTCACCGACCGCGGTTGGCGGTGGGGCGGCGCATGGCGCGATCCGGTGGATTATCAGCACTTCGAGATCGGCTGAAGCCAGTTTCGGCGCCGTCAAAATAGGGCATTGTCACGCCATGGGGCTGACTGTGGCTGTGACCGGGCCGACCGGTGAGATCGGCATCTCGACCGTGGACGCGCTGGAACGCGACCCGGCGGTGGAACGCATCATCGGAATGGCCCGACGGCCGTTCGACCCGTCGGCGCACGGGTGGGCCAAGACCAGCTACCGCCAGGGCGACATCCTGGACCGCGACGCCGTCGACGCACTGGTCGCCGACGCCGATGTCGTGGTGCACCTGGCGTTCATCATCTTCGGGTCGCGCCAGGAGAGCGCGCACGTCAACCTCGAGGGCACCCGCAACGTGTTCGAGGCGACGGTGGAGGCGGCCCGGCCCAGCCGGCTCGTCTACGCCTCCTCGGTCGCCGCGTACGGCTACCACCCCGACAATCCGACGCCGATCACCGAGGACGTGCCCACCCGCGGCTCCCGCGAGCACTACTACTCCGAGCAGAAGGCAGCCCTGGAACGCGTGCTGGAAGAGGTCACCGCCGGGTCCGACCTGGAGGTGTACATCCTGCGGCCGTGCATCGTCGCCGGGCCGAAAGCCCCGGCTCTGGCCGACGTGATGCCGTGGAGCCTGGTGCCCGGGCGGTTGGGGGCGGCGACGCGCATGCTGCCCATTCCCGATCCCGGCACGCCGCTGCAGTTGGTGCATCCCGACGACGTCGCGTCGGCGATCGCCCTGGCGGTGACCACGTCCGCGCCGCAGGGCGCGTACAACCTCGCCGGCGACGGGACCATCACGGTGTCCGATGTGGTCACCACACTCGGCGGGCGCGCCGTGCGGATTCCGCATGTGGCGGCCACCGCGGCCTCGGCGGTGGTGGCCCGGCTGCCGTTCGTCCCCGCGCCGGTGGAATGGCTGCACTCCGTGCGCGCACCGGTGGTCCTGGCCACCACGAAAGCCAAGACCGTGCTGGGCTGGGCGCCGAAATTCAGCTCAGCCGAAGCGCTGGAGGACCTGGCCCGTAGCCGGACGTGAAACTCCCTCCAGCGAGGGCTCTTTGGGCATCTTTAGCGGGAATTGGTATCTACAGGAACCACTTTCGGCTTGCGGAACAGCCGCGGCAGGAAGCCGAGCAGGCCCAGCAGCGCGACGATCGGCAGCAGCCACCATGCCTTGAAGCCGCCGGACTTGTTGTCCGCCTGCGGAGCCGCGACAGCGGAGTCGCTCGGCGCGGTGGCAGCCGGCTGGGGGGTGTTGGCGGCGGTGGGCGCCAGGTAATTGATCGGCTTCGCCGGGGCGAGTGCGGTGTCGATGTTGCCGATGATCGAGTAGTTGCCCTCAACGGCGACAGCCCGGATCCCCGAGCCGGGTGCGAAGTTGACGTTGTTGAGGTTCAGCCACACGATGTTCGGGCTCAGCGCCGACTCGAAGTAGTAGATCTTGTTGGTCGAGTCGGCCACCGAACGCCAGTACGTCGGGGAGAGGTTCGGATGCTCGGGATCCCCGACGCCCCACGGAACCGACACATTGCGCATGACACTGAAAACGCCTGCTACAGCTTGCCGTTCGTCGGCGGTCTGCGGCAGCTTGCCCAAGTAGTACGAGGCGCGCACGAACCGGTCCTGGGATTGGATCGAGCCCGGCAGTTCTTTGTTCTTGTCGACGTCGTCCCACTTGGCGTTGAGTTTCAGTTGCTCATCGTAGGTGGGGCTGTTGGTCATCACCTGGAACTGCCGGCCGTGGTGGATCACCGGCTTGCCGTCGAGGTACTCGATGATCGCCGAGTCGCCGGTGGCGTCTGACACCGACATGTGCACCGTCGGATGCGCCGCATTTCCCGGGCCGAAGTTGATCGGGACGATGTAGATCGACGGGTTGGTGAACGCCTCGACGACTTCGTTGACGGTGGCGTAGTTGGTGAGCACGTAGTCCGTCCAGGCGGTGAAGGACAACCGCGGCCGGTTATCGCTGGGCGCCGGGCCGAAATCGGACTCGCCCAAATAGAGCAGGTTCGCCACCAGGCCCTTCTCGTTCATGCCGTCGAAGACGCCGTCGATCGGGCCGCTCGGATCGGTGGTGCCGGCCGCTTCGATGGCACCGTATTTGCGGGTCCAGGTCAGGGAGTTCTCCCCGCCCCCGCCGTCCTGGGTGGAGCCGCGGGGCACGGCGTAGAGGTGGGAATTGAACGAGTACGGCCAGTCCATCGACCGGCCGGTGATGACCGCGCCGTCCGGTCCGAGCCAGACCACCCGGCTGCAGGCGCTGGCCGGCGGTGCGATTCCGAGAGCGAGCCCCAGGGCGCACAGCGCTGCCAGGAGACGCTGCAAAACTCTTCGTGTCATAAACAGTCCTTAGGTCTAATTTGCGGCGTAATCCTGCCACCGGCACCGGACTGGCTGTGCGGTATCGCTCATTGTCGGCGCGTAATGGGCGACAATAGTTGGCGAAAGCTATCAAAATTCGGCCGGAGGTAAGCATGGGCGAGCGGCGCCGGCTGGGGATTCAGGATGCCCTGTGGCTGGAGATGGACCGGCCGAACAACCTGATGGTCGTCGACTCGGTCATCTGGACCTCAGAGCCGCTGGACTTCGCCGAATTGCGTGCTGTGCTGCAGCAACGGCTGGTCGACCGCTACCCGGTGTTCCGCAGCCGTGCCGTCCGCGACGAGGACGGCTCGTGGTGGTGGGAGCCCGATCCGGACTTCGACCTGGACAACCACGTCTCCCTGGTGTCGCTGCACAACCCCGACGACGCCCGCGCCCTGCAGGAACTTGTGGCAGCACACCGGCACGACCCGCTCAACCGCGACCACGCGCTGTGGCAGTCCATCTGGATCAAAAGGTACGGCAACGGCAGCGCCATGCTGCTGCGCAGTCACCACTCCATTGCCGACGGCATGCGGATGGTGCAACTGGCGATGAGCCTCTTCGACTCGACGCCGCAGGGCGGCCCGGTGCTGGCGCCGGCGGTCATCCAGACCGGAGCGCACCTGCACCCGCCCGGCCGGCCGCTGCCCGAACGCGTACGGTCCGGTGTCGTCGAAGTCGCTCGCGGTGCCACCGACGTGGTGTCCCGGGTAGCGGAATCCAATCTGCGGCAAAGGGCCGCCAACATCGGCCGCTTCGTCCTGCGTAACCCGGTGGGAGCGGGCGCGACGTTGGTGACGGCGGCGCGGGCCGGGGCGTCCGACGTCGCGGGCACCGTGCGGGCCGCCGTGCCCGGCGGTGGACGGCTGGTCGACATCTTCTCTGCGGTGCCGGGCGACGTGGACACCGCGCGCAAACTCTTGCTCGGCACCCGCAACGACGCGACTATCTGGACCGGGACCGCCGGTGAAGAGAAGAGCGTGGCCTGGTCGGATCCGCTGCCAATGGCCGCGCTCAAGGCGGTTGCCCGGGGAAACCGCTGCACCGTCAACGATGTGCTGGTGGCCTGCATCGCCCTGACGCTGCACGAGTACCTGCTGGCGCACGAGGCGCTGTGCTCATCGGTGACCTTCATGGTGCCGGTCAACCTCAAGCCGCTGGACCCGTCGTTGCCCGACTCGCTGGGTAACGACTTCGCGCTGGTGCAACTGGAACTGCCCACCGACGAGCCCGACCCGCACAAGGTGCTGGCCACCGCCAAGCGGCGGATGGACCGGATCAAGCACGGCCACGAGGCCGCGGTCGCGTTCCGGTTCCAGGAGACCATCGCCGGGTTCAGCCGAGGGCTCTACGAGGCCTCGGTGGACCTGTTCGCCAACCGGACGCTGGGCACCCTGACCAACGTCCCCGGTCCGCCCGCCACGGTGTACCTGGCTGGCAGTCAGGTCGAAGGCATCGTCGGCTGGGCGCCGGTGTCCGGGGATCAGCCGATGAGCTTCACCATCTCCAGCTACGCCGGCCGGTTGATTGTCGGAATCGCTTGTGACGCAACGTTGGTGCCCGACCACGAGATGATCGTCGAGGGATTCATCGACGCCTTCGAGCGGCTGGCCGACGCCACCCCCGGGGTGGTGCTGATGCCGGTCAGCTGGGGCCGGGGCGGGGGGAAAGGTCCCCGGAAAGGTCACGGCCGAAGGCAATGAGGGCGCGCCGGCCGAGGTCGAGGATCGTCTGATCGAAGTCGCCGCCGTCGCGGAAGGACAACTCCAATACGCGGTCGGCCATCTCGATGGCAACCAGCAGCGCGCGTGGGTCGGTCTGGGCCGGAATCAGTTCCGCTGACACCAGCATCGCGTGAATGCGGCCGGCCAGGCTCTGCATCCGTGCCCGGACGTGTTTGGTGACGGTAGGGGAGGTGCGACCGCCCATCCATAGCCGCGCCGAACTGGGGAAGAGCCGGTAGTAATGGACGTGCAGGTCGAGTTCGTTGTTGAGCAGGTCGGCGATCGACGTGATTTTCCAGCTGCGCTCGGCCTCCATGCACCTGGCGTCGAGTTCGGCGCAGTGCCGCTCCATCAGCGCGTCGAGGATGGCCTCCCGGTCGGCGAAGAACCGGTACAGCGACGGGTAAGAGACCCCGGCCCGGTCGGCGATGGTCCGGGTGGTGACGGCCTCGACGCCTAGTTCGTCGGCGATCGCGGCGGCGGCTTTGAGGATGCGGGTGACCGTCTTGCGGCTGCGGGCCTGCATCGGTGCGCGACGCTGAACGGGCGCGACGGTCATGGGTGCGGCCCCTCCTGGTTCGCTAGCGGAAAGCCTTGACAGCAGGCGTGAGAAATATAACATTATTCATGTTACGTTTCCTAGCTCTCGGGAGTGACTCAATGTCCGTCGCCGATTCCGTCGCTTCGCTCGACCAGGCACGCCCCAAGGAGCATCTGAGCGGCCACGTCGAGGTGCTCATCGTCGGCGCCGGCATCTCCGGGCTGGGCATGGCGCACTATCTGACCGTCAAGCGACCCGGACACAGCTTCGCCATCGTCGATGGCCGGCAGGCCATCGGCGGCACGTGGGATCTGTTCCGCTACCCGGGCATCCGCTCCGACTCGGATCTGCACACCTTCGGCTACGAGTTCAAGCCGTGGACGTCGGACAACGCCATCGCCGACGGGCATGAGATTCTGGACTACCTGCACGAGGTGATCGACGAGGACCGGCTGGCCAAGCGGATTTACTTGCAGCACAAGGTGGTCCGGGCGGACTTCTCCACCGCCACCGGTAAGTGGACGGTCACGCTGGAGCGCGACGGACAGCAGTGGGACATCACCTGCGGCTGGCTCTTCGGCGCGACCGGCTACTACAACTACGACGAGGGGCACGCCCCGCACTTCGAAGGCCAGGAAGACTTTGAGGGCCAGATCGTGCACCCGCAGTTCTGGCCGGAGGACCTGGACTACACCGGTAAGCGGGTCGTCGTCATCGGTAGTGGCGCCACCGCGGTGACCCTGATCCCGGCAATGGCCGACAAAGCCGGGCACATCACCATGTTGCAGCGCTCGCCGTCCTATGTGATGCCGCTGCCGAAGAAGGATCCGCTGGCCAACACCCTGCGAAAAGTGCTGCCGCCCAAGGCTGCCTACGCCGCCACCCGCCGGTTCAACATCGGCAAGGGCCGGTTCATCTACCACCTCTGTCAGCGCCACCCGAAGGTGGCCAAGCGAATCATCCGCCGCGCCAACGTCACGTTCCTGCCCAAGGGATACGACGTCGCCACCCACTTCAATCCGACCTACAACCCGTGGGACCAGCGGCTGTGCGCGGTCCCCAACGGCGACCTGTTCCGAACCATCGCCAAGGGCAAGGCGTCGGTGGTCACCGACCGGATCGTGCGGTTTACCAAGACCGGAATCCTGCTGACCTCCGGCCAGGAGTTGCCGGCCGACATCATCGTCACCGCCACGGGTCTGAAGCTGCAACTGTTCGGCGGGGTCGAGGTGTCGATCGACGGTCAGCACAAGGACGCCCACGACTGCGTGACCTACAAGGCATTCATGCTGTCGGGCATCCCGAACTTCGCGTTCGCCTTCGGCTACACCAACTCCTCGTGGACGCTAAAGATCGACCTGCTCTGCGAGCACCTCTGCCGGCTGCTGTCCTACATGGACCAGCACGGCTACACCACCGCGGTTCCCGTCGCCGATCCCACCATGGAGCGGCGGCCGATGCTGGACTTCGCGGCCGGCTACATCCAGCGGGCCAGCGCCGACTTCCCGCAGCAGGGCACCAGCGGCCCGTGGACCATCGAGATGGATTACTGGGCCGACCATTCCCGGCTGCGCAAGGGCCCGGTGGATGATCCGGCGCTGAAGTTCAGCACTGCCCGGCCCGCCGTCGTGGCCCCGGAGCTCACTTCAGTCCTCGACTGAGGGAGTCCGGGCACGGGCATGCGCGTCGTCGATTGTGCGTGATTCCTCAACCAACCGGCGGTTCCCCAGCGCACAATTGCGCCCATGACCGCCGAATCCGACCCGCAGCAGCGCGCCGCCCTGGAGCAGCTGACAGAGACCGTTCTCAGCGCTGTGGAAGGCGCGGTCGATCCGGGTGGCGAACGTCTGGACGCCGCCCTAGACGTCGTGCGGCAGAGCATGATCGAGTTCGTCCGCCGCTACAACCGGCTCAAGGTCGACGTCGAGGCGAAGACCCTCAAAGGGCCGGTGCTGTTCGTCGCCAACCACGGCTTCGGCGGCATCGTCGACCTGAACGTCATGGCGGTGTGCGCGGCGCTGGAAGAACTGGAGTTGGACCAGTCGCCCGTCTTCCTCACCCACCAGTTGGCGTGGACGGTCGGTGTCGGACCCATCGTCGAGCACATGGGCGCCCGGCCGGCCAATCAGGACAGTGCCACCGAGGCCTTCGCCGAGGGCCGCTCCGTGGTGGTGTTCCCGGGCGGTGACCTCGACGCCGCGAAGTCCTTCTCGGATCGCAATCAAATCGTCTTCGGCGGCCGCAGCGGATTCGCCCGGCTGGCGATCGAGGAAGGCGTGCCGATCGTTCCCATCGTCACCGCCGGGGCGGGGGAGTCGCTGCTGGTGCTCTCCGACGGCGAACGGCTCGCCCGCGCAATGAAATTGGACAAGCTGCTTCGGATCAAGGCCCTCCCGGTCAGCCTGTCGTTCCCCTGGGGACTCAATGTGGGCACCACCGGGCAGCTGCCGTACCTGCCGCTGCCCACCAAGCTGTACACCCGGGTGCTGGCCGCCACCACCGCCGGGCCCGACGAGGACTCCGAGGCCTATGCCGAGCGGGTGCACACCCTGATGCAGGACGCCATGGACGACATGACCAAGAACCGGGTGCCGCTGATCGGCTGAGGTCCGCCGCTGAACAGCCGACAACCTTCGCCTCCCGACCCCGGGACTTTAGCCTCTCTTCCTGTCGGTGGTGGGCGCCTAGCGTCGCCAGTCAGGGCACACGATGTCGCGGCATCCAACGCCCTGGGGGTCAGCGTCCCGGAGGGGACTGAGCGAGATGACGACAAACGAATTCAGGGGGGAACTGATGGATCAGATTCGGGTTGGCGGTAGGGCTTTAATCGGTGCGCTGGTGTCTGGTGTGCTGGCCGCTGGGACACTGACCGGTGGCCCAGCCGCGAATGCCACGTGCGCGTCGTTCTTCGGGATCGGCAACAGTGCTGATTGCACGAGCGGACTCAGCAGCATCGCCGTCGCACTCGGACCCAACGCCACTGCCACCGCCCAGGGAATCCTCGGCGCAGCTTTCGCGATCGGCACCGGCGCGGAAGCCCAGATGAACGGCAACGGGAGCCTCGCCCTCGCCGCGGGCCCCAACGAGAGGGCGTTTGCCTTCGGGACCCTCGCCGCCGCCCTCGCCGTCGGCGTTGGGGTCGGATCCACCTACGCCATTGTTATAGCGGGCGACTCAGCAAGCGACTTCCTCAACATCGCCATCGGCATCGGCAAAGACGGTGCCGCGTGGGCCGGTGCAAACGCATATTTACCCATAGCAGACCTTGGCAACGTGGCGTTATTTCTCGGCGAGGGCGGCATGGCCGCCTCGGCGGGCATCTTGAATTCCGCGATCAATGTCGGGGGGAACGGGGCCTTTATCGACAATGGCGCGCGCGCTCTCGGCGTCTTGAACACTGCCGTGAACCTCGGCGGTAACAACAACTCCGTTGGCGCAGGGCCTGGTCCGCTGGCGATTGCAGTATCCGCCTTCACATCTGGTGCGACCGTCACCAAATCAGGACCCGGTTTCAACATCAATGGATTCAGGGTGCCAAACACGGCAGCGGCGACGGCAGCGGCGACAGCGGCGGCGGCGGACCTCGGACCTGTCAGCAGCACGCCCAGCACCTCCCGGGCGGTGGACTTGTCATCGCTGCCTGCCCGGCGCGGCACCGTGGAAGTCTTGGCCAGACCGGCGGCGGCGAGCGTGTCGGCGCGGAACGACTCGGTGCAAGCTGGGCAGCAGGCCGCCGGCAGACCTGAGAAAGCGCCCACACGTGGACATGAACGTGCTCGCGGGCGGCCATGAATCTGCGGCCGGTTCGGCTCGATCGAAGACGCCCGACGGCACTGCCGCGGGCTGGGATTGATTGCCGCCCATGTACAACGCCGTGGCAGTCAGAACCGGTTTATGTCAGGTGACCGGCACGTCCAAAATCGGCCGGGGCTCGTCGGCGCCGGGACCGTCGAAGTGCCACCACTCCCCGGAATAGACCGCTAACCCGCCGGCGGCCATGGCGTTTCGCAGCACGGCCCGGTTGGCCTGGGCGGCCGCACTGACTCCCGCGGTGGCGTAGGCGATGGACCGCGGTGTGAAGTCGTCGAAGCCGGTGCCCATGTCGACCAGGTGGCCGGCCGCGGCGAGGGTGACGTCCACCGACCGGGCGGCTTCGTGGCTACGGGCGTACGGGCCGGGTTGGGCCACCCACGCCGGGTCCGGGACCACCTCGAACATCCGCACCTGCACCTCATGCGGGCGGTAGCAGTCCCAGAACACCAGGGTGTAGCCCTGTCGGCGCAGCGCCGCCGCCGCGGTGGCCAGGCCCGAAGCCAGCGACTCGTGCACCAGGCAGCGGGCGCCGGCCGGGTACAACTGCACGCCGGTGAAGTTGTCGGGCGTGGCGTAGCGCAGGTCGACGACGGCGTCGGGCACCACGGTGCGCACGTCGATCAGCCCGGCGGCCTGGGCCTGCGGGCTGACCGGGGGCACGCCGCCGGCCGGGGCGGCGCTCACCATTGCCGGGCAGGCCAGTGCGCCGGCGATCGCCGCCGCTGCCAGAACTCGTCGCATCCCAGCATTGTCGGCTATCGGGCCGCCAGGGCGCCTGATAGGCCGCTGCCTAGATCCAGATGCTCGGCCTCGTAGCGGTACCGGGGGTAGCTCAGCCGCCGGTGGGTCAGCCAGGCGATCGCCAACGCCGCCAGGGCCGCGACCAACACTGTCCCGAACCCGGCGCTGAACACCGCGGCGTCCTGCGCGATGATCCCGCGGTCGGCGAGCACCTGAACGTAGGTCGCCGTGCCGTTGATCGAGCCGTGCAGCAACATGGCCAGCAGCAGGCTGGCCCGGGTGTTGTTGGACAGCCAGGTCAACACCACCGAGACGGTGACGGTGAAAGCCACGAAAGTCAGGGCGCTCACGACCGCCGGCACACCACCGCCGCTGATCCAGCTGGGGATATAGAGGAAGAAATGCCAACCGCCCCAGAGCAATCCGAGCAGCACGCTGCCTCGCAGCGGGCCGAACCGGTGCTGCATGCGGGGCAGCGCGAACCCTCGCCAGCCGGTCTCCTCGAACAGCGGCCCGAACACGAAGTGCGACAGGAAGGCCAGCGGGTACAGCGCCAGCGCGGCAGGCGTCAACGCCCGCAGCGCGCCCGGTCCGACGAGCAGCGCGGTGAGCAGCAGCTGGCCCAGCGGGATCATCAGCAGTGCCACCAGATACCACCGCACGCCGACGTCCCAGCACGTCAACCGCTGCCAGAGCCGCCGCAGACCGGGCCGGCCGGTGGTGACCGCCGTCATCAGCAGCGCACTGCCGGTGACCCCGATCATCACCCCGGGCAGGGTGTAGATCGAGGGCACGTGCCGGGTCGCCGAGAACGCCGGCAGGCCGGTGAACACCATGGGCGCCCACAGCAGCCAGGTCAGCCCGTAGGCGAGCACGAAGAACGACACCAGCGGGTGCGACCGCAGCAGATTCCTCACGAGCTGCTGCCGATGCGGCGGTCGGCGGTCAGCAGCAGGTTGTCGTAAGCGGCCCGGCTGGGAGCGGCATTGGCATTGGTTTCGTCCTGCGCCAGGTTGACGAAGTCGTCCACCACCTGCGCGGCGAGCCGCCGGAGCTTGACGTTGGCCTCCTGGGATCGCCACCGCAGCAGTTCGAACGCGGCATCGGCGGTGATTCCGTAGACAACCATGAGCATGCCCTTGGCCTGCTCGAT
>NZ_JBIIOV010000113.1:0-10945 GCF_044342925.1 Mycobacterium sp. | reverse complement strand
GGCTACTCGATGGACTCGCGGATGAAGTCGCGGCTGGCCACTCAGGCCTTGGCCAACGCCGTCATCCGCCGCGGGGAGGTCGCCGGCTGCGTGCTACATAGCGACAGGGGAAGCCAGTTTCGAAGCCGGAGATTCGTTCTTGCACTTGGCCGTAACGACATGGTCGGCTCTATGGGCCGTGTCGGGGCGGCCGGGGACAACGCCGCCATGGAGAGCTTCTTTTCCCTGCTGCAGAAGAACGTCCTGGACCGGCGGCGCTGGAACACCCGTGAGGAACTTCGCATCGCGATCGTCACCTGGATCGAACGTACCTACCACCGGCGCCGCCGCCAAGCCGCGCTCGGACGGTTGACCCCGATCGAATTCGAAGCAATCATGACCACACCGGCCGATCAGGCCGCGTGACTAACTGTGTCACCTGTTCCTGCAGCAGACCCAAGTGTGACGACACGCTGTAGTCGTCGTTGATAGCGAAGGCCTCCTGCCGTGGAAGTGGAGCTAATACGACTTCACTCGCTACAACAGGTCACGTCCCGTGGGGTGGTGTAAGAGCGGTCGGCTGTTCGCGTAAGGCTCTGCTGTTGTTCACTATGCCGTGAGCGCTGCTGTGGCGGCAACTGTTTCGGTGTTGTCCTGACTGTTGGTGGTGAGCAAGGCGAGGGTGGTTTCGGAGAGGTAGCGCTTGTCAGCGACTTGCCATTCGTCGTGGGCCTCGACGAGGACCGAGCCGGCCAGGCGCAGCAGGGCGGCGGGGTTGGGAAAGACTCCGACGACGTCGGTGCGCCGTTTGATCTCCTTGTTCAGCCGCTCCAGGGGGTTGGTCGACCAGATCTTCTTCCAATGGGGCACAGGGAAATCAGCGAACGCGGTGATGTCCTCGGCGGACTGGCGCAGCATGGTTTCGACCTTGGGGAACTGGCGGCCCAGCATGCCGGCGATGGTGTCGAGTTGTTCACGGACGTGCTCAGCATCGGGCTGGGCGAAGATCGTGCGGATCGCTGCGGCGACCATCTCCGCGGATCCCTTGGGAATCTGGGCCAGCAGGTTGCGCAGGAAATGGACCCGACACCGCTGCCAGGCAGATCCGATCAGGACCGCCTCGATGGCCGAGCGCAGCCCGGCGTGGGCATCAGAAATCACCAGCTGCACCCCGGCCAGGCCGCGGGATTTCAGCGACCGTAAAAACGCCGTCCAGAACGCTCCGTCCTCGCTGTCGCCGACCTCAAAGCCCAGCACCTCGCGCCGTCCATCGGCGGCTACGCCGGTGGCGATGACCACCGCCTGGGAAACCACCCGATGATTCACCCGAGCCTTGCAGTAGGTGGCATCGAGAAACACATACGGGAAGCGCTGCTCGCCCAGCGGCCGGTCCCGGAAAGCGGCGACTTCGGTGTCGAGGTCTTTGCAGATCCGGGAGACTTCGCTTTTGGAGATCCCGGTGTCAGCGCCCAGGGCCTTGACCAGATCGTCGACCTTGCGGGTGGAGGTGCCGTGCAGATAGGCCTCCATCACCACCGCGAACAGGCACTGATCGACCCGGCGGCGGCGCTCCAACAACGCCGGGAAAAACGACCCCGACCGCAGCTTGGGGATGCGTAACTCCAGATCCCCGGCCGTGGTCGACAGGGTGCGCAACCGCGACCCGTTGCGCTGATTGGTGCGCGTCTCGGTCCGCTCATGGGGCTGCGCGCCGATGAACGCCGTCAGTTCGGCCTCGATCAGCGCCTGATAGATCGTCTCCGCAGCCTGGGTGATCCGCTCCCCGGCATCGGCGGTGCGCAGTGCGTCAAGCACCCCCAGCGCCTTGATTCACGTTGACGTCAAGAAGCTGGGCAACATTCCCGTCGATGGCGGCTGGCGTTTCGTCGGCCGCGTCCAGGGGCGCAAGAACCGGCAGGCCACACTGGGCGCCACACGCAGCCGCCATCGCAATGAATTGCTGAGACACGCCTTCGTACACACCGTCATCGATGATCACTCCAGAGTGGCCTACGCCGAAGTCGATGACGATGAGACCGCTGAGACCGCTGAGACCGCTGAGACCGCTGAGTGTGTACTCCGACGCACCGTGGCATGGTTCGCCGTTCGCGGGATCACCGTCGAACGCGTTCTCTCCGACAACGGCGGCTGCTACCGCTCACACGCCTCCAACACTCCGCGACAGGCAAGGTCCCACCGATCACGCGGTTAACTAACCTGCCTGGGCAGTACAGCTAGAACAGCGCGAACTGCTTGCCGTGGTAAACCGGCTGGACGAACTCGTCGATACCCGTGCCGCCGGCCACCCGGGTCACGCCGCGCATGAACTGTTCGTCGGTGACCGTCGGGACACCGAGCTCGCGCGCCTGAAAACCCTTGCCCTGCTCCGGCACCGGCTCGTTGCAGATCACCAGCGACGTCTCCGGATCCACCGCATCGGTGTAGGCCAGACCGGCGTGCAGGATGCGTTCCACCAGCTCCTCGTGGGTGCGCTTGACCTCCGCCGACAACGCCACCCGCATGCCCTGGACCAGCGGCCCGCCGCGCTGGTAGCGGCCCGGGTTCTGGTAGGGACAGGCCATCCGCGACGCCAGCATCTTCAGCGGCCGCAGTTCCTCATGGGTGACCCGCCCGTTGGGCCACCGCCGTCGGCCGACCGGCCGAACCGGCAGCCACACGTCACGCTCGCGGGCCCGCCGCAGCGCCGGGGCCAGCACCCGGGAGAGCACCAGCGCGTCGTCGAACGCGTCGTGGGCTCTGGTCTGGGGGACATCCCAGTGCCGCGCAAGGGTTTCCAGACGCAGATTCTCCAGCCCCAGATCGAGCCGGCGGGTCAGCTCGACGGTGCACATCACCCGGTCGACCGGCAGCACGGCCTGGGCGAGTTCGGCCTCGGCGACCAGGAAGGAGTAGTCGAACGGGGCGTTGTGGGCCACCAGGGTGCGCCCGTGCATCAGTTCGGCGACATCGGCGGCGATGTCGGCGAAGGTGGGCTGGTCCTCCAACATCTCCGGGGTGATGCCGTGCACGTGGACCGGTCCGGGGTCGACGCCGGGGTTGAGCAGGCTCACCACGGAATGCTCGACTGTGCCCGACGGATCGAGCGCCAGGGCGGCGATGCTCAGCACCCGGGCCTGCCCCGGACGGAAACCGGAGGTCTCGACGTCGACGACCACCCAGCCGTCGTCGCCCTCCCGTGCCGGCCTGCCCCAGGTGCTGCTCACAGACCTCAGGATGGCATGCGGCTCCGACAGCCGGGGGTACATCGGCACCGTGTCGGGCCACCGGCGAATACACTCACCAAGCGATGACCAGGCCCCGGATGACAGTGCGCGGACGCTCCGCGCTGGCGCTGGGCTCGGCGGCCCGCTGGGCCTCCCGCGTCACCGGGCGCGGCGCCGGAGCCATGATCGGCGGCCTGGTGGCGATGACCCTGGACCGCTCGCTGCTGGGGCAACTGGGAGCCGGACGGCGCACCGCGATCATCACCGGAACCAACGGCAAGTCGACGACCACCCGGATGCTGGCCGCGGCACTGCGGACGTGCGACCGCGTCGCGACCAACGGTGAGGGCGCCAATATGGACGCCGGCCTGGTGGCCGCCCTGGCCGCGGACCGCGGGGCATGCCTGGCGGCCCTCGAGGTCGACGAGATGCACGTCCCGCATGTGGCCGACGCCGTCGAGCCGGCCGTCATCGTGCTGCTGAACCTGTCCCGCGATCAGCTGGACCGGGTGGGCGAGATCAACCACATCGAACGGACGCTGCGCGCGGGCCTGGCCCGGCATCCGGATGCGGTGATCGTGGCCAACTGCGACGACGTGCTGATGACTTCGGCGGCCTACGACTGCCCGAATGTGGTGTGGGTGGCCGCCGGGGGTGGCTGGGCCGGCGACTCGGTGAGCTGCCCGCGCAGTGGTGAGGTGATCGTGCGCGACGGTGAGCACTGGTATTCCACCGGCACCGATTTCAAGCGACCCACTCCGCAGTGGCGGGTCGATCGCGAAAACCTCTACGGCCCAGAAGGTCTGGTGTTGCCGATGCAGCTTTCGCTGCCGGGCACCGTCAATCGCGGCAACGCGGCACAGGCGGTGGCGGCGGCGGCGGCGATGGGCGCAGATCCGGCCGCGGCGGTGGCGGCCGTGTCCGGGGTCGACGAGGTGGCCGGCCGGTACCGCACGGTGCGGATCGGCGATCACACCGCCAGACTGCTGCTGGCCAAGAACCCGGCCGGCTGGCAGGAGGCGCTGTCGATGGTCGACAAAACCGCTGCGGGGGTTGTCATTTCGGTCAACGGTCAGGTTCCCGACGGCGAAGACCTGTCGTGGCTGTGGGACGTCCGATTCGAGCACTTCGCCGATGAGCGTCTCGCGCGAAGAGAATCCGGGCTGGCTACGTCGGTGGTGGCCGCCGGCGAACGCGGCACCGACCTTGCGGTGCGACTGGGGTACGCCGGCGTCGAGCACTCGCTGATGCACGACACCCTGGCGGCCATCGCCTCCTGTCCGCCCGGGCACGTGGAGGTCATCGCGAACTACACGGCGTTCCTGCAGTTGCAGCGGAGGTTGCCGTGACAGTGCGGATCGGGTTGGTGCTGCCCGACGTGATGGGCACCTACGGTGACGGCGGCAACGCGGTGGTGCTGCGACAGCGGTTGCGGCTGCGCGGGATTGACGCCGAGATCGTCGAGATCACCCTGGCCGAACCGGTGCCGGACTCGCTGGACCTCTACACCCTCGGCGGGGCGGAGGACTACGCCCAGCGGCTGGCCACCCGGCATCTGCTGCGTTATCCGGGCCTGCAACGCGCCGCCGAGCGGGGCGCCCCGGTGCTGGCCATCTGCGCGGCCATCCAGGTGCTGGGGCATTGGTATGAGACCTCCGCGGGCGAACGGGTCGACGGCGTGGGACTGCTCGACGTCACCACCTCGCCGCAACCTGAACGCACCATCGGCGAAGTGGTCTCCACGCCATTGGTCGAGGGCCTCTCCGAACGCCTCACCGGATTTGAAAACCATCGCGGCGGAACCACTCTCGGACCAGATGCACGGGCCCTGGCCGCGGTCGTGACGGGTGCGGGCAACCGGCTCGGCGACGGCGTCGACGGCGCGGTTCAGGGCAGCGTGTTCGCGACATACCTGCACGGCCCGTGCCTGGCCCGCAACCCGGAGCTGGCCGACATGCTGCTGTCCAGGGTCGTCGGACCGCTGCCGCCGCTGGATCTGCCGGAGGTCGACCAGTTGCGCCGGGAGCGGCTGGCGGCACCCCGGCGGGTGTGACGCCTTTCTGGCGGCGAAACCGACATTACGCAGCGCAAGTGCGAGTGATTGTCTGCATTTCGTCGATCTCGATGCCGCCGCGGCGCACGAAAGCCTCGCGCACACGTGCCAGAACGGCGGCTGGACGGTCCTCGGCAATAACTCTGATGATCTCCCAACCCATCTCTTGCAGCATGGGTAACCGGCGGAGGTCCTTCACATACTGACGGCGATCGGTGCGGTGCTGGTCGCCGTCGTACTCGATGCCGAGTTTGATTCGCTCCCAGCCCATATCGATGAAGGCGACGGGAACACCGCCGTCGTACACGGCTATCTGCGTATCCGGAAGAGGCAATCCCCCGTCGACGAGCAATAGCCGTAGCCAACTCTCTCTCGGAGATTCCGCCCCGTCGTCCACTACGCACAGCAACTCGCGTAGCTGGCGCACACCCCTCGCCGGTCCGTAACGATCAATGAGTAACTCGACATCACCGGGTGCGAATGGCGTCGCACGCATAAGAGCGTCCATGCGAGCAAGTGCGACCGATCGGCGATGGTGACGTCCCAGATCGAACGCCGTCCGGACGGGATTGGTGACCGGCAGGCCGCCAAGCGCCTCTACCTCGTCGGGGCAGAAGCGATCCATCCTGATCGTCAACCCAGACTGGCGGCGGCGCTCTCCGACCAAGACCTCGATGAGCTCATCGTTGTCCACCCAGTCCGCTCCATGTAAGGCCGATGCTGCGACGCCGGCAATCACACCGCTGCGACCGGTCGTCAGCCAGGCACCTACCGCCCGGTCACGCAACGTCGGCGCCGCATTCTTCGGGACGTACACCCCTCGAAACAGCGGCCGGTACCAACGCTGCAAAACATGACGGCTCATGCCCGCGCCGATCGCTTCCCTACCTAAGAACACTTCAGTCATGGGCGGCATCGTGCCGGTGATGTCTGACATGCGCCGAGATCGACGAAATGGTGCGTTCTACTCGCACTTTCTCGGCCGTTTGTCGGTTTGCCCGACGGAAGGGCGCGAAGGCCTAGACCATCGAGCGGCGGCCGGACAGCGCCCGGCCCAGCGTCAACTCGTCGGCGAACTCCAGGTCGCCACCCATCGGCAGACCCGAGGCGATGCGGCTGACGGCCAGCCCCGGAATATCGCGCAGGATGCGCACCAGGTAGGTGGCGGTAGCCTCGCCCTCGGTGTTGGGGTCGGTGGCGATGATCACCTCGGTGATGTCGACACCATCGACCCGCTCGCCAATCCTGTTGAGCAGCTGACGGATCCGCAACTGCTCCGGGCCGATCCCGGACAACGGATCAAGCGCACCGCCGAGCACGTGGTAGCGCCCTCGGAACTCACGGGTTCGTTCCACCGCCTGCACGTCCTTGGGTTCCTCGACCACACAGACCAGCGAGCCGTCCCGGCGCGCGTCGCTGCAGATGCGGCAGCGCTCGGCGTCGGAGACGTTGCCGCACATCTCGCAGAACTGCACACCGTCGCGCACCCGCGACAGCACCGCGGTGAGCCGGTCGATGTCGGGCGGCTCGACGGAAATCAGGTGGAAGGCGATCCGCTGGGCACTCTTCGGCCCGATACCCGGCAGCTTGCCGAGCTCGTCGATCAGATCCTGAACGGGGCCTTCGAACATCGGGGCAGGACTACTCGGGCAACGGTCGCCCGGAGGCGGCGGCCAGCGGGCCGAGGACCTCCTTGACCACATCGCGCATGTTCTCCGCGGCGCTAGTCAGGGCGGCCAGAATGAGATCCTCCAGGGTCTCGACGTCGTTGGGGTCGACGACCTGCGGGTCGATCTGGATGCCGAGCACCTGCCCACTGCCGTTGAGGGTGACCTGCACCAGGCCGCCACCGGCCGAGCCGGTGACCTCGGTCGCGGCAATCTGCTCCTGGGCGTGCATCAACGCGTGCTGCATCTGTTGGGCCTGGACCATCGCCTGCTGCAGCTGTTGAAGGCCCTGAGCGGCCTCCGGAGACATCTGCTGGGGGACCTGCTGGCCGAAGGCTCCCAAACTGCCGGGATCACCGGGTTGCATGACAGTCTCCTTGCGTTGTGGTCTCGAGTTGGTTGCGCCTGGCGTTTCTCGCAGCCGATGACTTTCAAGCCTAGACGGCCAGGGTTTACCGTGACGCTCGTGCTGATGAACGTCCCCCTGCGTGTCGTTGCCGCAGCCGCCTCCGGCGTCGTGTTGGCCGCATCCTCGCTGGCGGCGCCGGTGACGCACGCAGCGCCGGGCAGCGTCGCCGGCATGATCGTGTTCCTCGATCCCGGCCACAACGGCGCCAACGACGCCTCGATGACCCGCCAGGTGCCCAACGGGCGCGGCGGCACCAAGGACTGCCAGACCTCCGGCACCAACACCGACAGCGGCTACGCCGAGCACACCTTCACCTGGGACACCACGCTGCGGATCCGCGCTGCGCTCAACCAGCTCGGCGTGCGCACGGCGATGTCCCGCGGCAACGACGACCAGGTGGGGCCGTGCGTGGACGAGCGCGCCGCGATGGCCAACTCGCTGCAGCCCAACGCGGTGGTGTCGATCCACGGCGACGGCGGCCCGGCCACTGGACGCGGGTTCCACATCCTCTACTCCAGCCCGCCGCTGAACGCCGTGCAGGCCATTCGGTCCGTGCAGTTCGCCCGGATGATGCGCGACCAGCTGTCCGCATCGGGTATTCCGCCGTCGACCTATATCGGCAGCGCCGGGCTCAATCCCCGTTCCGACATCGCCGGGCTGAACCTGGCGCAGTACCCGTCGATCCTGGTGGAACTGGGCAATATGAAGAACCCGGTGGACTCCGCGCTGATGAGTAGCGAAGAAGGCCGGCAGAAGTACGCCGACTCCGTGGTCAAGGGCATCGTCGCGTTCCTGCAGACCCAGCCTCCGCGAACCAGCTAAGCCTCGATCTCTTTCTTGAGGTTGGCCAGCACCTCGTCCTGGATCTTGCGCAGGCCGAGCGGGGCGAACGTCTTCTCGAAGAATCCTTTGATGCCGCCGGCTCCCGTCCAGGTGGTCTTGACCGTCACCGAGGAGCCGGTGCCGGCGGGGGCGACGGTCCAGTTGGTCAGCAGGGTGGAGTTGGCGTCCTTCTCGATGACCGTGCGGCCGGCCACGTCGACGGCGGCCTGCACCTGACGGGACCGGGACTCGGTGGCCTGCAGTGTCCAGGCGACGACGGTGCCCTTGCCCGTACCGCCCTTGATGACGCGGTACTCGCTGTAATGCGAGGAAAGAATCTTGGGCCGCATCGTCGTGTAGTCAGCGACCGCGGCGAGAACTTTCGCAGGCTCGGCGTTGACCAGAATGCTGCTGGAGGCGCTGACCTGTCCCATCCAAACTCCTCGGGGTGCGGCGGCTGCTGATTCGGGATTAGCGTAATCATGTGACCAGTGGGGGAGCATTGGCCGCCCACCACCGGGGGGTGCAGCGGTTATTGCAGAGCTATCGGGCCATTCCACCGGACTCGTCGGTGCGGCTGGCCAAGAAGACGTCGAACCTGTTCCGCAGCCGGGCCCGCCGCGACGCCCCGGGCCTGGACACTTCAGGACTGACCGGCGTCATCTCCGTCGACCCGCACACCCGCACCGCCGACGTGCAGGGCATGTGCAGCTACGAGACGCTGGTCGCGGCGACCTTGCCGCACGGACTGTCCCCGCTGGTGGTTCCCCAGTTGAAGACGATCACCCTCGGCGGGGCCGTCACCGGGCTGGGCATCGAGTCGGCGTCGTTCCGCAACGGACTGCCGCACGAGTCGGTGCTGGAGATGGACATCCTTACCGGGGACGGTGAGATCGTCACCGCCAGCCGCGACGAGCACCCCGACCTGTTCCGCGCCTTTCCGAATTCCTATGGCACGCTCGGCTATTCGGTGCGGCTTCGCATCGAGCTGGAACCCGCGCCGCCCTTCGTCGCACTGCGGCACCTCCGATTTCACACCCTGACCGACCTCGTTGAGACGATGCAGCGCATCGTCATCGACGGGGAGTACGCGGGCACCGTGGTGGACTACCTCGACGGGGTTATGTTCAGCGCGACGGAGAGCTACCTGTGTCTGGGCGTGCGGACCTGCTCCCCCGGGCCGGTCAGCGATTACACCGGCCAGTCCGTGTACTACCGGTCGATCCGGCAACGGCAGCAGGACCGGCTCGCCATCGCCGACTACCTGTGGCGCTGGGATACCGACTGGTTCTGGTGCTCAAAAGCTTTCGGCGCGCAGCACCCGGTGATCCGACGGCTGTGGCCGCGCCGGCTGCGGCGCAGCAGCGTGTACTGGAAACTGATCGCCTACGACCACCGATTCCGGATCGCCGACCGTATCGAAGCAGCCCACGGCCGCCCGCCACGGGAACGGGTGGTGCAGGACGTCGAAGTGCCCGTCGAGCAGTGCGTGGAATTCCTCGAATGGTTCCTGGCCGAGGTGCCGATCGAACCGCTGTGGCTGTGCCCGTTGCGGCTGCGCGATCCGGACGGCTGGCCGCTGTACCCGCTGCAGCCCGGGCACATCTACGTCAACGTGGGCTTCTGGTCGTCGGTGCCTGCCGGGCCGGAACCCGGCGCGACGAATCGACTCATCGAAACCGAGGTCAGTGCACTGCACGGCCACAAATCGCTGTACTCGGATGCCTTTTATGGCCGCGAGGAGTTTGAACGGCTCTACGGCGGTGAAATCTACAAAACCGTCAAGAAACGGTACGACGCGCAGGCGCGCCTGCTCGACCTCTACGCGAAGGCGGTGGGAAACCAGTGACGACGTTGAGTCTCGCCGGCATCGTGGAGCGGTTCGCCGCCGATGGTGAACTGCCACTGCGGTTCACCGCCTACGACGGCAGCAGCGCCGGACCGCCGGACACCCGGCTCGGGCTGGAGCTGCTGACACCTCGGGGCACCAGCTATCTGGCCACCGCCCCCGGCGATCTCGGGCTGGCGCGCGCCTACGTCTCCGGAGACCTCGACCTGCGCGGTGTGCATCCGGGGGATCCCTACGAACTGCTCAAGGCGCTGGCCCGCGCCGACCTGCGGCGGCCACCCGCGCGGACGCTGATCGACATCGTCCGCTCGCTCGGCGTGGAGCACCTCAAACCGGTGGCCCCGCCGCCGCAGGAGGCGTTGCCACGCTGGCGGCGGGTGGCAGAAGGGTTGCGGCACAGCAAAAGACGCGACGCTGACGCAATCCACCATCACTACGACGTGTCCAACACCTTCTACGAATTGGTGCTGGGTCCGTCGATGACCTACACCTGTGCGTGCTACCCGGACGCGGGCGCGACGCTGCAACAGGCGCAGGAGAACAAGTACCGGCTGGTGTTCGAGAAGTTGCGGCTGCGGCCCGGTGACCGGCTGCTCGACGTCGGCTGCGGGTGGGGCGGCATGGTGCGCTACGCCGCCCGCCACGGCGTGCGCGCTCTCGGGGTGACGCTGTCACGCGAACAGGCGCTGTGGGGCCAGAAGGCCATCGCCGAGCAGGGTTTGGCCGACCTCGCCGAGATCCGGCACGCCGACTACCGCGACGTCCGGGACGGCGGGTTTGACGCGGTGTCGTCGATCGGACTGACCGAGCACATCGGGGTGGCCAACTACCCGTCGTACTTCCGGTTCCTGCAGTCCAAGTTGCGGATCGGCGGGCTGCTGCTCAATCACTGCATCACCCGCCCGGGCAACACCCGGCCGGCCGGCGCGGGGCACTTCATCG
>NZ_JBIIOV010000112.1:0-10988 GCF_044342925.1 Mycobacterium sp. | reverse complement strand
TACGTCTCGGCCAACCGCGACGAGGACGTGTTCGCCGACCCGATGCGCTTCGACGTCGGCCGCGACCCCAACAAGCACCTGTCCTTCGGGCACGGTGTGCACTTCTGCCTCGGTGCGGCGCTGGCCCGGATGGAGATCAACAGCTTCTTCACCGAACTGGTGCCCCGGATCACATCCATCGAGTTGGCCGGCGAGCCCGAACTCATGGCCACCACCTTCGTCGGCGGCCTCAAGCACCTGCCGATCCGCTGCGAGCTGAGCTAACCGAAGAACGCTAGAAAAATTCAGCGGCGCGGTGCGCCAGCATCGCGATGGCGGCGTGCGGTCCCCGGCCGGGAACCGTCGGCAGTATCGAGCCGTCGACCACCGACAGCCCGTCCACGCCGAACACCCGGCACTGCGGATCGACGACCGTGCCGATCGGGGCGGTGCCGCAGAGGTGTTGCGAGGTCGACCAGACCGCTGCGCCGAGTTCGGTTGCACCGCGGGTTATTTCCGCCACCAGCTCGGCACCGCGGCGTAGGTCGGCGATGTCGGCGGGCTCGCTGTCGTAGCGGTGCTCGATACGGGGGGCGATGTCGGGGTCGGCCGACACCAATGTCAGCCGGCCCCGGGCCCGCGGGCGCATCAGAGCGACCCCGATATTCGGGGACGGCGATCCGAACCCGGTGGTGTAGGGCCGGACCTCCAGCACGTCGGTCACCAGGACGGCCTCCAGCACCGGATGGCCGTCGACGCCCTCCCAACCGGTGCTCATCACCCACTCCGGGTGGTCGGAAAACCGTTGTCCCGCCGGAAGGTCGGCGAGCACCGGGATGCCGAGGTCCGCCAAGTCCCGCGCCGGTCCGATCCCGGAGCTCAGCAGCAGATGAGCCGTCTGCACCGCACCGGCGCAGAGCACCACCCGGTCGGCGTGCAGCCGCACCGGCCCGTGCGGCCCTACGGCGTGCACCCCGACGACGCGGTGATCCGAGACGAGCAGGCCGGTCACCCGAACGCCGGTGAGCGCGGTGAGGTTGGGCCGGTCCAGGGCAGGCTCCAGGAAGACCGCCCCCGGACCGCGCCGGACGCCGTCGCCGATGTTCAGCGGCACCGCGGCAAGGCCCGGTGGGGTGTTGCTGCCGACCGGGTCGGCGTTGAGGTCGGGCAGCCACCGAAACCCGGCTGTTTCGGCAGCGGCAACGAACGCCGCTGTCGGGTCAGCGAATTCGCTCTCCCGGTGGGTGGCGATCCGGTGTTCGACGGCCCGGAAGTGCGGTTCGACGTCGACCCACGACCAGCCCGGCCCCACATCGTCGAAGTCGGCGGTCGGCGGCCGGCAGAAGTAGCCGCCGTTGACCGCTCCCGAGCCGCCAAGGCAGCAACCGCGCACGATCTCCGCCCACCGCGGCGGGTCGCCGGTGAGCGCGGTCGGGTAACGGCGGACCACCGGGCTGCCCGGCTCGATCGGCAGCACCGCCGCGGGGTCGGTCAGCGCCCGGATGGTGGGTTCGCGGCGGTCCGGGCCGGCCTCCAGCACCGTCACGCAGCGCGACGGGTCCGCCGAAAGGCGTTCGGCCAGAATCGAACCCGCGCTACCAGCGCCGACGATCAGGACGTCTGACGCGGTGCTCACCGCTTGATGTCGGGGCGCAGCGGCACGACGGTGCGCTGCCGGATCACTCCTGACCACAGCCCGGCGCCGTAGGCGAGGTCGTCGAGCCGTTGGAGCGCCATGTAACCGACCGGACCGATCGGTTTGCCGCCTTCGTCGGGCAGGCGACGGCGGGTCGCCCAGCCGTGGACCGCGTCGACCACCGCCGCGGCCGCCACCGCTCGCCGGCACCGCTTGGACAGCACCGCGCCGGCCACGGCGGCCGGCCAGTAG
This sequence comes from Mycobacterium sp., assembly GCF_044342925.1. Classification (GTDB taxonomy): domain Bacteria; phylum Actinomycetota; class Actinomycetes; order Mycobacteriales; family Mycobacteriaceae; genus Mycobacterium. Next base: position 9,121 of record NZ_JBIIOV010000112.1, on the reverse strand, counting down.
TGCCGGCACGCCGCCGTGGACAGTTGCACCGCGCCGTGACCCAGGCCGCGCGCGGCCAGCGTCGCGGCGTCGGGTGCGGTGACCCCGGTGTTACCGACGGTCTTGCTCACCTTGCGCGCGTACAGCCCGGCGAACACCGTGCCGGCCATCACGCCGGCTGCCGTGCCGGTGGCCAACGACGCCCAGGCCAGCAGGGAGAACAGCGGAATGACCACCGGTGCGATGTTGTCCGGGTGGCGCTGCGCCAGCGGTGCGGCCGACCCCCCGTAGAACGCCCTGCGCGCCAACCACTGTCGCAAATCGGTCCGGTGCTCATGAGCCACCAGAGCCACCGGTTCGTAACGCAGCCGCGAGCCGGTGTCCAGCAGCCGCCAGCACAGGTCCACGTCCTCGCCGGACCGCAGACCCTCGTCGAAGCCGCCGGCGGCGACCACCTCGGAGCGACGGCAGACGATCGCCGCACTGGGCACATAGGACACCGGCCCGTAGGGCACCACGGGCGCCTCCCGCTCGCCGAGGTCCAGCGCCGACCGCACCGCCTCGTAGCGGGCCACCACTCCGTCGTCGGCGTGCAGTGCCACGATGCGTGGGGCCACCAGCGCCACGGTGGGATCGCAGAAGTGGCCGAGCAGCGCTTCCAGCCAGCCCCGCCGGGGCAGCACGTCGGCGTCGAGGAAGGCTACGAATTCGGTGTGCGACCACGCCAAACCGGTGTTGCGGGCGGCCGAGGGTCCGCGGCTACTCGGGTGCCGCAGGATCTCGAGCTCACACAGGGCGCCGTCGAACAGGCTGTGGGTCAGCGGCTCGGCGGATCCGTCGTCGACGACGATCACCCGAAGTCCGCGCAGCGCCATCACCAGACGCTGCACCCCGGCGGCGTTGTCCCGCACCGGGATCACCACGGTGACGTCGCGGTAGGACGGGCCGCCCGCGGGTCTGGGGTGGGCGACGGTGGCGTCGAGCAGGGCGCGGGCCAGATCCGCGCTGGCGGCGTCGCGAACCTGAAGCCTGCCGTCGTCGAGCATGCTCTGGGCGGCCGGCGCCAGCCGCAGCAGCCGGGTCGGTGACCCGCCCAGCAGTGCCGAACCGGAGCCCAGCGTCTTCACCCGCCGGTCCACCTGGACGGCGAAGCCGTCGGGCAGCCGCGTCATCCCAGCATCCCGTCCGGCCCGGGCCGCCACTGGCGAATCCGGCCCAGGCAGTCGGCGACCATGTCGGCGAAGATCCGGGACCCCGCCGCGGCGGTGGCGGTGGTGGGATCGCCCAGCACACCGGACGGGCTGACCGCCGCGACACCACCACTGCGCAGAGCCGGCATCAGCTCGGCCAGCGGCGCGGTATTGCCCCGGACGCAGCGCTCGCGGCGCACCGCCTGCGGTGAAAGATGCAGCAGCAGTGAGGTTTCGGTATGCCCGGCATGGAAGTCGGCGGCCGAGTCGCCGGGCGCCGTCCTACCCACGCTGACCCAGCCGGCGTCACGCCCCTCCCGGCGCAACGTCGCGGTGGCCGACCGCAGCGCGTCGAGATTGCCGCCGTGGCCGTTGACGAACACCAGTCGCGGCGCCCACTCGCACGCCGAACGGGCGTACTCCGTCAACACCGCGGTCAGGGCCGCGGTGCCGATCGAGATGGTGCCGGGGAAACTCTGGTGCTCTCCGGATGCCCCGTACGGGATGGCCGGGGCGAGCAGGTGACCGAGTCGGGTGGCCACGCTGCCGGCAACGGCCGTCGCGATGCGGGTGTCGGTATCCAGTGGCAGGTGCGGACCGTGCTGTTCGGTCGAACCGACAGGCACCATCAGCACAGGCGCCGTGCCGTCGAGCTGGGAGTATGTGCACTCCCCCAGTTCGGTCCCGACGATCACTCCGCGATGGTAGACCGCGGCGCGCCGAGGGTTCTGGCAAATCCCGGCGGAATCAGGACATCATCGCGGGTGATGTCGTGAACCGACGATGCGCCCAGCCCGCGCAGCGCGGACTCGATGCCGCCGCTGAAGATGTCAAGCACGTTCTCCACACCCGCCTGGCCGGCCGCCGCCAGCCCCCACAGGTAGGCCCGGCCGATCATCACCGCCCGCGCGCCCAGCGCCAGCGCCTTCACCACGTCGCTGCCCCGGCGGACGCCGCCGTCGAGCAGCACCTCAACCTGGCCGCCGACGGCGTCGGCGATGGCCGGCAGCGCCCGGATGGTGGCCGGGGTTCCGTCGAGATTGTTTCCGCCGTGGTTGGACACTGAGATGGCCGTAACACCGGCGTCCACCGCGCGCCGGGCGTCGTCGACGCGCATCACGCCCTTGAGCATGAACGGCCCGCCCCACACCTCGCGCAACCAGGCGATGTCCTCCCAGGTGGGCGGCGGGGTGCCCATCCACTCGCCGTAGGCGGCGAAGAACGGCGGCCCGGCCGCGCCGCGCGGGCCCTGGTTGGGCGCGGTCAGCGTCGGGGGTTTGAGGGTCTTGGCCCATTCCAGGAACCAGCTGGGCCGCACCAGGCCCTGCGGGGACATCTTGATGGCGGTCTTGATGTCCATCTTCTCGGGGATCTTGGGGCTGCCCCAGTCCCGGCCGTGCGAGAAGCTCCAGTCGGTGGTGACGATCAGACCGACCGCACCTGCCGCGCGGGCGCGCTCGGCGCGCTCGGCGATCGCGTCGCGCCCGCCCAGCCAGTAGATCTGGAAGAAGGTCTTCGGGTTGGCCGCGATGACCTCTTCGATGGGCTTGCTGGCGAAAGACGACAACCCCATCGCGGTGCCGCGGGCAGCGGCGGCCCGCGCCACCGCCACCTCGCCGTCGGGGTGCACCGCCTGCACGCCGGTGGGTGAGATCAGCACCGGCAGGGCGATGTCCTGGCCCATCACCGTCGTGGCCAGGTCACGCTTGTCGGTGGCACCGATGACGTGCGGCGCGAAGCCCAACTCGGAGAACGCCTCGACGTTGTCGGAGTAGGTCAGACCCTTCTCACTGCCGGCCAGCAGGGCCGAGTAGACGGCCTTGGGCAGCCGCTTCTTGGCGCGCTCCTGCGCGACGGCGACGGTTTCGAACCAGAGATCACGAGCCATTAGACGGGGCTTTCGTTGCAGGGCTTGCTGGGGGCTTTGGCGGGTGGGCGGGCCAGGGTCAGCATCACGGTGCGGGAGTGGTCGACCCGCGGCCGGGGGGTCTCGCGGTCGGCGGCCAGCGCCGGGGCGCCGTACCCCTGGACGCATTCGGGATCAGGGCCGTCCATCGGCAGGCCGGTGAAGAATTTCGCCGCCATGCAGCCGCCCCGGCAGCTGTCGTAATGGCCGCAGCTGCCGCACGCGCCGGCCGACTGCGGGCGGCGCAGCTCGGTGAACAGTTCCGAATCCCGCCAGACCGGGCCGAAACCGCCGTCGGAGACGACGTTGCCGGCCAGGAAGCGGTCGTGGATGGCGAACGGGCAGGCGTACACGTCGCCTACCGGGTCGATCAGGCAGACCACCCGGCCGGCTCCGCACATGTTCAGCCCGGCCAGCGCGCCGGGCTCGCCGAGGCCGGACAGGTGGAAGAAAGAGTCGCCGGTGAGCACCCGCTCACCGTTGGCCACCAGCCAGTCGTACAGCTGTACCTGTTGGGCGGCGGTGGGGTGCAACTCGTCCCACACGTCGGCGCCCCGGCCCGACGGCCGCAGCCGGGTGATCCGCAGCGTCGCGTCGTAGCGGTCGGCCAGGGCTTTGAAGTCGTCGAGCTGATCGACGTTGTGCCGGGTGACGACCACCGAGATCTTGGGATTCGAATAACCTGCCGCGGCAAGGTTTTCCAGCGCCCGCACCGCCATCGCGAAGGAACCCGATCCGCGGACGGCGTCGTTGACGTCGGCGGTGGCGCCGTCCACCGAGATCTGGACGTCCACGTAGTCGCTGGCGGCCAGCCGGGCCGCGACCTCCGGCGTGATGCGAACACCGTTGGTGGAGAACTTCACTCCGACGTGGTGGGCGGTGGCGTAGTCCACCAGTTCCCAGAAGTCGGCCCGCACGGTGGGCTCGCCGCCACCGATGTTGACGTAGAACACCTGCATGCGCTCGAGCTCGTCGATGATCGCCTTGCACTGCTCGGTGGAGAGCTCACGCGGATCGCGCCGGCCCGACGAGGACAAGCAGTGCACGCAGGCCAGATTGCAGGCGTAGGTGAGCTCCCAGGTCAGGCAGATGGGGGCATCGAGGCCGCGCTCGAACGCAGCGATAAGTCCTGAAGTCATGGGACCTCTCCATTCACGGACACCAACATGTGGGAATCGGCGAGCACGCCGAGGGCGTGCAGGTAGGGCCCCTCGTCACCCGGCCCGACACCGGCGGCCGACAGTGCCGAGCCGACGTCGGGGTGGTCGGCCAGCGATTGGACGACGGCCAAGATGGTGCGGTTCTTCAGGAACGACAGCTTGCGGGTGCCGAAGTGGTAGAGCAGCGCGCCGAACGGCTCAGGGCGGATCGCCACCTGATGATGCAGGCGCAGGGTCAGCGTGCGGTCGATCAGTAGACCCCGCACATCCCGTCGATGGAGACCTCTTCGACCATGCTCTCGGCCACCAGTTCGGTTGCGGACCCGGTCTCGTTCTGGGTGTGCTCCATGCGGCACTCCTTTCCGTTGGGCGCTCTTCATAGTTCGGGCGATTGTCGACATTCGACCGTCAAGACGGCCAGAATATGGCATCAGATGCCGCAAAGGGAAGGTTTTTGTCGACGATGGGTACTGCACGGGTCGGGCGGCGCCGCTCCACCACGCCCGAGCAGATCGCCGACATCGCCCTGGACTTGTTCGTCGCCTACGGATTCGCCAGTGTCAGCGTCGATGACATCGCGGTCGGGGCAGGGATCTCGCGCCGGACCCTGTTCCGCTACTACGCGTCGAAGAACGCGATCCCGTGGGGCGACTTCGACGCACACCTGCGGCATTTCACGGCGCTGCTGGACGGCACCGACCCGGATCTGCCGCTGACAACCGCGCTGCGGGGGGCGCTCCTGGACTTCAACACCTTCGACGACTCCGAAGCCGCGCGGCATCGCCAGCGCATGCGGGTGATTCTGCAAACCCCCGAGCTGCAGGCCTACTCGATGACGATGTACGCCGGTTGGCGCGAGGTGGTGGCCCGATTCGTGGCTCGGCGCACCGACGCCGGCCCGCAGGACCTGACGCCGCAAACCGTCGCGTGGCTGATGCTGGGGGTGGCGCTGGCCGCCTACGAGTACTGGCTGGGCGACGAAACGGTGTCGCTGCGCCACGCCCTCGGCGCGGCCTTCGACGCGGCGGCGGCTGGGCTGTAGGCCCCGAGCACCGAGCTTCAGGAGCCGAGCACCTCGCCGATAGGCGCGCGAGCGGCGATCTTGGCGCGCGCCTTCATCACCTTGCCGGGCATGCCGCCGCCGACCACGCCGGACAGCACACCGTCACGTTCGTAGTAGGCCAGGAACTTGCGGCCGTCGTCCTCGACGACGTGCACCACGTCGCCGGCCTCCGGTTGGCCGAGGCACTGGATCTTGACGTCGTACTGGTCGCTCCAGAAGTACGGCACCACGGTCAAGGTCGGCACCTCGTTACTTCCCGGGCCGGCGCCCAGCATCGCCGGCACCAGCACGCGGGCCTGCTCGGCCACGTTGCTCCAATGCTCCACCCGCACCTGGCGACCGCTCGCGTCGCGCCAGGACGCGACATCGCCGAGCGCCCAGACGTGCGGCTCGCTGGTGCGGCCCACTTCGTCGCAGACCACGCCGTTGTCCAGCGCCACCCCGCTACCCACCAGCCAGTCGGTGGCCGGCCGGGACCCGATGCCGACGACGACCAGGTCGGCCTCGAGCACGGTGCTGTCGGTCAGCTCCACGGCGGTGACGTCGCCCTCGGCGGAACCGCGGACCTCGGCCACACCCACCCCGGTGCGCACGTCCACGCCCTCGTCGCGGTGCAGCCGGGCCACCAGCTGGCCGATCTGCTCGCCCAGCACGCCGGCCAGTGGGGCCGGCTGCGGTTCGACGAGAACCACATCAACCCCAAGACTGCGCAGGCTGGCGCCAACCTCGCAGCCGATGAAACCGCCGCCGACGATGACGGCCCGGCGCGCCGAGCCGGCGTGCTCGCGCAACTCCATGGCGTCGCCGAAGGAGCGCAGCACCCGGATACCGGCCAGATCGGGGAACGACGGGATGCGCTTGGGCACCAGACCGGTGGCGATCACGAGCTGGTCGTAGTCCAGTACGGTGCCGTCGGTCAGGGTCAGCGTCCGCGCGGCGGTGTCCAGCGACTGTGCGGCGGCCCCGAGCCGCAGCGCGATGTCGTTGTCGGCATAGAACTCGGCTGGCTTGAGCAGAACGTCGTCGAGCGCCTTCTCGGACTGCTGCAGCACGTCCTTGGACAGCGGCGGACGGTCGTAGGGCAGGTGCGGCTCGTCGCTGACGATGGCGACCGGATCGGTGTAGCCGGCCTTGCGCAGCTGCTCGGCGGTCCGCGCGGCTGCCAATCCGCCCCCGACTATGACGATCCCGCTGGCTTTGCCCACGAGGCTTTTCTTACACGATGGCTGGCTGGTCCCGTGGGGCGCGGTGGGCCTCAAGGACGCCCCGGTTTTGCCATGGAGGTTCGTTTCCCCCCGCTGGTTAGCGAGCGCGCCGGCCGAAGCGGGCCCATAATCTGCCTAGTCCCGCAAACTCAAAGGAGCCCGCGATGACGGCCCCGATACCTCTGACCGAACAGATGCTGCGCCGGCGCCCCGTGATCGGCGCACCGGTGGCCCATGGCGCGTCGGAGAACCTCAAGCGATCCATCGGCGTTTTCCAGCTGACCATGTTCGGCGTCGGCGCGACCGTCGGCACCGGCATCTTCTTCGTTCTCTCCCAAGCTGTTCCGAAAGCCGGACCGAGCGTCATCATCTCGTTCCTGGTCGCCGGGCTGGCCGCGGGGCTGGCCGCGATCTGCTACGCCGAGCTGGCCTCGGCGGTGCCGGTGTCCGGGTCCACCTACTCCTACGCCTACACCACCCTGGGCGAGGCGGTGGCGATGGGTGTGGCTGCCTGTCTGCTGCTGGAATACGGGGTGTCGACGGCCGCAGTGGCGGTGGGCTGGAGCCAGTACGTCAACAAACTGCTGGAGAACTTCCTCGGGTTCCGGCTGCCCGACGCGATATCGGCCGCACCCTGGGACGCCGAGCCCGGCATCGTCAATCTGCCCGCCGTGATTCTGGTGAGCTTGTGCGCGTTGCTGCTGATCCGAGGGGCCAGCGAATCGGCCAAGGTCAACGCCATCATGGTGATCATCAAGCTCAGCGTTCTGCTGATGTTCTCGGTGATCGCCTTCACCGCCTTCGACACCGATCGGTTCGCCGAATTCGCGCCGTTCGGCGTCGCGGGCGTCGGCGCCGCCGCGGGCACCATTTTCTTCTCCTACATCGGCCTGGACGCGGTCTCCACCGCCGGCGACGAGGTGAAGGACCCGCAGAAGACCATGCCCAAGGCCATCATCGCCGCCCTGCTCACGGTGACGACGGTTTATCTGCTGGTCGCCTTCGCCGCCCTCGGTGCGCAGGACTGGCCGGACTTCGAAGGCCAGAAAGCCGGCCTGGCCACCATCCTGGACAACGTCACCGGGGCCACCTACTGGGGCACCGTGCTGGCCGTCGGCGCGGTGATCTCAATCTTCTCGGTGACGCTGGTGACGCTCTACGGCCAGACCCGCATCCTGTTCGCGATGGGCCGCGATGGACTGCTGCCATCGATGTTCGCCAAAGTCGATCCGCGGTCGATGACCCCGGTCAACAACACCATCGTCGTGGCCATCGTGGTGTCCATCCTGGCTGGCTTCATCCCGCTGGACTACCTGGCCGACCTGGTGTCGATCGGCACCCTGACGGCGTTCATCGTGGTGGCCGTCGGCGTGGTGCTGCTGCGGCGCCGCGAGCCCGACCTGCCCCGCGGGTTCAAGGTGCCCGGGTACCCGGTGACACCGGCGCTAGCGATCATCGCCTGCGGCTACATCCTGTACAGCCTCTCCTGGCACACCTGGGTGGCTTTCGCACTGTGGGTCTCGGTGTTCCTGACGTTCTACTTCGTCTGGGGCCGTCACCACAGCGCGCTGAACCGTCCGGCAGCTCTCGACGTGGCCGGCGTCGAGGTCATCCACCCGCCACGGGATGTGCCGTGACCGTCGTCGTCGGCTACCTGGCCGGCAAGAGTGGGGCGGCGCCCCTGCATCTCGCGGTGGGGGCAGCGCGAACGCTACGCACCTCGCTGACCGTGGCGACGATCGTGCCCAAGCCGTGGACGTTCCCATCGCCCGCCCGGGTGGACGCCGAGTACGCGGCGTGGGCTGACCAGCTCGCCGCCGACTCGGCCCGGGAGGCGCAGCGCGAGCTCGCCGCACTCGGCGAGCCCGTCGAAGTCGCCTTCCACAGCCACGCGCACCGGTCGGCGTCCGGCGGCCTGACCGAGGTGGTCAACGAACTCGACGCCGAGGTATTAGTGCTGGGCTCGTCGGCGAGCGGGGCGCACGGACAGGTAGTGGTGGGCACCACCGCCGACCACCTGCTCCACTCGTGCCCGGCGCCCATCGCGATCGCGACGCGCGGCTACCGTATTCCCCGCGGAGGACGGCTGACCCGCATCACCTGCGGCTACCCCGGCACCCCGCAGTCGGTCGAGGTGGTGCGGCAGATGGCTGAGCTGGCGAAGCGGCTCGAGGTGCCACTGCGGGTCATCACCTTCGCGGTTCGTGGCCGCACCATGTACCCACCGGAAGTCGGCCTGCACGCCGAGGATTCGATCCTCTCGGCCTGGGAGAACCAGGCCGCCGAGCTGCTGGCGCAATTGCGGACCGACGGCATCGTGGACGAGGACGTCGAGCTGCAGGTAGTCAGCGGCAACGGCTGGGATCAGGCGCTCGACGACGCCGAGTGGCAGGAAGGCGAGATCCTGGCGCTGGGCACTTCCCCGCGGGACGGCATCGCGCGGGTGTTCCTCGGCTCGCGAGGGGCCAAGATTCTGCGGGTGAGTCCGGTGCCGGTGCTGGTGCTGCCGGGGTAGCTGCTCAGTACTTCATCACGCCCGACCCAATGGCGTGATTCAGTACTTCATCACGCCCGACCCAATGGCGTGATTCAGTACTTCATCACGCCCGACCCAATGG
>NZ_JBIIOV010000111.1:0-11012 GCF_044342925.1 Mycobacterium sp. | reverse complement strand
GCCGTCCTTGGATTCGTCCCGGAGAAATCCCTGGTCGTGGTGTCCTTGGAGGAGGACGGCCGGATCGGGGCGGTCATGCGGGCCGATCTGTCCGCCGACTTGGAGTCCAACCTGGGTCGCCTCGCCGAGATCGCTGCCTCATCTGGCGCTGAGACGGTGGTCGCGGTGATCATCGATGCCGACGGGGCGCTCTGCCCGATGTGTAACGACAATCACCGTCAGCTGTGCGAGACACTGGCTTCCGAACTTGCCGAACATCAGGTAGGGCTGCACGCGGGCCATCTGGTCGACCGCGTCGAAGCGGGCGGACAGTGGCGATGCGTTGACGGGTGCGGGGCGGCGGGCATAGTCGAAGACCCGACCGCTTCGCCGCTGGCCGCTGCCGCAGTCCTCGACGGCAGGCGACTCTATGCGCGGCGCGATGATCTGCATGCGGTCATCGAGTCAGCCGACCCGGCGAGCACCACGGCTCTGGTGAACGCGATTGAGGAATGCGCCGTGACCCGCGATGCCGACTGGCAGAGCGACCCGGACGGCCGTGGGCGGCGCGATGTCCACCACGCCATCGCGGTCGCTGCTCGGGTGCTCGACGGTGCCCGGCCGGCCGACGCCGACATCGCCGAACTGGCCTGCAGTCTCACCGATGTCGCGGTGCGCGACACGTTGTACGCATTGGCCGTCGGCTCGGAGGCTGCGGCTGCCGAGGCATTGTGGGCATTGCTGGCGCGGACGCTGCCGGAGCCGTGGCGAGTGGAAGCCCTCGTGCTGCTGGCCTTTTCGGCCTATGCCCGCGGTGACGGACCGCTGGCCGGCATCTCCCTGGAGGCCGCCCTGCGCAGTGCCCCCGAGCACCGGATGGCAGGCATGCTTGATACCGCTCTTCAGTCGGGCATGCGCCCCGAGCAAATCAGGGAATTGGCGGGTACCGGCTATCGGCTCGCGAAGCGCCTCGGTGTGCGTCTGCCGCCCAGACGCGTGTTCGGGCGGGCGGGTTAGACCTTTTCCACCTTCACCGCGTGGGCCATTTCATGGGGCAACTCGACGTTCTCGTGGCCGCTCACGACGATCGTGACGTCACCGTGCGAGCTGGTCTGGACCAGCACTCGGGCGTTTGGTACCACCCCGGCCTCCTTGAGCCTGCTGATCAGCTCGAAATCGCCTTGGACATGCTCGGTCAGCTGCCGCACGACGACGGCGACCGAGTCGCCGTCGGGGAGTTCGGTCAGCCGCACGAGGTTGGCGTTGTCCGGCGCGGTCTCGGTGCCGTCCACGCCGAGCAGTCCCAGACCCGGGATCGGGTTGCCGAAGGGGGAGACCGTGGGGTGATCGAGCACCTGCAGAAGGCGGCGCTCCACCTGCTCGCTCATCACGTGCTCCCAACGGCAGGCCTCGGCGTGCACCTCTTCCCAGGGCAGGCCGATCATGTCGAGCAGCAAGCGCTCAGCCAGGCGGTGCTTGCGCATCACCGAAATCGCCAGTCGACGGCCCTTCTCGGTCAATTCCAGGTGCCGGTCGCCGGCCACCTTCAGCAGGCCGTCGCGCTCCATCCGGGACACCGTCTGGCTCACGGTTGGTCCGCTCTGCTCCAGCCGCTCGGCGATCCGTGCGCGCAGCGGCACCACGCCCTCTTCTTCGAGGTCGTAGATAGTGCGCAGGTACATCTCGGTGGTGTCGACCAGATCGTTCATGAGGGCACCCTTCGTCGCACCGCGAGTCTATATGCCCAGATGTGGCAACGATCATTACCACCGAACACCCCGATACACGAGTGTGCCCGCCGGAAATTCCGGCGGCCACACTCGGTGGCAACTCGATCAGCTGGCGTAGGACCGCAGTTTCTCGGCGCGGTCACCGTTGCGCAGCTTGGTCATCACTTCGCGTTCGATCTGGCGCACCCGCTCCCGGGACAACCCGAATAGCTTGCCGATCTGGTCCAAGGTGCGCGCCTGGCCGTCATCGAGACCGAACCGCAGCCGGATGACCTGCTGCTCGCGTTCGTCGAGCGTGGCCAGCACATGGCGGATGTCGGTGTGAAGGAGCTCGGCGATCACCGCGTTCTCCGCCGACATCGCCTCGGCATCCTCGATGAAGTCGCCCAGCGGGGCTTCCTCGTCGCTGCCCACCGGCATGTCCAGGCTGACCGGATCCCGGCTGTGCTCCAGCAGATCGTTGATCTTGTCCACCGGGATTCCGGACTCCTCGGCCAGCTCCTCGTCGGTGGCCTCGCGGCCGAGCGTCTGGTGCAGTTCCCGCTTGATCCGGGCCAGCTTGTTGACCTGTTCGACCAGGTGCACGGGGAGGCGGATGGTGCGGCTCTGATCTGCCATCCCGCGGGTGATCGCCTGCCGGATCCACCACGTGGCGTAGGTGGAGAACTTGAAACCCTTGGTGTAGTCGAACTTCTCCATTGCCCGGATCAGTCCGAGGTTGCCTTCCTGGATGAGGTCGAGCAGCGGCATTCCGCGGCCGGTGTAGCGCTTGGCCAGCGACACCACAAGCCGGAGATTGGCCTCGAGCAGATGCCGGCGGGCCGCTTGCCCGTCCCGCGCGATGACCGCGAATTCGCGTTTGCGGCTCTCGCTCAAGCGCTTCCGCGTCTCCAGCAGGTGTTGCGCGTAGAGCCCGGCCTCGATGCGCTTAGCCAGCTCCACTTCGTCCGCAGCGGTGAGCAGGGCTGTCTTGCCAATGCCGTTCAGATATACGCGCACAAGGTCCGCGGCTGGACTCTGTGCGTCCAGATCGCTGTCAACCCGGGTGGTGCTGGCGTTTGCCATTGGTGCCTCCTGATCGGCTCCTGCTATCGAAGGGTCCAACGCCCGACTGCGCACAAGAGTTCCCCGACGTCGGCCATCTCACACCCTCTGAGCTGGGTGAACGCTGCGCCGCTATAAGAATGTGCTGAGAATGCCCCGGTGATCGGGTCAGCGGAAGTGTTCTTCGCCCGGCTGGGCCGACCGCGATTGCGCGTTGGTTTGCGAGGTGGAACTGAAGCCGGCGTCCAGTGCGCGGTGCTCCGCCCGGGGGAACAGCGCGGTGTGCTGAGGAGCGTCGGGGAAGCGCCGGGGCTCCTCCGCGCGGCGCGGCGGGCGGTCGTTGGCGATCAACACCGCCATCCACGGCAGAGGGATGGAGGCGGCCAGAATCGCAAGGGAGAGAAGACCGTTGTGCCAGATGCCGTAAGCGATGGCGGCGGCGAGGAACGCGGGGATCCGCCAGAACATCAGCTTGAGGTACTTACGCACCCGGGCACGGTGCTGCTCCTCGTAGGAGTACTCAGCCTGAGTGATGAGTACGGGCCGGCCTTCGTCATCGAAATCCAGATCCCGCTCCATGAAGTTACTGTTCCACACCGGGCCCTGATCAAACGAGGGTTGTTTCTTACGGCAGTCTTACCGATCCTGCGTCTCAGCGGGCACAATGTCTTTCATGCAGACCGATACGATCGAACGCACCGACAGCGACGAACGCGTCGACGACGGGTCGGACGCTGACAGGCCCAAACACTTCCACTACGTGAAGAAAGACCGCATCGCGGAAAGCGCGGTGATGGGTACCCACGTCGTCGCGCTGTGCGGTGAGGTTTTCCCGGTGACTCGCGCTGCCAAGCCCGGCTCGCCGGTGTGCCCGGACTGCAAACGGATTTACGAGTCGCTCAAGAAGGGCTGACGACGGCCGCTTGGTCGGCACCGGATGTAGGCGGGACGCCGCTCGTCGGCGCCGCTTCCGCAGTGGTCCGTCGGGCTCGCCATTGCGCTCGCCACCGCGCCAAGCGCGGCTGAGGGGCCGGCCATTCCTCCTGGATCGCCGCATTGAGCTCGGCGCCCATCATGATTGCGAATCCAAGGAAGAACGCGAATAACAGGAACGCGATCGGGGTGGCCAACGCCCCGTAGGTGTAGCCGGTGCGGGTGATGTACTGCAGGTAGATGCGTAGGCCGGCGGTGGCGACCACGAACACGGTGGTGGCCAGCATTGCCCCCCATACCAACCTGTGGGTGGGCAGTGGTTCCGGCAGCGCGACGCGGTAGAGCGTCGTCACAGCGACCACCAAACCCAGCGCGAGCATCGGGTAGTAGCCGAACTGAAGCACATTGTCCCAGCTCTCCGGGATGTACTCGCCGATCTTACGGGGCCCCAGAGCCAGGAAAGGCGCCGACGCGGTGACGATCATCAGCATGACCACATAGATGCCGAGTGCGAAGAACCGCTGTCTGACCGGATGCCGTAACGGGGTCTGGTCGTGGGCCTCCACCACGGAGTCCACGAACGCCGAGATCGCCGAGGAGCCCGCCCACAAGCTGATCACGAAACCCAGCGACACCACCTCACCGCGGGCGCCCTGGACGATGTCGCGAATCGTCGGCTCGATGATCTCGGTGACGATGTTCTTGGAGAAGAAGCTGTTCGACGTGCTGATCAGCTGGCTCTGAATGGCCGACAGCGTTTCCGGGCCGAACAGCGGCGCCACATAGGCCAGGCTGCCCAGAATTCCAAGCAGCAATGGCGGAAGCGACAGCACTGACCAGAAACCGGCTTGCGCGGACTCCGAGAAAATCGAGTCGTCCCAGCTTTTCGACAGGGTGCGCTTCGCGATGCGCAAAATGTGATGGCGCGTCGGGGGCAGCGGCGAGGGGGCCGTCATGACGTGGTGAGAATCCCGGACCACCGTGCGCTAGCACGGCGATGCCGGATGGTCAGGCGTCGACCTGACTGACCTCGAGCACGGCCTCCAGCTCCCGCAGCTTGGCTTGATGCTCGTTGGCATGATGCTGGCAGAACAACAGTTCGGCCCCAGAGGGGAGTTTCGCCCGTACGCGGGCGGCCGCTCCGCAGCGGTCGCAGCGATCAGCCCTGGTCAGTTCCGGACTGGTCAGCGTTGCGTTCATGGGCTCCTCCAAAGGTGCTCAGCGCCCCCGCGGCGAACCGGGGTACATCTACTGTCTCAGACGATCCGGACGGCGGGCTTGTTCCCCGCCAACAATGATGTGTCGTGTCTCACGTGCCGATGAGGCATCCTGAGGTGATGGCCGACGGGTACCCCCAGAACGGACTGTTAGTCCACCTCTGCACACCCCGTGAGTGGGACGCCGCCCGGGCGGCAGGGGAGATGCGGCCACCATCGCTGGCCGAGGCGGGCTTCGTGCATCTGTCGGCGCCGGAGCAGGTTCATCACCCGGCCAACCGGATCTTCTCCGGCCGCACCGATCTGATCCTTCTCTACGTCGATCCGACCGTCCTGAAAGCTCCGCTGCGTTGGGAGCCGGGCGTCCCGGGCGATCCCGAGGCGATGCTGTTTCCCCATCTCTACGGTGCCCTGCCCGCCGCCGCGGTCGTCCGCGTCGAGCCGTACCGGCCCGGGCCGGGCAGGGCTTTCGCGCCGCTCGTCGCGGGTCCGGTGGGGCCGACCGGTCCATAGTGGCGTGCTCCCGCCGTCGACTGCCTAGGCTCACCGGTGTGAGTCAGCCCGCCAAACTTGAAGTCCGCGACGTCTCCGATATTCCGTTGCGCGAGGTTTCCGGCCTTGCGCGCAGGGATGGCGAGTTACTTGCTGTCGGCGACCATGAACCGGTGGTTTTCGTCGCACCGATGGAGCCGAAGCTGCGGTGGCGCGGGATCGACCTGACCGGGCTGAGCCTTCCTGAAGGCGGCACCCAGTTCGAAGCCGTCGTGCCCACAGGTGGCGACACCGTCCTGATCCTTCAGGAACAGCCCGCGCTGGTTCTGCAGATAGACCTGGCCGCTCCGGCGTTGCTGGGCACCCTGGTCCTGGTGGTTCCCGATGGACATCGGCTTCGGCAGTCCTGGCTCGGCGACCGTTCCTCGCGCGGTGAATCGTTGCTGCTCACCGATCGTGGACACCTGCTGGTGGTCAAGGAGAAGGATCCCGCGGCGATTCTGGAGTTCGGACCCGCGGGCGACCAACCCGTCGGCTGGCGACGCGGTGTGCCGGGCGTCGCGCCGGTGCCGGGCGATGCCGAGTTGACCGTGCTCGCGACGTGGTGGCTCGGCGCCGATCTGAGCGAGCGACTGCCTGACATCAGCGACGCCACCATCGGACCCGACGGATGCCTGTACCTGCTCTCCGACCAGGGCGCCGCAATCGCGCGGCTCCCCGATCATCTGGACCCGGCCGGCGGCACCGTCGACGCTGAGGCGATATGGCGGATAGCCGGTCGGCCGGAGAACCCCGAAGGCCTGGTCATCCTCGATGACGGCACACCGCTCGTCGCACTGGACACCAAATCGCCGCGTAAGAACCTGCTGCGCCTGGAACCGCTGCCGCTGGAGTCGTGACTTGGCCTAGGCCGCGTCATAAAGACGTCATATTTCCAGACCCATACCTCGTGCAGGTGGCTCCGAAATCTAAATGTCGGGTCCGTCCGATCCGGCGCTACGAGTGAACGGAGTTCATCATGGTCTTCGACAACATGCGGCTTTACGAGGCGCTGACCGTGCCGGGCTTTGTGCTGATGGTGGTGCTCGCCATCCTCACCATGCGGACAGTCGTCAAGCGCGACCGGGCGATGCTGTTCGGCAAGAGCCAGGAGGCCCTGGCTCAGCGACTGGCGTACGAGAACACCTGGCGCAACAACCGACTCACCGGCGCTTAGGCCCGTCCTGCGTCCGTCTTAGGCCCGTCCTACGACGACGCCCCTCGCGACCCGCTCCGCGACCGCCTGGGCGCAGCCGACCGGTCGCTGTTGTCGTGGAACGAATCCGCCTGCGCCGCAGGGGCTGAGACCGGTTCGGCGACGCTCACCGCGTCGATGTCCGGGGTCGGCTGCTCCACGACCGACGCCGTCGTCGCCGAGACCGTGGTCGAAGCGGCCGCGGTGGTCTTGTCGTTGCGGATGTAGGCCGAGTCGACGATCGCCTTGAGCTGAGCTTCCTGCGGCTTGAGCGCGGGATTGTCGATCACCAGCGGAAGTGTCGTCGTGGGGATCAGGTAGTTCGTCGTCACGCCGCCCAGCGAGTTCGTCGTCTGCTTGATGTTCGCTGCCGGGACCGACGACAGTGGGGTCACCATCGACGGGACGTGGACGATGTTGGCCCCGATCATCGCGTTCTGCACGGCGAGGGTGTTCGTCGGACGATCCGGATAGTCCGCGTAGCCGTCGTACTCCGCGACCACCGCCTTGGTGTTGTATTTCGAGTCCACCGGCGGTCGGTAGGTGTAGCCGAGCACAGCGTCGTACCGGTTGCGGTTGAACAGGATTCGGCTGGAATCAGCGATGACGACGAATTCCAGCTTGCTCTTGTCGGGTGCGGTGGGGTCAGTGGTCAGGCGACGCAGTTCCTCGTCGGCCACCAGAGCCCCCGCTGAAAGCCCGACGATGGTGACGCGTTCGCCCGGCTTCAGCTGAAGCAGCGCGCTGTCGAGTGCCGCGTCCAGGTTGTTGGCGCCGACGTTGATCGATTGGCTCAACGTCATGCTGGTCAATCCTGTGACGGGGCGGGCCTGCTGCGGCCATGGGACGTTCTGGCGCACATAGTTAGGGCCGCCGTAGATGCCGCCCAAGATGCTGGACATCGCGAGGTCGGTGAGATTGCCCGCGCCCATGCCATTGACCATCAGGACGACATTGGCTGCCCCAGCCCCTGTCGCGGTGGTCAACGCCAACCCTGCGGTGCAACCGGCTGCGGCCAATGCCATGCCTACCGACCGAGAGAGTGAACGCATGATGGAGCCTTTCTTCTGCTGTTCAGGCCGCTGGCCTGCTGCTACCGCGTGTGGACGCGGCTGATCTGGGAGCACGGTTCGTCTGTGCTGCGGGCTCGCCGGAACTGTCGGTGTCGGCGCGAGCCGCACCGAGGCTGGTCCGGGCGCGAGGCGCGCCGACCGCTGGCGTCGTCGGGTCCGCGGAGCTGTCGACCGGGGTCTCGGCGATCGGGGTTCCAGTCACCGCCGGCTGCGCCGGTTCGCTCGCCGCTGCCAGCTCGCTGCCGGTGCTGACCGCCTGGGCAGGGGTGCCGTCTGCGATGTCAGCCGCGGTCACGGTGGCCGACGTTGCGGCGGAACCGACGAAAATGAGAAAAAGGCCGGCTGAGTGAGCAATTTTTTTCAACGTATCGTCCGTTTCATCTGCAAAAACCTGATGGTTATTAGCAGTGCGAAACGTTATAACTGTCACGTTTAATAAGGGAAATGTACGGGTGGTCTCTAATTCTATTAAGTGAGTAGCTGCGAAATAGCCACTATCGGACACTGGCGTTCGTGTCCGAGCGTTAGCTGATGTCGCCTGCACATCACGAGTATCGACTCGCCGAACGAAAGTTTGCTAACTCGTGCAAAGCGCGGCGACGATATACCCGGAGATTGAGGACTTTAGTCCTTTGGCGATCGGGGTAGGGGGGCCTAATTCAGACCTGTCGTCTGCAAAAATAACCCCTGATCTAAATTATCATCAGGAATAATTTGAGTGGCAGTGGAGCCCGATCATTCCGGTGGCGCCCGGTGCGCGCCCGATCATGCGGGCGCGACACCCCAGTCGAGGGTCTAGTCCAGGTAGTCGCGCAAGACCTGCGAGCGGCTCGGGTGGCGCAGCTTGGACATGGTCTTGGACTCGATCTGACGGATCCGCTCGCGGGTCACTCCGTAGACCTGCCCGATTTCGTCCAGGGTGCGGGGCTGGCCGTCGGTCAGGCCGAACCGCAGCCGCACCACGCCGGCCTCGCGCTCGGACAGCGTCTCCAGAACCGACTGCAGTTGGTCCTGAAGCAGCGTGAACGACACCGCATCCACGGCCACCACGGCCTCGGAGTCCTCGATGAAGTCACCGAGTTGGCTGTCGCCTTCGTCACCGATGGTCTGGTCCAGCGAAATCGGCTCCCGGGCGTACTGCTGAATCTCCAGCACCTTCTCCGGGGTGATGTCCATCTCCTTGGCCAGTTCCTCCGGGGTGGCCTCGCGGCCCAGGTCCTGAAGTAACTCGCGCTGGATCCGGCCGAGCTTGTTGATCACCTCGACCATGTGCACCGGAATGCGGATGGTGCGGGCCTGGTCGGCCATGGCGCGGGTGATGGCCTGGCGGATCCACCAGGTGGCGTAGGTGGAGAACTTGTAGCCCTTGGTGTAGTCGAACTTCTCGACCGCGCGGATCAAGCCGAGGTTGCCCTCCTGGATGAGGTCCAGGAACGCCATGCCGCGACCGGTGTAGCGCTTGGCCAGCGAGACCACCAGGCGCAGATTCGCTTCCAGCAGATGGTTTTTCGCGCGCTCGCCATCGCGGCAGATCCACTGCATGTCGCGGCGCTGCTGGACTGGGAGTTTTTCGCCGCGCTCAGCCATCTCGGCCACCTTCTGGGTGGCGTAGAGGCCGGCCTCGATCCGCTTGGCCAGCTCCACTTCCTCTTCGGCGTTGAGCAGGGCGACCTTGCCGATCTGCTTGAGGTATGCCCGCACCGAGTCGGCCGAGGCCGTCAGCTCGGCATCCTTGCGCGCCTGCCGCAGGGCCTCGGACTCCTCCTCGTCCCAGACGAAATCGCCGGAGGCCTTGTCCTTGTCCGTCGGTTCCGTCACGTCCTCGTCGGCCTCGCCATCGGCGACGGCGTCCGCTGCGCCGGCTTCGACGGCCTCGTCATCGGCGACGGCCTCGAGGTCGGCGAGTTCGACGTCCTCGGCGACATCGAGATCGGGTTCGACGGTCAAATCCGCGTCGTCCTCGACGATGGCCTCGGTGCCGACAGCATCGGCCGCCGCGGTGGCCTTCTTGGCGCGGCCGCGAGCGGGAGCGGCAGCCTTTGCCGCCTTGGCGGGTGCCGCCGTGGCCGCTTTGGCGGGTGCCGCCGTGGCCGAATTGGCGGGAGCCGCCGTGGCCGATTTGGCGGAGGTGGTTTTGGCCGGCGCTGCCGTGCCCGCTGTTTTGGCGGGCGCCTTGGCTGCCTTTGCCGGCGCTGCTTTGGCCGCCGCTTTAGCAGGGGCGGCTTTGGTGGCCTTTGTCGGCGCAGCCGGCTCATCGGCGGGGGCTGCCACCGCATTTGCGGGGGCGGCCTTATCCGCCGTGGCGCGGCCGGTGGCCTTAGCGGCTACCTTGGCCAGCACGCTTCGGGCCGTGCGGGCGGGCGTGGTCTTCTCGGCCTTGGCGGGCTCCGCAGGGGTTTCCTCTGTCGTGGCGGCGGTTCGCTTGGCCGGCTTTGTGGTTGCCTGGCTTGCTTTGGTCGCTGCCACGTACCAGCCTCTCAGTCCTGCGGGCTTCGGCGAACGCGGGCGTGCGCTACCTAGAAGCCTCGGCTATGGGGAATGTCGGCGTGATCGATCTCAGATCTCGCCGCTCTGGTGGGCGGCCGCCGCGTTCCATTGTAACGACACCGGCGGTAGGCGCAGGCCGTGCGCCCGGTCAGCCCTACTGGTGCTCCTCGGCGGCAGCCATCGCGGCGCCGACGATGCCGGCGCTGTTCAGCAGCTCAGCGGCGACAACGGGTGTGCGGTTCTTCAGCAGCGGGATCCATCTGTCGCCCTTCTTGCTGATTCCGCCACCGGCGATGATCAGGTCCGGCCAGATGGCGTTTTCGACCGCGACCAGCACCTTGGTGACCTGCTTGGTCCACTTGCGGTAGCTCCAGCCCTTGTTCTCCATCACCGACGACGCCGCCCGGTCTTCGGCTTCCCTACCGTCCACCTCGATGTGCCCGAACTCGGTGTTGGGCAACAACATTCCGTGATGGATGACGGCCGACCCGATCCCGGTACCGAACGTCAGCAACAGCACGACACCGTCCTGGTTGCGCCCGGCGCCGTACCGCTGCTCGGCCAGCCCGGCAGCGTCGGCGTCGTTGAGAACGGTCACCTTCTGGCCGCCGAGAGCGGTGCTCATCTCGTGGGCGACGTCGCGACCGATCCAGCTGGCGTCGACGTTGGCGGCGGTCTGCACGACGCCGTCGACCACGACGCCGGGGTAGGTGACGCCGAGCGGGCCGCTCCAGTCGAAGTGCTTCACCACCTCGGCGACCGTGGCTGTGACGGCCTCGGGGGTGGCTGGCTGCGGTGTCTCCAGGCGATACCGCTCACCGAC
>NZ_JBIIOV010000110.1:0-11134 GCF_044342925.1 Mycobacterium sp. | reverse complement strand
TCTCAGCGGCTCACTTCGTTGCGCCGCATCGTCGCCCCGCTAGACCGATGGCGTGGCTTCTCAGCGGCTCACTTCGTTGCGCCGCATCGTCGCCCCGCTAGACCGATGGCGTGGCTCCTCAGCGGCTCACTCCGTTGCGCCGCATCGTCGCCCCGCTGGACCGATGGCGTGGCTCCTGGGCGGCTCACTCCGTTGCGCCGCATCGTCCCCCCGCTAGGCTGGCGCGGTGCGTCCCGCCCTGACCGATTACCGACACCTGGCCAGCGGCAAAGTGCGTGAGCTTTATCGCATCGACGACGACCATCTGCTGTTCGTCGCGACCGACCGGATCTCGGCGTTCGACTACATCCTGGACAGCGTCATCCCGGACAAGGGCCGCATCCTCACGGCGATGAGTGTCTTCTTCTTCGGCCTGGTAGACGCGCCGAACCACCTCGCGGGGCCACCGGACGACCCGCGCATTCCGGCCGAGGTGCTGGGCCGCGCTTTGGTGGTGCGCCGATTGGACATGGTCCCCGTCGAGTGTGTGGCGCGCGGCTATCTGACCGGCTCGGGCCTGCAGGACTACCAGCGCACCGGAGCGGTGTGCGGAATCCAGCTGCCGCCCGGCCTGGTGGAAGCGAGCAAGTTCGACCAGCCGCTGTTCACCCCGGCGACCAAAGCCGAGCTCGGCGAACACGACGAGAACATCAGCTTCGATGAGGTGACACACCTGGTGGGTGCGGCCCGTGCCGCCGAGTTGCGGGACCTGACGCTGAACACCTACCGGCAGGCCGCCGACCACGCGCTGAACAAGGGAATCATCATCGCCGACACGAAATTCGAATTCGGCGCCGATGCCGGTGTCGGTGGAGGGGGCCGACTGGTGCTGGCCGACGAGGTATTCACGCCCGACTCCTCCCGGTACTGGCCGGCGGACACCTACACCGAAGGCCTGGTGCAGCCCAGTTTCGACAAACAGTTCGTGCGGAACTGGCTGACCGGGCCGGATTCGGGCTGGGACCGGAACGGCTCGCAACCTCCGCCGCCGCTGCCCGAGGAGATCGTGGCGGCCACCCGCAGCCGCTACATCGAGGCCTACGAACGTATTTCGGGGTGCAAGTTCGCGGACTGGATCGGAGGCGTCGCATGACCGCTCCGATTCCCAAGCGCGTCGAGGCCAAGCGGGTCCACCACGACGACGAGTTCATCGACCCTTACGAGTGGATGCGGGAGAAGTCCGATCCGGAAGTCATCGCCCACCTCGAGGCCGAGAACGCTCACGTCGAAGAGGCCACCGCCTACCAGGAGCCGTTGCGGCAGAAGATTTTCGACGAGATCAAGGCCCGCACCAAGGAGACCGACCTGTCGGTGCCGCTGCGTCGCGGGGACTGGTGGTACTACGGCCGGAGCTTCGAGGGCAAGCAGTACGGCGTGCACTGCCGCTGCCCGATCTCGGGCCCTGATGACTGGGAACCGCCGGTGCTCGACGAGCACACCGAGTTTCCCGGCGAGCAGATCCTCCTGGACGAGAACGCCGAAGCCGACGGCCACGATTACTTCGCCGTCGGCGCCGCCAGTGTCAGCCCGGATGGCCACATCCTGGCCTACTCGGTGGACGTGGTCGGCGATGAGCGGTACACCCTGCGTTTCAAGGACTTACGCACCGGCGAGCTGTACCCGGACCGCATCACCGGCATCAACGCCGGGCTGACGTGGGCGACCGACAGCGCCACGGTGTACTACACGACCGTCGACGAGGCCTGGCGACCTGACACCGTATGGCGCCACCAACTCGGTCACACCGGCCCTGACGAGCAGGTGTTCACCGAACCCGACGAGCGTTTCTGGGTGGCGGTGGGCCGCACCCGCAGCAATGCCTTCATCGTCATCGCGGCGGGTTCGGCGATCACCTCCGAAGTCCGCGTTGCCGACGCGTCCGATCCGCAGGCGGAGTTCCGCGTCGTGCTGCCCCGCCGCGACGGGGTGGAGTACACGGTCGATCACGTCGTGGTCGACGGCGGGGACCGGTTCCTGATGCTGCACAACGACGGGGCGCCGAACTTCGCCCTGGTCGAGGCGCCGGTCGACGACCCCACCGCGCAGCGGACTCTGATCCCCGCCCGCGACGACGTCCGGCTGGAGGGCGTCGACGCCTTCGCCCGGCACTTTGTTCTGCACTACCGTCGTGAGGGGCTGCCGAGTCTTGCGCTCTGGCCGATTACCGAGGGCGGTTACGGGACGCCGTCGGAGATCACCTTCGATTCCGAACTCATGGCGAGCGGTCTTGGCGGCAACCCCAACTGGGACGCTCCGCGGCTGCGGATCGGCGCCACGTCGTTCGTGACCCCGATGCGCATCTACGACATCGACCTGGCCACTGGTGAGCGGACGCTGCTGCGCGAGCAGCCGGTCTTGGGTGACTATCGACGCGACGACTACGTCGAACGCCGAGACTGGGCGGTCGCCGAGGACGGCACCCGCATCCCCATCTCGCTGATGTACCGCAACGGTGTCGATGTCGAATTCCCAGCTGCCACAGTGCTTTACGGGTACGGCGCCTACGAGTCCAGCGAGGATCCCCGGTTCTCCATCGCTCGACTGTCGCTGCTGGACCGCGGCGCTGTCTTCGCCGTCGCCCACGTCCGCGGCGGCGGTGAAATGGGCCGGCTGTGGTACGAGCGGGGCAAGCTGCTGGAAAAGAAGAACACCTTCACCGACTTCATCGCCGTGGGCCGTCACCTGGTGGACGAGGGACTGACCCGGCCGCGGAACATGGTGGCGCTGGGCGGCAGCGCCGGCGGCCTGCTGATGGGCGCGGTGGCCAACATGGCGCCTGACCTGTTCGCCGGCATCCTCGCGCAGGTGCCCTTCGTCGACCCGCTGACGACGATCCTGGATCCGTCGCTGCCGTTGACGGTGACCGAGTGGGACGAGTGGGGCAACCCCCTGGAAGACAGCGACGTCTACTTCTACATGAAGTCCTACTCGCCTTACGAGAACGTCGAGGCCAAGGAATACCCGGCGATCCTGGCGATGACATCGCTGAACGACACCCGGGTTTTCTACGTCGAGCCCGCCAAATGGGTTGCCGCGCTGCGTCACACCAAGATCGATCCGCGCCCCGTGCTGCTGCGCACCCAGATGGCGGCCGGCCACGGCGGCATCAGCGGACGATACGAACGGTGGAAGGAAACGGCGTTCCAGTTCGCCTGGCTGCTGGCGACCGCGGACCCGGATCGGTACGGCAAGGACGCCCCGACCGAGCCGGTCTAGCCGGTCTAGCTGGCCGACCCGCTGGCCGTCGTGGCGATCCCGCCGTCGACCGGGATCACCGCCCCGTTGACGTAGGAGCCGGCCCGGCTGGCCAGGAAGACTGCGATGCCGGCCATGTCGTCGTCGCGGCCGATGCGGCGCAGTGGCGCCGCGGCGGCGATCGCCTCGCCGAACGCCTCCAGGGTGGCCGCCATCATCTTCGACGGGAATGGTCCCGGCGCGATCGCGTTGACGGTGATGTGCTGCGGGCCGAGCTCTTTGGCCAACACCCGGGTGAGCTGATGGATCGCGGCCTTGCTCGCGGAGTAGGAGTAGGTCGGCATCGGGCTGACGTGGATCCCGTCGATGCTCCCGACGTTGATCACCCGCGCCGGATCGTCCTGTGTTCCGGCCTTGCGCAGTGCCGGTAGCAGCTCCTGCACCATCCAGAACGGCGACTTGACGTTGAGGTCGATCACCCGGTCCCAGGCCGCGGCGGGGAAGCTCTGCAGCGGCTCTCCCCAGGTTGCGCCGGCGTTGTTGACCAGAATGTCCAGGTGGTCGGCGCGGGTCAGCACGTCAGCCGCCAGCCGCGCACACTCCTCCTGTCGCGCCAGGTCGGCAGGCACTGCGCGCACCGGCCCGAACTCCGACAGGGCGGCCACGGCCTCTTGGCAGGCGTCGGCCTTGCGGGAGCTGACCACCACATCGGCGCCGGCCTGCAGCAGGCCGCGGGCGATCATCATGCCGATCCCGCGAGTGCCGCCGGTGACCAGAGCGGTCTTGCCGTCCAGTCCGAAAAGTCTTCTCAGATCAGCTGCACTCACGTCCGGCTCCTTCAGAAGCGTTGGGCCGCTTCGGGGTTGAGCACCCGGAAGTCGGTCTCGGTCATCTCGGTCAGGCGGCCGTAGAAGATGCCCCGCGCCTCCGGGGCGATGATGCCCTGATGGATGGGCACGGCGTGGTCGGGGGACACCGCGCGCAGGTAGTCCACGGCTTCGGAGATCTTCAGCCAGGGAGCGGCCGCCGGGGTGGCGAGCACCTGCACCGGTTCGTTAGGGACGAACAGGGCGTCACCGGGATGCATCAGCTTGGCCGGATGCTGGTCGTCGCCCACCAGATAGGACATGTTGTCGATCACCGGAATCTCGGGATGGATAACCGCGTGGCGGCCGCCCACTCCGCGGATCCGCAGGCCGTCCACGGTCAGTTCGTCGCCGACGTGGACCGCCCGCCAGTCCCCGCCGAGCATCGCCGCGGTCTGCGGGTCGGCGTAGAGCGCCGCCTGCGGGTTGGCCTCCACCAGCGCGGGCAGCCGTTGCGGGTCGGCGTGGTCGGGGTGCTGGTGGGTCAGCAGGATCGCCGACAGGCCGGTGATGCCCTCGAAGCCGTGCGAGAAGTTGCCCGGGTCGAATAGCAGCCGGGCGACACCGAAGTCGGCGAGCAGGCATGAATGACCGAAATGCGTCAACTCCATGCCTACGATTGTGCGCGCTCACAGGAGGCGGCGGTATGCGGATTGCCCTCACGGCAGGGGTCATGGCCTCCTATCTCGCTGTCGCCGCGCCGGCGGCCGCCGAACCGGCCAGCACCTGCCCGCCGGCCTGCAACCGCATCCCCGAGACCGCCTGGATCGCACCGGCGGCCATCCCGTTGGACTCGACCTACTCCTGGCCGCAGCTCGCCGGATTGGCGGTGACGGCACGATCACCCCGGTTCGCCTTCGAGGAGCTGTGCGCCACCCCAGCGGCCGCCTCCGACCCGCGCAGCTACGTCGTCGCCGAACGATCCGAGGTGTCCAACCCGAAAGGGCAGTGGCAGCTGCGCGCCCAGGTGCTGCACTGGCGCGGCGAGACGTGGTGGGGCGCCGATCGCGTCGAGGAAGTCTTCGCCGCCGCCGTCGCGGCGCTGCGCGCCTGCCAGGCGACCAACCCGGCGGCGTCGGCGTCGCTCATCGTCGACCAGCCCGACCGGCTGGCCGCCGCTATCAGCGGCCCGGTCGTCATGCGCCAATACCTGCTCGCCGACCGGCTCAACAGCACGCTCACCGAATTGGCCCTGTGGTCCGACGCCCCGCCGCAGACGCCGTGGCCGGCCGTCACCGACACCGCGGTTCTCGACGCGCTCGGCGCACCGCTGTGCACCGCCTATATCGACTCCTGCCCCTGACCCGCCGGTAGGATCAGCGGCGCACAGAGCCGCACCGTCCCCGACATAAGGAGCCCCGTGCCCCGGGTAATTGTGACCGTGATGCCGAAGACCGAGATCCTCGACCCGCAGGGGCAGGCCATCGTCGGCGCGCTGGGGCGGCTGGGTCATCCCGGAATCACCGATGTCCGACAGGGCAAGCGCTTCGAACTCGAGGTCGACGAGACCGTCACCGATGACGAACTGGCCGAGATCGCCGAGTCGCTGCTGGCCAATACGGTGATCGAGGACTGGGCCGTCACCCGGGATCCGGCATGAGCGCCCGCGTCGGGGTCATCACCTTCCCCGGAACCCTCGACGACGTCGACGCTGCCCGCGCGGTGCGACTGGCCGGCGCCGAGGCGGTCAGCCTGTGGCACGGCGACGCCGACCTGAAGGGCGTCGATGCCGTGGTGGTGCCGGGCGGCTTCTCCTACGGCGACTATCTGCGCTGCGGGGCCATCGCCAAGTTCGCCCCGGTGATGGGCGAAGTGGTCGCCGCCGCGCAGCGCGGCATGCCGGTGCTGGGCATCTGCAACGGTTTTCAGATCCTCTGTGAAGCCGGTCTGCTGCCGGGCGCGCTGGCCCGCAACGCCGGGCTGCACTTCATCTGTCGGGACGTGTGGTTGACGGTGGACTCCGTCAACTCCGCGTGGACATCGCGCTACGAGGCCGGTGCGCAGCTGCTGGTTCCGCTGAAGTCCGGCGAAGGACGTTACGTGGCAAGCGAATCCGTGCTCGACGAGCTGGAAGGCGAAGGCCGGGTGGTGTTCCGCTACGCCGACAACCCCAACGGCTCGATGCGTGACATCGCCGGCATCAGTTCGGCCGACGGGCGCGTGGTCGGGCTGATGCCGCACCCCGAGCACGCCACCGAGCCGCTCACCGGACCGTCCGACGACGGGCTGGGCATGTTCTATTCCGCCCTCGACGCGGTACTGGCCGTCTAATCCGATGACCGGTGGGGCCACCGCGCAGGGTCTGTGCGACTTCGTCGACGCCTCGCCGTCGCCCTTTCACGTCTGCGCCACTGCGGCGGCCCGCCTGCGGGGCGCCGGTTACACCGAACTGGCCGAGACGGACCGCTGGCCAAAGGGTGGCGGCAGGTTCTTCACCGTCCGCTCCGGGTCGCTGATCGCCTGGAACGGGGAAACGCACGCCACCGGTGACACCGACCGGCCGTTCCGCATCGTCGGCGCACACACCGACAGCCCCAACCTGCGGGTCAAACAGCACCCGGACCGCACGGTGGCCGGCTGGCAGGTGGTGGCCCTGCAGCCCTACGGCGGGGCATGGCTGAACTCGTGGTTGGACCGCGATCTCGGCCTGAGCGGCCGGCTGT
The DNA here is from genome assembly GCF_044342925.1 of Mycobacterium sp. Classification (GTDB taxonomy): domain Bacteria; phylum Actinomycetota; class Actinomycetes; order Mycobacteriales; family Mycobacteriaceae; genus Mycobacterium. The sequence goes on along the minus strand of NZ_JBIIOV010000110.1, from coordinate 4,371 downwards.
CGGTGCGTGACCGCAAGGCAGACGGCGGGATCGCGCACTGGCTGGTGCGCATCGACGAGCCTCTGCTGCGGGTGCCGCAGCTGGCCATCCACCTGTCCGAGGACCGCACTGCGGTGTCGCTCAACCCGCAGCGCCACCTCGACGCGGTGTGGGGGTCGGGGGAGCGGCCCCGGTCTTTATGGCACTACATCGCCGAGCGGTTCGACGTGGCCCCCGGCGACCTGCTGTCCGCCGAGTTGATGACCCACGACCTGGCACCCGCCCAGCTGATCGGCGCCGAGCGTGATCTCGTCAGCGCGCCACGGCTGGACAACCAGGGCACCTGCTATACCGGTCTGGAGGCACTCCTGGCGGCCGAACCCGACGGGTACGTTCCGGTGCTGGCCCTGTTTGACCACGAGGAGGTGGGTTCTACCTCCGACCACGGTGCGCAGTCGGATCTGCTGCCGACCGTCCTGGAGCGGATCGTGCTGGCCCGCGGCGGGGACCGGCAGGACTTCCTGCGGACGCTGACCGCCTCGATGGTGGCTTCCGGCGACATGGCGCACGCCACCCACCCGAACTACCCGGACCGCCACGAGCCGTCCCACCTGATCCGGGTCAACGGCGGGCCGGTGCTCAAGGTGCAACCCAACCTGCGCTACGCCACCGACGGGCGCACCGCCGCGGCGTTCGAACTGGCGTGCCGTCAGGCCGGTGTGCCGCTGCAGCGCTACGAACACCGCGCCGACCTGCCGTGCGGGTCGACGATCGGGCCGATGACGGCGGCGCGCACGGGCATCCCCACCGTCGACGTCGGGGCTCCCCAGCTGGCCATGCACTCCGCGCGGGAACTCATGGGGGCCCGCGACGTGGCCGCCTATGCCGCGGCGCTGCGGGCCTTCCTGGCCCCCGAATAAGCTGACCCGGTGACAATCGACACCGTCGAGCACGCATCCTCGACTCCGGACCACCCCCAGCCCTACCGGGAACTCGGACTCAAGGACGACGAGTACGGGCGCATCCGGGAGATCCTGGGCCGTCGGCCCACCGACGCCGAGCTGGCGATGTACTCGGTGATGTGGAGCGAGCACTGCTCCTACAAGTCCTCCAAGGTGCACCTGCGCTACTTCGGCGAGACCACCACCGACGAGATGCGCGCCGGCATGCTCGCCGGGATCGGCGAGAACGCCGGGGTGGTCGACATCGGCGACGGCTGGGCCGTCACCTTCAAGGTCGAGTCGCACAACCACCCGTCCTACGTGGAGCCCTACCAGGGTGCGGCCACCGGTGTCGGCGGGATCGTTCGCGACATCATGGCGATGGGCGCCCGTCCGGTCGCGGTGATGGATCAGCTTCGATTCGGCGCGGCCGACGCCCCGGACACCCGGCGAGTGGTCGATGGTGTGGTCCGCGGCATCGGCGGCTACGGAAACTCGCTCGGCCTGCCCAACATCGGCGGCGAGACGGTGTTCGACGCGTCCTACGCGGGCAACCCGTTGGTCAACGCGATGTGCGTCGGTGTGCTCCGCAAGGAGGATCTGCATCTGGCCTTCGCCTCCGGCGCCGGCAACAAGATCATTCTGTTCGGGGCCCGCACCGGTCTGGACGGCATCGGCGGAGTGTCCGTGCTGGCCAGCGATACGTTTTCCGGTGACGAATCAGGTGCGGGCAGAAAGAAATTACCCAGCGTCCAAGTAGGGGACCCGTTCACCGAGAAGGTGCTCATCGAGTGCTGTCTGGAGCTGTACGAAGCCGGGCTGGTGGTCGGCATCCAGGATCTCGGCGGTGCCGGGTTATCCTGCGCAACATCCGAACTCGCCTCCGCCGGTGACGGCGGTATGGCCATCGACCTGGATCGGGTGCCGCTTCGAGCAGCTAACATGACCCCCGCCGAGGTGCTCTCCAGCGAGTCCCAGGAGCGGATGTGCGCGGTGGTGACCCCGGAGAACGTCGAGGCGTTCATGGCGGTGTGCCGCAAGTGGGACGTGCTGGCGACGGTGATCGGTGAGGTCACCGACGGCGACCGGCTGGTGATCACCTGGCACGGCGAGACCGTCGTCGACGTGCCGCCGCGCACCGTCGCCCACGAGGGCCCGGTCTACCAGCGCCCACTGGCCCGCCCCGACACTCAGGATGCCCTCAACGCCGACAACTCCGCGTCGTTGCCGCGGCCGAAGACCGGCGCGGAACTGCGCGCGACTCTGCTTGCGCTGCTGGGCAGCCCGCATCTGTGCAGCCGGGCGTTCATCACCGAGCAGTACGACCGCTACGTGCGGGGCAATACGGTGCTGGCCGAGCACGCCGACGGAGGTGTGCTGCGGATCGACGAGGCGACCGGACGCGGGATCGCGGTGTCCACCGACGCCTCCGGCCGCTACACCCAGCTCGACCCCTACACCGGCGCGCAGCTGGCATTGGCCGAGGCCTACCGCAACGTGGCAGTCACCGGCGCCACCCCGATCGCCGTCACCAACTGCCTGAACTTCGGCTCCCCGGAGGACCCGGGCGTCATGTGGCAGTTCGCCCAGGCCGTGCGCGGCTTGGCCGACGGCTGTGTGGCACTGGGCATTCCGGTCACCGGCGGCAATGTCAGCTTCTACAACCAGACCGGCGCTACGCCGATCCTGCCCACCCCGGTGGTCGGCGTGCTCGGCGTGCTCGACGACGTGCGGCGCCGGCTGCCGACGGGCCTCGGCGCCGAGCCGGGGGAGAGCCTCTTCCTGCTCGGCGACACCCGCGACGAGTTCGACGGATCGATCTGGGCGCAGGTCACCGCCGACCATCTCGGCGGGCTGCCACCGAAGGTCGACCTGGCCCGGGAGAAACTGCTCGCCGAGGTCCTGGTGGCCGCCTCGCGGGACGGGCTCGGCTCGGCCGCACACGATCTCAGCGAGGGGGGCCTGATTCAGGCTGTCGTCGAGGCGTCGCTGGCCGGCGAAACCGGTTGCCGGATCGTGCTTCCCGACGATGAGGACCCGTTCGTCTTCCTGTTCTCCGAGTCGGCGGGGCGTGTGCTGGTCGCGGTCCCGCGCACCGAGGAGAGCCGGTTCCGGGCGATGTGCGAGGCGCGGGGGCTGCCCGCCACCCGGATCGGAGTCTCCGATGAAGGATCGGATTCGGTTGAGGTCCAAGACCAATTCAGCGTGACACTGGAGGAACTGCGCAGCACATCCGAAGGGGTGCTGCCCAGTCTGTTCGGATGACGCGCGAGTCGGGGGCGGCCTGGGCGTGGTCTCTACTGCGTCTGGACTTCACCGGCATCGTCTTCTCCGCGCTGTTCTTCTGCCTGTCGCTCACGCCGTCGCTGCTGCCGCGGGACTGGATCATGGGTGGGGTCATCGGTGGTATCAACGCCGCCATCGGCTATGGCATCGGGGTGCTGATCGGCATGGCCGTGCGCGCTGTCCTACGGGGCGGACGGTTATGGGCCGCGTTGCGTAGCCTGCCGCGATTGACGGTGCAGGCCTGGGTGATCGCCATCTCGATCGGCGCGAGCCTGTTGATGGCGGTCCCCGCCGCGGCCTGGCAGCGCCAGGTCGCGGCCTTGATGGGAATCGAGGGTCCGCCCACCGCGTCGTATCTGCGCACCGTTGTCGTGGCGCTGCTCACCGCCGGCGCGTTGATCGCCGTCGCCCGGCTGGTGAAGGACCTCATCAAGGCGCTGGCCCGGATGATGATCCGGCGCTGGCAGATCGACGGCGAAGTCGCCATGTTCATCGGCACCGCCATCGTCGTGGTGCTCATCATCACCGTGGTCAACGGGCTGCTGGTGCGCGGTCTGCTGGCCGGGGCCAGTTCGGTGTTCCAGCCCCAGAACGCCGCCACCCGGCCGGGGGTCGAGCAGCCGCAGCAGCCCGAACGATCAGGTAGCCCAGGATCTTTCGCCGCCTGGGATTCGCTGGGTTTTCAGGGTCGCAACTTCACCGGAACCGGTCCGCGCGCCGTGGAGCTGGCCGAACTCAACGGCCGCCCGGCCAAGGAGCCGATCCGCATCTACGTCGGCCTGCAGACCGCCACCACTCCGGATGAGCGGGTGGCGGTGCTGCTGTCGGAGCTGCAGCGCACCCGGGCGTTCGACCGAAGGATGCTGGTGATCATCCCCACGACCGGTACCGGGTGGGTGGATCCCGTTGCGGCGCGGTCGATCGAATCGATGTACAACGGCGACACCGCCCTGGTGGCGATGCAGTACTCGTACCTGCCGAGCTGGATCTCATTCCTCGCCGACCGGGACAAGTCAGTCGAGTCGGGCCGGTCCATGATTGACGCGGTCCACCGCAGATGGCTGCAGTGGCCGGCCTCGACCAGGCCGAAGCTTGCTGTGTTCGGGGAGAGTCTGGGGTCGATAGCCGGGCAGGGCGCTTTCGGTTACCTGCACGACGTGGCCGA
>NZ_JBIIOV010000257.1:0-2797 GCF_044342925.1 Mycobacterium sp. | reverse complement strand
CTCCAATCCGAAGTGCGCCAATAAGACCGGCAGGTCCGGGAGGCCGGGTAGCTGACCGCGTCGGCTGAGCGTTGTGGAGCCGGCCTCGGCCGCCGTGTAGATCGGTCCGATCCAGCCGATCCGACGCCGCGGCGTTCTCACCGACGAATTTCTGACCACCATCGCCCGCGAATACCTCACTCGGGGCCGCGGCTACGCCCAGAGCCTGGCCCGTGAGTACTTCGTGACCCCCCGCACGGTGGTCAGTTGGATCGAAAAGGCCCGCGCCCGAGGAATTCTCAGCGCACCGCCCAGTTCCGGTGCCACCGGCGGCCATCTGCTGATCGAGTAAGGGGTATAGATCGCTCGGCGGTCGACGGCCGCTCGACGCCCGGCAGGCGGTCCGGACCACGGCAGGCACAATGAAGTGGTGCGCCTTCCCGTGATGCCGCCCGTGTCACCCATGCTGGCCAAGTCGGTGCCCACCATTCCCGACGGCGCCTCCTACGAACCCAAGTGGGACGGCTTCCGGTCGATCTGTTTTCGCGACGGCGACGAGGTCGAGTTCGGCAGCCGCAACGAACGCCCACTCACTCGCTACTTCCCCGAACTGGTCGCCGCCGCGAAAGCCGAACTGCCGCAACGCTGTGTGATCGACGGCGAGATCGTCATCGCCACCGAGGCCGGGCTGGCCTTCGACTCGTTGCAGCAGCGGGTCCACCCGGCGGCCTCGCGGGTGACCATGCTCGCCGCGGCGACTCCTGCCTCGTTCATCGCCTTCGACCTGCTGGCCCTCGGCGACCGGGATATCAGCGCCGAGCCGTTCGAACTGCGCCGGGCGGCTCTCGCCGAGGCACTGGCCGGCTGCGGGCCGGCGTTTCTCGTCACGCCCGCGACCACCGATCTGGCGACCGCGCACCGCTGGTTCGACGAGTTGGAGGGCGCCGGTTTCGACGGGGTGATCGCCAAACCGCTCACCGGCCCCTACACGCCGGACAAACGGGTGATGTTCAAGGTCAAGCATCAGCGCACCGCCGACTGCGTGGTCGCCGGGTACCGGCTGCACAAGGGCAGCGACGACGCGGTCGGTTCGCTGCTGCTCGGCCTCTACCGGGACGACGGCACCCTGGCGTCGGTCGGCGTCATCGGGGCATTCCCGATGGCCCGGCGTCGCGAGCTTTTCGCCGAATTACAGCCGCTGGTAACCACTTTCGATGACCACCCGTGGCAATGGGCCGGCGGCGCCAACCGAGAGACCTCGCGGTGGAACGCCGGCAAGGACCTGTCCTTCGTGCCGCTGCGGCCGCAACTCGTCGTGGAGGTCCGCTACGACCACATGGAAGGCGACCGGTTCCGGCACACCGCCCAGTTCAACCGCTGGCGCGACGACCGCGACCCGCGGTCGTGCACATACGAACAGCTGGAGCAGCCGCACACCGCGAGTCTGTACGACATCGTGCCGAACCTGCGACGTGCCGAACCGCCGACGAAAGGGCTGACATGACCTCGTTCACACCGCCGGAGCCGGCCGAGGCGCTGGCCCGGTTGGGCATGCCGATGGACGAGGCGATGCGCACCCAGCGCGCGGTCCGGCGGCTACACCTGGACCCGGTGTCCCATGAGGTGCTGCTGCCGCTGCTGGAGCTGTCGCTGCGCGCGCCCACCAGCTCCGACACCCAGGACTGGCACTACCTCGTGGTGGAGGACCCCGCCCAGAAGGCGCGCCTGGCCAAGCTCTACCGGCGGCTCTACCGGCTGTTCAACCCGATCGTCGAGCGGCAGGCGCGCGGTGACGCCCAGCAACAGCGCAACATCGCCCCCGGGCAGTGGCAGGCCGAGCACTTCGCGGAGCTGCCGGTCCTGGTGATCCCCTGCTACCGCCGTGGTCTCAAGCACCGGCCGGTGGGGCATCCGCAGATCTCGGTGGCCTCGTTCTACGGGTCGATTTACCCGGCGGTGCAGAACCTGCTGCTGGCCTGCCGGGCCGTCGGCCTGGGCGCGTCACTGCAGACGCTGCCGATCTGGTGGGTTCCCACCGCACGACGCATCCTGGGCCTGCCCCGCGACATCGTCCCGGTGTGCGTCATCCCGATCGGCTGGGCCAAGGGGCGCTACGGCCCCACCACCCGGCGGCCGATCGGCGAGGTGGTTCACCTGGACCGCTACGGCAATCAGCCCTTCCGCTGATCGTCGTACATTCACAGGGATGTTCACCACCCCCGACCATGCGGCAGGCCGGTTCGCGCCCAGCCCGTCGGCCGATCTGCACATCGGCAACCTGCGCACCGCCGTGCTGGCGTGGCTGTTCGCCCGCTCGACCGGGCGCCGGTTCCTGATCCGGGTGGAGGATCTCGACGACCGCGCCCACGACGACCGCGCCCACGACGACGTAGCCCGCCGCCAACTCGCCGACCTCGCCGCGATCGGAATCACCTGGGACGAGCAACCGCAGTGGCAGTCCGCCCACCCCGATCGCTACAACGCGGTGATCGATCACCTGGCCGGCCAGGGCCTGGTCTACGAATGCTTCTGCAGCAGAAAGGACATCCTCAACGCACCACGGGCGCCGCACGCACCGGAGGGCGCCTATCCCGGCACCTGCCGGCACCTCACCGATGAGCAGCGCGCACAGCGGCGGGCGGCAGGCCGTCCCCCGGCGCTGCGGCTGCGCACCGATCGCGCCGACTACACCGTCACCGATCTGCTGCACGGCAGCTATACCGGAGTGGTCGACGACTTCGTGCTGCGCCGCGGCGACGGGGTGCCGGCCTACAACCTCGCCGTCGTCGTGGACGACGCACACTCCGGTATCGACCAG
>NZ_JBIIOV010000256.1:0-2816 GCF_044342925.1 Mycobacterium sp. | reverse complement strand
GCAGCCATGGCCTTCATTCACATCGTCAACTTCAAATGGCGGGACGGCGCCGGGGTCGACGGGTCAGCGCTGGCCGAGGCGCTGCAGACCGTGGTCGCCGGCATCGACGGTGTCCGCAGTTACATCTGCGGTCCCGACGCCGGCGTGAGTACCGGCGCCTACGACTTCGCCGTGGTCGGAACCTTCGACGACCGCGAGCACTTCACCGCCTACCGCGACCACCCGGAGCATCAACGGATCCTCAACGAGACGGTCCTGCCGAACCTGGAGTCCCGCACCGTCGTTCAGCTCGAGCAGTAACTCAGCCGCCGCGCGCGCTGCTCAGCGCCCCGCGGAACTGCTCGACGGTGGCCAGTTCGGCGGCCACCGGTTCGGCGATCTCCTGTTCGGCCACCACCGCGACCTCGGCGCGCAACGCCGCCCGCGCCGCCCGCGCCGCACGTTTGGCACTGGTGCGGGCCAGCACCCGGCCGACGGCGGCCAGCACCACCCCGCCGAGCAGGCCGACGATCAGTAGCAGCGTGGGCAGCGGGAAGCCCTCCACATTGGGAGCCTGCGCCACGTTGAACTGCATATAGGCCAACCCGGCCAACCCGAGCAGCCACAGTCCCCCGGCCAGGGCCACGGCGAACAGCAGCCACTGCAGCACCCCGAACACGCTCCACCACCGCGGGTCGCGCGGCGGCACCAGCGGAGCGCGGGTCACAGCCTGATCGAGGTTGTCGGCCAAGCCGGCAGAGGCGTGATCGGCGACCGCCCGGGTGCTCTGCACCCACGCCCGCGGCGCCCCGGCGGTGGCGGCGTCGACGTAGTCGTGCACCGCGGAGTTGGCCCGCGCCTTGGCCACCGGGTCGTTGGACGGCAGCGACGAACGCACCAGCCGCGGGTCCACGCCGGGGCGGTCGAGCCGCAACTGCTCGACCGGGTCCTTGCGCAGGCGCGCAAGCCATTTCAGCGGCGGCCAGCCCACCGCCTGCACCGCCTTGCGCTGACTGGACTTCTCGATGGCCGCCGCGATCACGGGCGCGCCGGCGGCTTCGGTCAGCGCATCGGTCAGCCGTCCCAGGTCCGCGGTACGGGCGCCGGCCACCGGAGTGCCGGGGTCGTCGGCGGCCTGGGCCAGTCCGTCGGCGGCGGTGGCGACGTCGGCGGCCAGCCTCGCGATCGCCGTGCGCCGGCCGGCGACGGCGGACAGGATCCGCTCGGCCAAGCCCTCCAGCCCTTCACCGCTGCGGGTTGAGGTGGCCAGCACGACGGCGTCGGACAATCCGTCCTCGGCCACCAGCCGCCGCAAGTGGGCCAGGCACGCACTGGCGTCGGCGACGGTCAGCCGGTCCACCTGGTTGAGCACCACCACTGTGACGTCGTCGTGCCGGGAGAAGCGCCGCAGGTACTGCTCGTGGACCAGGGCGTCGGCGTACTTCTGCGGATCGAGCACCCACACCATCAGGTCGACCCGCTCGACGAAGTGGTCGACGTGGGCGCGGTGCGCGGCCTGGGTGGAGTCGTGGTCGGGTAGGTCGATCAGCACCAGGTCGGTCAGCGACTCCGCGCCGCCGTGCGCGACGTGCCACCGGGTGACGCCCAGCCATTCCAGCAGCGCGATGGTCTCGGGTGTCTCCTGCCAGATCGCGGCCAGCGGCTCGGACGTGGTGGGCCGCAGCACGCCGGCCTTGGCCACCTCCTCGCCGACGATCGAGTTGAACAGGGTGCTCTTTCCGGCACCGGTGGAGCCGGCGAACGCCACCACGGTGAGCTGCTCGGAGAGCCCGCGGCGCGCCTGAGCGCGGTCGGCCACCGTGCGGGCCTGGGCGATAGCGGGGGCGGGCAGCCGGCCCTCACCGACGTCGGCCGCCTGGGCCAGGCCGGCCAGGCGACGGTCCAGGGCCGCCCCGTCGACCGGGGACAGAACCTCGGTGCGCAGCGGATTAAGCCGTGCCAGAAGGTCTTTCATCATCAGCCGTTCCACCAATCGCGCAGCGTCTCGCGCCATTTCCGCCGGGGTGCGCCCTCCTCGCCCGGCGCCGGGGGGCTGGCGGGCAACACGGCCTCGGCGTCCTCGCCGTGCCGGGCCAGCTGCACCTGGCGGGTGGCCGCCTGCAGCCGGGCCGGCAACTCCGCGTCGAGTTCGAGGGCGTCCAGGCGGGACAGGAAGCGGCTCTTCTCCTCGTCCATCAGTCCCTCGACGCGGTCGTTGAGTTTGCTCATCGCGATTTTCGACATGCGGCGCACCCCGTCCTCGCCGAACACCGCTTCGAGCAATTTCTGCGCCAGCACGGTGGACGCGCCGGCGATGCCGATCTCGGTGCCGGTCAGTCCGCCGGTCGCTGAGAACACCACCACCATCAACGCCAGGGTCACCGCATTGAGGCCGTAGGCCATTGCCCGCGCGGTCTGGCGCTTGTCGGCGCCTTCGGTGCGAATCATGTCCAGCAGATCGTCCTGCCAGGACCGAACCAGAGCCGCGGCCCGGTCGGGAAGGTCGGCGGACGCCCGCGCCAGGTCCGAGCCGCCGAGCAGTGCACGCCCCGCGTCATCCTGGCGCCAGGTGAGTTCGGCGCGCCGTGACGCCTCGTTCGCCGAGTCGACGAGCAGGCTGGCCAGTCCGGATTCGATGGCCTCGGCGACCCGCTCGGGCGGGGTGGGCTCGCCGCGGACGGCCGCGCTGATCTTGTCCCGCAGCCGGCCGACGCCTTCCTCGAGTCGCTTGAGCAGCTGTCCGGTGCCCACGAATTCCTGCCAGCGGGCCAGCACCTCGCCCCGCATCAGCGAGCCGTCGGAGGCTGCGGACTCCAGCTCGGCCACAGCGTGGGCGT
>NZ_JBIIOV010000253.1:0-2891 GCF_044342925.1 Mycobacterium sp. | reverse complement strand
GACGAACCCGACGACGATCCGCTGCCGGGCGCCACCGTGGTGACCGGCGGGGTGTAGGTCGGGTACGCCGTGGTCGGCGGAGCTGAATACGTCGGCGGCGCTGAATACGTCGGCGGGGCCGTGTACGTGGGTTGGGGTGCCGTGTACGTCGGCACCGTGCTCCTGGGCGTCCGCGAGGGGTACGTCGGGTAGGCCGTGGACGGATACGTCGGGATCGTGATGCGTGGCGCCTGGAAGACCGGCGGCATCAGCGGCGGGAGTACCGGAATCGGCACGATGATCGGCCGTACCGGAGCAGGGGCCGGCGCGGGCGCCGGAGCCGCGGCAGGCGGCGGTGGCGGCGGTGGCGGCGGTGGTGGCGGTGGTGGCGGCGGCGGCGGCGGAGGAGGCGCGGGGGCCGGAGCAGGCGCCGGATCCGGAGCGGGGGCAGGTGCGGCCGGCGCTGGAGCCGGGGCCGCTTCCGGTGGGGCCACGTAGACGGTCCGCGGGGCCTGCTGCACCACCGGGACCGGGGCCTGGATGGTCTCCGGTGCCGCCGGCGGGTCCGGCGGCTGCGCCTGCGGCGGGGCGGGCGCCGGGGAGTTCGACACCACCGCGGCCCCGTCTCCGGGCACCGGTCGCTCGTCGTCGGCGGGCCGGTTGGCCACGGCCAGCGAAACGGCCAGCGCCGTCACACCGACCACGAAGATCGTCGACACGGCACTGCCCAGCAGGACGAAGGGGGCTTTCTCGGCCTTGACCGGCTCGTCGGCCGGTTGGTCGTCCGGTTCCTCGGCCGGTTGGTCGAGGCCGGCCAGAAACTCGTCGTCGGGGTCGTCGGCAACCGCGCTGTAGCCCAACGGCGCCATGTAGCCGGCGGCGGCCATCTGGGTTGGTCCGGCGGAGGTCGGGTCCGGCGGAAGCAGGCCGACCGTCGACGCCTCGTAACGCGGGGTGTTGGCGGCGGCCAGGGCGGCGCCGCGGGCCAGCGCCAGTTCGCCCTCCTCGGGGGCGTGCACCGGCAGGCTGACCCGCGCGGTGATCTGCGCCTTCAGCGCGGCGACGTCGGCGCCGTCGAGGCCCGAACCCACCATGAACAGCGCCTGAGGCGGTTCGAAGCCGGCCTCCAGATCGGCGACCATGTCCCCGACGTCAGCCGCCATGTCGGTGGAGACCAGCGCGCGGCTGGTCACCCGGACCACCGCACCGTCGACGGTGCGCACCACGGCGAGGGTGGCGGTGGTCGCGTCGCGGCCGCGTTCGAGGAACAGCAGCGCGGTGCGCTGGCAGTCCGTAGCCCGGCCGACGGCCTGGGCCAGCGCACTGGCCGCGTGCAGTTCGGAAACCAGGATGACGTCGTCGAGGCGCTGGGCCTGCAACGCCTGGCGCAGACGCGCGGCGGCGGCGTGGTCGGTCCATGCGACTCCGGTGGCGACCAGGCGATGGCCGCCCTCGGCCGCGCTTTCCCGGGTACCGAGAATGGCGGCGACCACCTGCTCCGGCGCATCAGACGTTGCCGGGCTGGCCGACGCCGAGACATCGAAGAAGTCCCGGTCGAGGGTCAGGCCGTCGGCCCGCTCCCCTTCTACCAGGACCATGCGGACTGCCGCGGGTGTCATCGACACCCCGAGGACAATGTCCACCGAAAACCTCCAACGAGTTTGCTCCGATGGCGCCGCCCGGCTCGTGCCGCCCACCGGGCCTGAAGCACCGACTACACGGTTCATCGGCAGCGCATACTGCGGCGTTACACCGCTAAGCAGTTAGCTGGAGGAGCGGATGAAGTTGAGGTACGAACGTGACGGGGTGGGCCCACGTTGCCCCTGATACTTCGATCCGGCGACCGCGCTGCCGTACGGGTGTTCGGCCGGACTGGTCAGCCGGAGCAGGCACAACTGGCCGATTTTCATGCCCGGCCACAGCGTGATCGGCAGGTTGGCGACGTTGGAGAGCTCCAGGGTGATGTGACCGGAGAAACCCGGGTCGATGAAGCCGGCGGTGGAGTGGGTGAGCAGGCCCAGCCGGCCCAGCGAGGACTTGCCCTCCAACCGGCCGGCGAGGTCGTCGGGAAGGGTGCAGCATTCCAGCGTCGAGCCGAGTACGAACTCGCCCGGGTGCAGGACGAACGGCTCACCGTCGGCCGGCTGCACCATGCTGGTCAGCTCGTCCTGCTGCTGGGCGGGGTCGATGTGGGTGTAGCGGGTGTTATTGAACACCCGGAACAGGTTGTCGAGCCGGACGTCGACGCTGGAGGGCTGTACCAGCGTGCCGTCGAACGGCTCGATGCCCAGCCGACCGGCGGTGATCTCGGCGCGGATGTCACGATCAGAGAGCAGCACCCGACGAGCGTATAGAGCCCACAACGGAGGTCGATGACGGCGTCACGAACGACACGCGCTCTGATTGCGGTGTTGATGCTGGCGGGCTGCGCCTCACCCCCGACGCCGGCCGACGGACTGCCGCTGGCCGACGCCTCGGATGCCTCGGTGACCGCGGGCATCGACACCGTCACCCGCTTCCCGGACGAGCTGGATTCGCGGCTGTGGAACGGCGATGTCCTCAAGCCCGACGTGCGGGAGATGACGACGACGATCGTTGACCGCATCGTTGCCACGTCGGGTGTCCCAGGCCTGGCGGTCGACGCCGTCGAGTTGTTCGGCAGCAACGCGTCGTATGAGTACGACGACGCCTCCGACTTCGGCGTGCACGTCTTCACCCGTTCGGCGACGATTGCGCCGGAGCCGCTGGGCCGGCTGCTGCGGCTGCTCAACGACGACGTCGAGCGACGCCAGGAGGGGCACATCCTGTTCAACGGCGTGCCGGTGGAAGTCACCTTCCACAGCGAGCGCGGCAAGAGCTACCAGCCCTCCCCCGGCATCGGGCAGTACTCGATCTCCGAAGGACGCTGGATC
>NZ_JBIIOV010000175.1:0-6580 GCF_044342925.1 Mycobacterium sp. | reverse complement strand
CCCTTTGGGACCCTTGTTGCGCTAGTCCGAGTTGAACTCGGATAACACCTGGTCGGACAGGGCGGGCCAGAGCGGTTTGGCCCAGTCGTCGAAGTCCCGGTCGGTGAGCACCACCAGGGCGAGCCGGCGGGCCGGGTCGACCCACAGGAAAGTGCCGGACTGCCCGAAGTGCCCGTAGGTTTCCGGTGAGTTCGACGACCCGGTCCAATGCGGGGATTTGTGGTCGCGGATCTCGAACCCCAGACCCCAGTCGTTGGGTCGCTGCGCGCCGAATCCGGGCAGCACGCCCGTCAGCCCGGGGAACTGCACGCGGACGGCTTCGGCATGCATCTCGGGCGAGACAATCCGGGGTTCGAGCAGGTCGGCGGCGAAAACGGCAAGATCGGTCACCGTCGACACCGCGCCGTAGCCGGCCGTCTGCGTGCCGCCGTCCAGGCGGGAGGAGGTCATGGCCAGCGGCCCGAACACCGCCTCGTCGAGGTAGCGGCTGAACTCGATCCCCGCTTCGGCCTGCACCAGTCCCGCCAGCACTTCGAAGCCGTAGTTGGAGTAGACCCGGCGACTGCCTGGCTTGGCCAGCACCTCCGCGGACTGCATGGCAAGACCTGAGGCGTGCGCCAGCAGATGCCGAACCGTCGAACCCGGCGGTCCGGCCGGGGTGTCGAGGTCGACCGCGCCCTCCTCCACCGCGACCTGGACCGCGCGGGCCACCAGCAGTTTGGTGACCGAAGCCAGCCGGAACTCCCGCGCGGTGTCGCCGTGAGTGGCCAGCACCCCGGACGGCGACACCACCGCGGCGGCGGCTGTGGGCACCGGCCAGTCGGTGATGAGATTGAGGGCCCTGGACATTCCGGGGGACACTAGTGCGGCTTATCCGCCTTGGCCCGGCGGAACGGCAGCCGTTCGCCGACGAGCACGATAATGACGCCGACGATGGTGCCGAGCACCGCCGAGATCAGGGTGTTCACCACCCAGCCGAGTACGCCGCCGACGACGGGGACGCCGTGCACGAGGTGTTCGACTTCGTGGACGAGGTGGTACGGCGCGCCCCAGCCCAGCTCCGCCGATCCGGCGAGCAGGATGTGCCCGCCCACCCACAGCATGGCGGCCGTGCCGATCACAGACAGCCAGGCCAGGACTTTCGGCATGCCGGTCACCAGCATCCGGCCGAATCGCTGGGTCCGCGGGGACGAACGCTGAGCCAGGTTCAGGCCGATATCGTCCATTTTGACGATCAGCGCGACCACGCCGTAGACCCCGACGGTGATCCCCACCGCGACGACGGCGAGGATGATCCCGCGGGATACCACCGGCTCGTGCATAACCTCCTTGAGGGCGATCACCATGATCTCCGCGGAGAGGATGAAGTCGGTCCGAATCGCTCCGGCGATCGTCTTCGCCTCGGCGTCGGGTCCGAGTTCGACCGACGGGGCGTCGTGGTCGTGATCGTCGTGCCGGAGCCGGTGGATGATCTTGTGCGCGCCCTCGTAGCAGAGGTAGCACCCGCCGAGCATCAGGATGACTTCGACCACCTTCGGCGCGATCGAGCTGAGCAGCAGCGCCACCGGGAGGATGAACAGCAGCTTGTTTCGTAGTGAGCCCTTGGCGATCCGCCCGATGATGGGCAACTCGCGCTTGGCCTCGAGTCCTTGTACATACTGCGGTGTCACCGCCGTGTCGTCGACGACCACCCCGGCCGCCTTCACGCTGGCCTTCCCGGCGGCAGCACCCACGTCGTCGATGGAGGCGGCGGCCAGCTTGGCCAGGGCAGCAATATCGTCGAGTAAGCCGACAAGACCGCCTGCCATGCACTTCCCTTGCTGTCCGTGGTTTGAGCGCGACATTACCCCGTTTACCGGGACGATAAGGTCTGGACTCATGAGCCAGACGGTGCGCGGCGTGATTTCGCGGAGCAAGGGCCAGCCTGTCGAGCTGGTCGACATCGTGATCCCCGACCCGGGTCCGGGCGAGGTGATCGTCGACATTGCGGCCTGCGGGGTGTGCCACACCGACCTGACCTACCGGGAGGGCGGCATCAACGACTCCTACCCCTTCCTGCTCGGCCATGAGGCCGCCGGCGTGGTGGAGACGGTCGGGGAGGGCGTGACCCAAGTGGTGCCCGGCGACTTCGTCATCCTGAACTGGCGAGCGGTCTGCGGACAGTGCCGAGCTTGCAAGCGGGGCCGGCCGTGGTACTGCTTCTCCACCTTCAACGCCACCCAGAAGATGACACTCACCGACGGCATTGAGCTGACCCCCGCGCTGGGGATCGGCGCCTTCGCCGACAAGACCCTGGTGCACGAGGGCCAGTGCACCAAAGTCGATCCGCACGCCGACCCCGCGGTGGCCGGGTTGCTGGGCTGCGGGGTGATGGCCGGAATCGGCGCGGCGATCAACACCGGTGGGGTGGGCCGCGACGACACCGTGGCGGTGATCGGCTGCGGCGGGGTGGGAGACGCCGCGATCGCCGGCGCGAAACTCGTTGGCGCGCGCCAGATCATCGCCGTCGACACCGACGACACCAAGCTGGCATGGGCGCGGGACTTCGGCGCCACCCACACCGTCAACGCCCGCGAACTGGACGTTGTCGAGGCCATTCAGGATCTGACCGACGGCTTGGGGGTGGACGTGGTGATCGACGCCGTCGGGCGACCGGAGACCTGGAAGCAGGCGTTCTACGCTCGTGACCTCGCCGGAACCGTTGTGCTGGTGGGTGTTCCGACACCGGACATGCAGCTGGAGATGCCGCTGGTGGACTTCTTCTCCCGGGGTGGGTCATTGAAGTCGTCCTGGTATGGCGACTGCCTGCCCGAGCGGGACTTCCCCACCCTTATCGACCTCTACCAGCAGGGCAGGTTGCCGCTGGAGCGGTTCGTCACCGAACGCATCGGCCTGCAGAACGTCGAAGCCGCGTTCCACAAGATGCACGGCGGCGAGGTTCTGCGTTCGGTGGTGGTGTTGTGACCGCTGTCAACGGAGTCCAGCGGGTCGTCACCCACGGCACCTTCGAACTCGACGGTGGCAGTTGGGAAGTCGACAACAACATCTGGATCGTCGGCGACGACTCCGAGGTGATCGTCATCGACGCCGCCCACGACGCCGCGGCCATCGGGGATGCGGTTGCCGGTCGGCATGTCGTAGCGGTGGTCTGCACGCACGGACACAACGACCACATCACCGTGGCCCCGGAATTGTCCGCGCTGCTGGACGCGCCGGTGTTGCTCAACCCCGCCGACCGGATGCTCTGGGAGATGACCCACGCCGCTCTACCGTTCAAGGAACTGCGCGACGGCCAGATCCTCAAGGCCGGCGGCATCGAGTTGCACGCCATCTCCACCCCTGGCCACTCCCCCGGGTCGACCTGCCTCTACGCCCCGGCGCTGGGCGCGGTGTTCTCCGGAGACACCCTGTTTCACGGCGGACCGGGCGCCACCGGCCGGTCGTTCTCCGATTTCCCGACGATCCTGGCCTCCATCAAGGACAAGCTGGGGGCGCTGCCCGCTGACACCGTGGTCTGCACCGGGCATGGAGATTCGACGTCGATCGGCGATGAGTTGGTGCACTACGACGAATGGGTGGTGCGGGGCCGCTGACATTCGGGATCGCGGTTCGCTGTCGCTAGCCGTGTTCGGCGTGGAGGACGGTTTGTCGCTCGAAGGCGGGCAAAAGTATCAGTGCTTCCCGGACAGGACCCGCGGCGTCGGGGCTACGCCAACTCGGTCGAACTCCGTGGATCGATGATCACCTTCGCGTGCTTCTCCGGATCGCCCAGTGCCCAGAAGGCTCCGGCCACTCCGTTCAGCCCGACCTTGCCGGTGATCAGCGGTTCGGCCGCCAGTTTGCCGTCGGCCAGCATGTGCAGGCTGTCCCGGAATTCCAGCGGCGTGTAGCCGAATACGAACCGCATGTCGATTTCCTTGCCCATAGCCATAGCCGGGCGGAAGGTGTCAGGGCTCATGCAGAAGCCGACGACGACGACACGGGTGTTAAGCGGCGCCGCAGCGGTGACCTCTTCGATCATGCCCGGCACACCCACGCATTCGAAGATGACCGGCCGCTTGGGCCCAGCGGCGCCGAGCGCATCGGCAGCCCTGTACACATGCTCCCAACGCGGCAGCTTGCGCAGCCTTTCCATCGAGCCCAGAGCCAATTTGGCCAGCCCGGGAAAGTCGGTCACCATGCCCTTGCCCACCGCTCTGTCGTAGGGCGCTTCGACCGCCGGGTCGACGACGATGTCGGCGCCGCACCGACTGGCGAGCGCTCGGCGCGCGGGTGAGAAGTCGCTGGCGACGATGGCTTCGACACCCATTGCCTTGAGCTGACAGATGATCGAGAGCCCGGCGGGGCCGCAGCCCACGACCACTGCGGTGTCGCGCTTCTTGATCTCACTTCGCCGCACGGCGTGCAGAGCGACGGCCATCGGCTCGGTCAGCGCCGCGATATCCAGTGGTAGCCCATTGGGCACCGCGAACGTCATTGCGGCCTGCACCACAACCTGCTCGGCATAGGCACCCGGCGCCAGCGGCGAAAAACCGATCATCTGCCCATCGCCGTGGACCCGGATCATCGGGAAGGACACCACCCCGGTTCCGGCCTTGAGCCCCTTGGGCGTCTTGGGACCGCGTTCTACAACCACACCGGAGAACTCATGCCCCATGACGGTGGGGGTATTCCGGCGAATGCAGTCGTGGTAACCGACGTCTTCGAAAACGTCGGCGAGTTCGTCGGCATGGTCTTTGGCGTGCAGGTCCGATCCGCAGATGCCGCAGGCCGCGACATCGAGCACCAACTGTCCCTCGCCGGGGTGCGGGTCCGGCATATCGACCACCGACAGGACTCCGTGCTCACAGCTGACTGCCCTCACTCTGGTGAGTCTAGTTGCGGTGCAGTCGCGGCGAAATCAGCCCGCAGGTGGCGGAAACAGCTGTGGCAGGCCGGGTATGGCCGATTCCGCCGGCACGGCCACCACGGCGCGCGGAGCAGCGGCAGCCGGGACCTCGGCGGGAACGCTCGACGCGGGGGCAGCGGGGGTAACGCCGCGGTCGCCGCGCAGGGCCAGGGCGGTCGCGCCCCCGGCGCCGGCGATCACCATCAGAGCGGCCGCCGCGACGACGATCGGCCGGTGGTGCCACGGCGTGGCCGGCGACGGCGCGCGAGCCGGTGCGGCCGCGAAGCGCGGCCGCGGCCACACCGCAGCGGACTTCGGCGGCTTGGGCCAGGGCAGCGGCACCAGATCCGGGATGTCGGAGGCCTCCGACCAGGCCACCGGCGCCGGGGCGGGATCGGCGGGCGCGATCCCCGTTTCCTCGGGGTGCTGTCCGGCGTCGTGAGCCATCCGGGCGGCTCCCACCGCGGCGGCCAGAGCGGGCTTGCGGCGGGTGATCACCGGCACCCGTAGGTGCGCCGACAGGGTGGTGGTGACCGCGGGGATGGCGGCTCCGCCACCGACCGACACCACCGCCGCCAGCGCTGTCGGCCCAATCCCGTTGCGGTGCAACATGTCCTGCACCGCAGCCGGCACACCCGCCAACGGGGTGCGGATGATGTCGTCGAGTTCGGGACGGGTCAGCCGAATGTCCCCGCGCAGGCCTGCCGGTCGTCCCGGTACGGCGGTGACGGTGTGTGCCGAGAGCCGTTCCTTGGCAGCGCGGCACTCCTCGCGCAGCCGAATCAGCGGGCCAATCGCCGACGTTCCGGTGCTGCCCGGCGTCACGCCGGCCGTGGCGAGCACATGGGTCAGCAGCGCCCGATCGACGCCGTCGCCACAGAAGTCGGGGTAGCGCAGCGGGGCACCCACCGGCTCCGTCGCGGTGGCGAGGTCCACGAGGGTGATGGTGGTCGCGGTGGCACCGAAGTCGCACACCGCGACCACGCCGCGGTTGGGCAGCTCCGGGTCGGATCGCAGCGCGGCCAGCGCGGCCGCATAGTCCGGCATCAGTGTCAGTTGGGCCGAAGGGCCCGACCACGGCTGCACACGCCCCAGCGCGCGGCGCAATGCGTTGACCGCCTGCTGTCCCCAGTGCCCCGGGTAGGCGACCGCGACGGCCGCCGGCACCGGCCGCCCGGCGGCTGTGGTTCGGGCCAGTTCGTGCAGCGCTTCGGCCAGCAGGGCGGCGCCGGAATGCACCGATCCGTCGGCGGCGACGATCCCGATCGGGTCACCCACCCGGTCCACGAAGTCGTCGATCGGCAGGCCGGCACGGATCACGACCGGCCGTCCGGACACAACGCGGTCGGCGATCACGGCGGTCAGAGTGGTGGCGCCGACGGACAGACCGACCGCCGGGCAGCTGGGCCTGCAGTCCACGGGAGTCATCTCACCGGGTATTTCGGTGCCGGTTGCGCCGGTGTTACTCCGCCGATGGGGAGGTGACTTACATTCGTTCAGTGACCGAAGCGGGATTTCCCGATGCCAGGTGGGGGTCGGATTCAGGGCGGTTACGCGACGTTTTCGACGCGTTCGCGGCCACTCCGGTGGGCTCCCGGTGCATCCGTGCGCTGGTGCCGCTGGACCGGCGATTGCTCAGTAAGACCAAGGGCCGCTACACCGTGCTGGGCCCGTTCGGGTACCAGGTGCTGG
>NZ_JBIIOV010000108.1:0-11990 GCF_044342925.1 Mycobacterium sp. | reverse complement strand
AGTCGGGCCAGCGGCGGGAGTCGCCGCTGATCTACACCCGCGACGGCAATCGGCTCTACCTCTTCGGGAGCAATTTCGGGCAGGCGAGTCACCCCGCGTGGACATCGAACCTGCTGGCGAACCCGGACGCCTGGGTCAGCATGGGCGGGCAGGAGATTCCGGTCCGGGCCACCCGGCTCTCCGGCAAGGAGTACGACCACGCCTACGAGCTGTTCATGAACTACCTCAAGGCGTATCCGGCCTATCGGTCACGCACCGACCGCGAGATCCGGGTGTTCGCGTTGGACCGCCGGTAAGACGATACGTCCCAGCTGTCAGCGAGTTCCCTTGGCGCGCAGCGCATACCGCCGCTCGGCGTACTCCAGATCGTCGCGCCACAGCCGGGCGGCGCCAAGCTTCATCAGCGGTCGCAGCAGCGGGGCGGCCCGCAGCGAGTACTGGAAGCCGGTGCGATCGGACTGGGCGATCACCGCTTCGATGACGGCCGTGCGGGGCCGGCCGTCGGGTCCGGGGCCGATCGGGGTGGCGTGCGTTTCCACCACGCTGCCCACACCCTGACCCTCCACGATGTGCATGACGACGGTGCGCGGCTCCGGCACGCTGAACTCGGCGATCACCGGGACGCCGATCCGCCCGAGGTGGAAGGTGACGGCCACCGTGAACACATCGGAGTCCTCGTCGGCGTCGACCGGCGGGGCGCTGAGCACCTCTAGCTGGGCGAACGAGTAGGGGTGGAACCAGGCTCCGTGCCAGGGGTCCAGCCGGTTGGAGATGATGTCCTGCGGTTCGCAGACGCCCTCCATGCGTGCCACGGCCGCCAATTGCGGGCCGGTCGGCCGCACCGGCAGTACCGGGGCGTCCAGGGGTTCCTCCCCGCCCACCTTGTCCAGCCGCACCCACACCATCACCCCGTCGTCGTGGGCGGGGAGCGGCTTCCAGCCGAACTCCCGGCCGCCGTCGAGGCGCAGGCCGTGCCACGGGCAGATCAGTCCGCCGCAGACGACCTTGCCGGTGGTGAGATCGGCACCGAGGTGCGGGCAGGAGGCGGGTCCGACGTGCAGCGAGCCCAGATCGTCGCGCCAGGCGACGATCTCCACGCCGGCCACGGTCGTTCCGAACGGCCGGTCGGCGCGCACGTCGGTGCTGGCGCCGAAGACGAACCAGTTGCCGCTGGGGCGGCGCAGCGCGCGCTGCAATGCGGCGTCGATGATGGGCGGTTCGGCCTGCTGGTAGGTCGGCTTCTGCTGGGCCCAGTCCATCTTCGGAAGCACCTGCAGCGGATTGTCTTTCGGCAGCCGCTGAGCCAGCCGGTCCCAGACGTCCATCACTTCGCGCCTTTCTCTACCAGTCGCCGCAGCAGCGGCGAGCGGCCCTGCACCGGCACTGTATGCAGGGTGTGCCCGTGGACGCCCCATGCCTCCAGCAACTGGTTGGCCGCCGACCATCCTGTAGTCGCCGCCCGTTCCATCAAGGCTACTGGCAGGTCGATCCGGATTCCGTCACCGGCGAGCACCAGACCGTCGACGGGTGTGTCGACGGTCGGCCGCTGGGCGAAGGAGCCGGGCGAGAACAACGGGCAGTCCTGCTTGAGCAGCAGGGTTTCGGCGACGATGCCGGCGCGGGCGGTCTCCGGATAGAGCTGGTGCAGCCGGGCCAGCATCTTGTCCCGCAGACCCGCGGGGACCGTGGAGTCCGCCCCTACCGAGTCCGCCCCTACCGAGTAGGCGTGCACCTCCACCACCGAACCGCCGTAGGTGCGGGCCCATTCGGCGGCCTCACGCTCATAGCTGCTGACCACGCTGATGTTGTCCACCGGGTCCAGGCCGCCGGTGCCCAGGAACGGCGGGCGCTCGGGGTTGACCGGCTCGTCGAGCCACAGCCGCTGGACGACGAACGGCGGAGCCACCTGCATGGCCGCCACCCGCTGCCGCCAGTTTTGGTCGCCGAGTTCGGGCGACGCCGCCACGATGCTCTGCAGGCCGGTGACATCGGTGGCCAGCACCACCCCATCGGCATCGATCTGCCGACCGTCCGCGGTACGCACCTGCAACCGCTTGGGGCCGCCGACGCCGATCGACTGCACCGAGGTTCGGTTGTGAAAGATGACACCCTGGGCGGTCAGGTACTCCCCCAGCGGATTCCACAGTGCCGTGTCGAAGTTGGCGTCGGCGACGTCGAAGACCAGACCCTCACTGGAGCCCAGGAAGTAGATATGAAACATCGCGGCGAGCTCGGCGGCCGACAACTTCTCCGGGCGGGCGAAGAAGCTCCGGGCGAACACTTCGAAGGCCAAATGCCTTGCCGCCCTGGGAAAGTTGATTTGATGCAGGAAGGTGTCCGCGTCCCGGTCGTCGAGTTGGTCGTAGATGCCCGGCACCGAGACCGTCGCCAACGGCGCGGCTGCCTTGCCGTCGATCCGGACCAGATCACGGAACCGGAAGGTGGGGCTCCGCAGCGCGAACACGATGGCGTTCCACGGCGGCGTCTGCGGCAACCCGCGGAAGGTGTCCTGCCGGCCTTCACCGTCGACCAGAGGGTAGTCGTCGACTGGGCGCAGTCGCTGCAGTTCGGGATCGCTGCGGCGCAACAACTCCCGCAGGTTGTAGTACTGCCGGAAGAAGGCATGGAACCCGCGGTTGTTGGCCACTTCGGTGCCCACCAGGGACCCGTGATCCACGGTCTCGGTCCAGCCGGCCACCCGGCCGCCGAGGTGCGGCTCGCGTTCCAGCACCGCCACCGTGACACCGCGTTCGACCAGCCCGGTGGCGGCGGCCAGGCCGGCGATCCCGGCGCCGACGACGACCACGTGCGGGCGTTGCGCCAGCGCCGAGGCGTTGGGCAGGCCGGACGGACCGTGGTGCGCGACCCGGCGGGGATCTTTCATCGAACCTCTCCCAGGAAGGTGTGCACGATGCCGTGCTGCCAGCCCGGCATGGTTTCGCTGTGCACACCGGTGAAACCGGCTGCGGCCATGCGCCGTTGGAATGCAGCGGCGCCGTCGAAGCTGTTGACGCTGCGCCACAGGTGACGGTAGAGCGTGCTGTCGCGGGTCTTCACCAGGCCGGCCGGGATGATGATCCCCCAGCACACCGCGGTCCACGTCGCCTGTGCTGGTTTCGAATCGGCAACCGAGTATTCGTGCGCCGCCAGCGTTGCCCCGGGTCGCAGGAGTGCGGCGAAGCGCCGCAACTGCGCATCCGGGTCATCCAGGTTGCGGATCAGGTAGGCGGCCAGGATACCGTCGAACTTCCCGTCGTCGGTGAAGTCCTCGATCGGCGAGTGCACGAACCGCACCGAGGCCGGCCAGGACTTGGCGCGGGCCTGGTCCAGCATGCCGGCTGACGCGTCCACCGCGACGATCTCGGCATGCGGGGCGGCCTCCAGCAGCGCCGCGGTGGAGGCGCCGGTCCCGCATCCGGCATCGAGCAGGCGAAGGCCACGGCCGCCGTCGGCAATCCGCATGCGCCGCGCGGAGATCCGCAGATGGTCGTGATAGCCGGGGTTGGCGCCCACCAGCGTGTCGTAGGCGGCCGCGCCCACGTCGAACGCCCCTGGGACCTCCGCCCTGCGGAGCCCGGCCCGGGAAAGTCGTCCCATCAGCTGCCCGTCCCGGCGTCTGCGCGCCGTCGCTGTCCCTGCTTCTCCCACAGCAGCAGCACCGCGGTCACCAGGGCCCACCCGAAGAGGAAATCCTCGACCGGGATGTCCCACGGAAACCGGATACCGGAGGTGTGCTTCTCGTTGTAAACGACGATGGGCGCCGACAGCTTGGTCAGCCACCCGTCGACGGGCACTTGAAATCCCAGCACGATCACCATCGTTATCCAGTAGGCGGGCTTGCGGAACAACCCGGTGTGCAACACCGCCAATTCCAACACAGCCACCACGACGACGGCGACCACGGCCGGCAGCGTGTAGCCCAGCCCGGTCATCGGTCGCTCCGTTCGGAGTCGCGCCGCCGCCGGGCCAGCGCGGCAAGGCTGGCGCTGACGATGTTGTAGGTGAGCAGGCCGCAGAGCGGTATCACGATGAAGAACAGCAACTCCTCCAGCGGCATGAACGGCACGTTGATACCGCTGATGTAGCGCGGGTTGTAGTCCCACACGTTCAGCACGATGGCGATGGCGTCCCAGATCAGGAACACCGCCACCACCGGGAACATGGCACGCAGCAGCCGCCGGGGCTGGCGATAGACGCCGTCGCCGGGGAACTCCAGCGGCAGCGTGAGGAGCAGACAGCCCGCCAGCAGCAGCAGGTACTGCCATTTGTCCATGATCTGACCCGTCAGGCGGCCCGGCGGGCGGCTGAAGACCTGCGAGCGCGTCGCGCCCGCACCAGTCCCCCGGTGAACACCTGCAGCCGCCGGCCCATGCCGACCGAGGCCCGCTGGCTGAACACCTCGAAGTCGAGTTCCTCGATGCGATCGAGGATCTCCGAGTACAGCGTGAAAGCGGCGGTCACGCAGGGCCGCGACTGCGGGGCCAACAGGGCGATGCCCTTGTGTGCCTCGCGGTAGATGGCCCGAGTGATGTCGTGCTGGGCGGCCAGCGCCTGGCGCACCCGCGGGTCGGTGCGCTGGTTGTCGTGGCACCAGGTCAGCAAGGCACGGTCCACCCCGAAGGCCGCCAGTTCGTCGGCGGGCAGATACACCCGGTTGCGTTCCAGGTCCTCGTTGATATCGCGCAGGAAGTTGGTCAGCTGGAATGCCCGCCCGAGCGCCTCGGCGCACGGTTCGGCGTCCGACAGCGGGCCCACGGTGCCCAGAATCGGCAGCATCTGCAGACCGATCACCTCCGCCGATCCGCGCATGTAGTGGTCCAGCGCCGGCCGGTCCGGATAGTCGGTGATCGTCAGGTCCATCCGCATCGAAGCCAGGAACTCGTCGAACAGGCTCAGCGGGATTTGGTAGGTGCGGGCGGTGTGCAGGACGGCGGGCAGCACCGGCTCAGCGGCCGCGGCTGCCTCGTCGCCGCGGACGAACCGGGCCGCCAGTTCCTCAAGGCGGGCCTGGCGTTCGGCGACGGTGGCCTGGGAGTCCAGGTCGTCGAGGATGTCGTCGGCGTAGCGGGCGAAACCGTAGAGCGCGTGCACCGCCGGACGCTGCGACGGTGTCAGCAGCCGGGTGGCCAGGAAGTAGGTGCGGCCATGCTCGGCGTTGAGCCGACGGCAGTAGCGGTAGGACTCGCGCAGCCGTTCGTTCGAGATGCCGGCGGCGTGTAATTCGGTGTGGATCATGCCTTCGCCCCTGTGGTAATCGTCGTTCGCCGCGGCGACTTCTCGATGGTTCCGGTGACGCGCTCTGCTGCAAGCCTGCCTGAAAGCAGCGCAGTTGGCACGCCGACGCCGGGCACCGTCGATCCGCCCGCGAGAACCGCGTTGTCGACCCCCCGGACCAGGTTCGCCGGTCGGAACGGGCCGGTCTGGGAAAAGGTGTGCGCCAACGCGAACGGCGTACCGGCGGTCATCCCCTGCCGGGCCCAGTCCGCCGGGGTGACGACGTCGAGAATGTCGGCGTCGCGCTCCAGTCCGGGCAGCAGGCGCTGCGCGGCGGTCGCCAGCATCTCGCGCGCGTAGATGTCGCCCTCGGCGGACCAGTTGATCTTGCCCACTTCGAGATTCGGGCACGGAGCCAGCACGTAGAGCAGGTCCCGCCCGGGCGGCGCGAGGGTGGGATCACCGGCGGTGGGCATGGTCACCAGCAGCGAGGGATCGCTCATCAAGACGCCGTCGCGGATGATCTCGTCGAACGTCTCCGACCATTTCCCGCCGAAGCTGATGTTGTGGTGTTGCAGCGCCGAGCCGACCGAAGGCACGCCGACGTGCATGACCACCGCCGACGGGGCGGGGCGCATCTTGATCGGACGCCGCGGGGTACGGCCCAGCAGCTGGTAGGTCAACGGCAGCTCGGTGGTGAGAACCACCGCATCGCAAGCGATCCGGTCACCGGAGTCGGTGCACACCGCGGTCACCCGCGAGCCCGACTGCTCCAGCTTGGTCACGCTGGAGCCGTAGCGGAACGCCACTCCGGCGTCGGCGGCCGCGGCGGCCATCGCCTCGGGAAGCGCCCGCATGCCGCCCCGGGGGAAGTACACGCCGGCCACGGTGTCCATGTAGGCGATCACCGCGTAGGCGGCCAGCGCATGCTGCGGCGGCACACCCGCATAGAGCGCCTGGAAGGTGAAGATCCGCTGCACCCGCTCGTCGCTGATGAACCGGCTGACCATCTTCTCCCAGCCGCGGAAGCCGCCGATCGCCGCCAGCCGCGCCAGCTTCGGGGTCAGCAGCGACAGCGGAGAAGAGAAGTTGGCCCCAATGAAACCTTCGATCTCCAGGGTGTAGAGCTCGGTCAGCCACTCCCGCAGCCGCATGTAGCCGGCGGCCTGGTCGGGTCCGGCGAACTGACGGATGGCCTCTGCCATGGCATCGGCATCGGTGTGCACGTCGAGGTGGCTGCCGTCGGCGAAGGAAGCGCGGTAGGCCGGGTCGAGCTTGATCAGCTCCAGGTAGTCGCCCATCGAGGCCCCGACGGCGTCGAACGCATCCTCGATGATGTCGGGCATGGTCAGGACGGTGGCCCCGGTGTCGATCCGGTAGCCGCGGATGTCGGCCTGTCCCACCCGTCCGCCGGGGAAGTCGTACCGCTCGACGACGGTCACCGACCGCCCCTGACCGGCCAGTTGCATGGCCGTGGAGAGACCGGCCAGCCCCGCACCGACGACGACGACGTGGTCGGTGGATCCGGGAACAGTACGCATAGGGGTCTCCTTTGGAAGGTGGTGCTCAGGTGAGTCGATTGGTGCACGCGGCGGCCATACCGGCCAGCGCGGACTGCGCCCAGTCGTCGATACGGCCATCGCTGATGTGATCGACGGCGGCGGCCACCCGCTCGGCGATCAGTTCCTCGATCCAAGCAGGCGCCCCGGTGGCGACGATCAGGGTGCGCCAGTGGGCGATGTCGGCGTCGTCGAGTTCCTGGGCGTTCATCAGGTCGGCGAACTGCCGGCGAAGGGACGCGCCGGCCATCTGATGCGCCGCAACCACCACACTGGTCGCCTTGCGCTCGGCGAGGTCCCCGCCGGCCGGCTTGCCGGTGAGCGACGGCGAGCCGAACACGCCCAGGAGGTCGTCGCGCATCTGGAAGGCCTCGCCAACCGCGCTGCCGTAGCCGCCGAGAGCATCGAGAAGGTGATCGCAGCCGGCCATCGCGGCGCCGATCTCCAGCGGCCGGCGCACCGTGTAGTTGCCCGACTTGCGACGGGCCACGTCGAGCACGGTGTCGAGGTCGGGCAGGGCGCCGGCGTCGTTGGCCACATCGGCGCACTGGCCCACGGCCAGCTCGATCCGCATGTCGTCGTAGTGCGGCCAGGCCAGCGCCAGCGCTTCGGCGGGCATGCCGCTCTCGCGCATCATCTGCTCAGCCCACACCAGGCACAGGTCGGAGAGCAGGATCGCCTGGGCGGCGCCGAAACGATCCGAGGAACCGGACAGGCCGCGGTCGCGGTGCCACTGCGCGAACTGCATGTGTGCAGCCGGGCGGCCCCGGCGCAGCGGGGAGTCGTCCATGACATCGTCCTGCAGCAGCGCGAATGCGTGCAGGAGGTCAAGACCGGACGCCGCCCGCAACGCCGCGGCATTGGTGTCGGGGTCGGATACCGCCCCGCACAACCAGCCCAGGTACATGAACGTCGAGCGCAGACACTTGCCGCCGTCGAGGAACTCGACCAGCACGTCGCCGGCGATGTCGACCCCGGTGCGCCGCAACTGCGGCAGGCACCGGGTGTCGACGAAGTCCGCCACGGAAGCAAGCGCATTGCGCCGGACACCACTTCGCCATATCTCGAACTCCGGTCCGGGCGCACTAACCGCCAGGCCCGTCGAGTTAGTTCCACCGCCGCCTGGCGACGTGGCGTCAACCGCACGCAATGAAAACTCCTGTTCCCCGTGACCCACTTCTCCCACCTGATGACCTATTGAAGTCGACGCAACGGTTCGGCGCCTGCCGAGGCCCCCCATGGTCACTCACGCGTAATGTTCGGCGCACGGCGAAAGGGTCGGCACATAGCACAGCTGAGCGGCAAGATCGCCCTGGTCACAGGGGTTTCGTCGGGTCTGGGGGCGGCGGTCGCGCAACTGTTCGCCGAACGCGGCGCGACGGTCTTCGGCGTCGCTCGCGACACCGGGCGGATGGCCGCGGTGTTCGAATCCGTCCGGACAACGCGGATTACACACTGATCATGCGCATCGCCGCACCGCGCGGACTGATGGAAGCCGCAGGATGTGGCCAGCGTCATCGCGTTCCTGGCCAGCGACGAAGCCGCGGCCGTTCACGGTGCCGTGTACGCCATCGATAACGGGAAATTGGCCGGCTCGCGGGCCCGTCAGCCCTCGGCGGCGCCGCGCAGGACCCCGGCCATATCCGGGCAGTACGTGCCCACCGCCGCGCCGAGGAACTGGGCCACCTGCTCCTGGGTGGTGCCGCGGGCGAGGTTCTTGGTGATGAACGCCATCGAGGCGTGGGCGTCGCCGTCCACTCCCCGGGCCATCCGCTTGCAGGTGATCTTGCCCAGCCAGGCGTTGTAGTCACGCTGGCCGTAGATGCCGAACCCGTGCAACTGGTTGGCGAAGTCGATGTCTGGATCGGCGTGCGCCGGTGCCGCCCCGGCGATCACGGCCACAGCGGTCGCCGCCACGGCCAGGGCGCGTCCCACAGTGGTCATGGTTTCGAATTGTAAGCCGAACTGTTACATGAGCTAATCTCTTCACTCGGTGTTAGCTCGACGGTGGCGGGGAATCCCATGGTGAAGCTGCGGAGACGCAAGAGCGCGCCGCCGTACGTCATCATCCCGGTCGGCGGGAACAACGCCGCCAACCGCCACCTCGGGGCGCATCCGGCGATTCCGCGTTTCGTGCGGCTGTTCTCCGTGCCCATCCTGCTGTTCTGGCTGGCGCTGGTCGTGGTGCTCAACGTCAAGATCCCGCAGCTCGAAGTGGTCGGGCAGATGCACTCGGTGTCCCTGGCGCCCACCGACGCACCGTCGCTGCAGGCGATGAAACGGATCGGGCAGAACTTCCAGGAGTTCGATTCCGACAGCTCGGCGATGATCGTCCTGGAGAGCGACGTACCGCTCGGCGACGAGGCCCACGACTACTACGACGGTCTGATCGCCACGCTGCGGGCCGACACCAAACACGTCCAGAACGTCCAGGATTTCTGGGGCGACCCGCTGACCGCGACCGGCGCACAGAGCGCCGACGGCAAGGCCGCTTACGTCCAGATCTACCTGGCCGGCAATCAGGGCGAGACCCTGGCCAACGAATCGGTGCAGACGGTGCGCGACATCGTCGCCCAGTCCAACCCGCCGCCCGGGCTCCAGGTCTTCGTCACCGGCCCCGGCGCCATGATGGCCGATCAGCAGCTTGCCGGCGATCGAGGCGTGCACAAGATCACCGCCGTCACCCTCGTCGTCATTCTGGTGATGCTGCTGCTGGTGTACCGGTCCATCGTCACCGTGGTGCTGGTGCTGATGATGGTCGGCGTTCAGGTGGCCGCCGCCCGCGGCATCGTCGCGCTGCTCGGCTACCACGACCTGATCGGGCTGTCGACGTTCGCGGTCAACCTGCTGACGACGATGGGGATCGCGGCGGCCACCGACTACGTCATTTTCATCATGGGCCGCTACCACGAAGCGCGACTGGACGGCGAAGATCGCGAAACCGCTTTCTACACCATGTATCACGGCACCGCGCACGTGATTCTGGGCTCCGGCCTGACCATCGCCGGCGCGACGTTCTGCCTGCACTTCACCCGGCTGCCGTATTTCCAGAGCCTCGGTGTCCCGCTGGCGATCGGCATGCTGGTCGCCGTGGTGGCCGCGTTGACCATGGCCCCGGCGATCCTGACCATCGGCAGCCACTTCGGCCTGTTCGACCCCAAGCGGAAGATGAAGACCGCGGGCTGGCGGCGGATCGGGACGGCCGTCGTCCGCTGGCCGGGCCCCATCCTGGTCGCGTCCATTGCACTGTCGATGGTGGGACTGCTGGCGCTGCCGTCCTTCGTCAACAACTACAACGACCGCGAGTACATGCCGCCCGATCTTCCGGCCAACCAGGGATTCGCCGCCGCCGACCGGCACTTCCCGCAGGCCCGGATGAACCCCGAGATGCTGATGATCGAGACCGACCAGGATCTGCGCAATCCCGCGGACATGCTGGTGATCGACAAGGTGGCCAAGAACATCTTCCGCGTCCCCGGCGTCGGCCGGGTGCAGGCCATCACCCGGCCGCAGGGCACCCCCATCGAGCACACCTCGATTCCGTTCATCATCAGCATGTCCGGCGCCACCCAGCAGCTGAACATGTCCTACATGCAGGACCGCATGAAGGACATGCTGAAGATGGGCGACGAGATGCAGGTGACCGTCGACACCATGGAACGCATGTACGGGCTGATGCAGCAGCTCACCGGCGTCACCCACGACATGGTCGGCAAGACCAAGGAAATGGTGGCCACCACCATGGAATTGCGAGACCACATCGCCAACTTCGACGACTTCTTCCGGCCGATCCGCAACTACTTCTACTGGGAGCCGCACTGTTTCGACATCCCGGTCTGCTGGGCGATGCGGTCGGTGTTCGACACCCTCGACGGCGTCGACAAGCTCAGTGACGACCTCGGCGCGATGGTGGTCGACATGGACAAGCTCGACAAGCTGATGCCGCAGATGCTGACGATCATGCCGCCGATGATCGAGAACATGAAGACCATGCGGACCACCATGTTGACGATGCAGTCCACGATGGGCGGCCTGCAGGATCAGATGGCGGCCATGCAGGACAACGCCAATGCCATGGGCAAGGCGTTCGACGCCTCCAAGAACGACGACTCCTTCTACCTGCCGCCGGAGGTCTTCGAGAACGAAGAGTTCAAGCGGGGCATGAAGATGTTCATCTCACCGGACGGAAAGTCGGTGCGGTTCATCATCTCTCACGAAAACGACCCCGCCACCCCGGAGGGGCTCGCGCTGGTCGACAAGATCAAGAACACCGCGTTCGAGTCGATCAAGGGAACCCCACTGGAGGGTTCCAAGGTGTATCTGGGCGGCACCGCGTCGGCGTACAAGGACATGCAGCAAGGCGCCAACTTCGACTTGCTGATCGCGGGACTGTCCTCGCTGTGCCTGATTTTCATCATCATGCTGATCCTGACTCGAAGCGTGGTGGCCGCAGCGGTGATCGTGGGCACCGTCGCCCTCTCGCTCGGCACATCCTTCGGCCTGTCGGTGCTCATCTGGCAGCACATCGTCGGGCAACCCCTGCACTGGATGGTGCTGGCGATGTCGGTCATCATCCTGTTGGCCGTCGGCTCGGACTACAACCTGCTGCTGGTGTCGCGGTTCAAAGAAGAGATCCACGCCGGCATCAACACCGGCATCATCCGCTCGATGGCCGGCACCGGCGCCGTGGTGACCTCCGCCGGTCTGGTGTTCGCCTTCACGATGGCCTCCATGCTGGTCAGCGAACTGCGAGTGGCCGGACAAATCGGCAGCACCATCGCGCTGGGCCTGCTGTTCGACACCCTGGTCATCCGGTCGTTCATGACACCGTCCATCGCCGCGCTGCTGGGGCGCTGGTTCTGGTGGCCGCAGGTGGTACGCCAGCGGCCGGTGCCCGTGCCGTGGCCGTCCCCGGACCGGCCGGCAACGAACGACGAAATGGCACTCACCGGCCGAGGAGGCTCATGATGGCGGGTATGCGGATTCTTACCGGGCTGGCGGTCCTGGCGTCCGCCGCCCTGCTGGCCTCGCCCACCGCATCCGCCGACGCCACCGACGACTACCCGATCCCGCGCCGGATGCTGTTCACCACCTGCGACGCCGAACAGATCATGGCCGCGGCTCGCGACGTCGAGCCGGTCTACTACGAGCGCTACATGATCGACTACAACAACAAGCCAGCCGATGTTCAGCGCGCGGCGCGGGACTACATCCATG
>NZ_JBIIOV010000036.1:0-22690 GCF_044342925.1 Mycobacterium sp. | reverse complement strand
CCGGCCGACCGGCGGGCGTGGTCGGAGGTGCTGGCCACCAGCTTCTTCTCCGACCCGCTGGCGTTCCAGTGGCCCAACCACGCCAAGCTGTGGTTCAACAACAAAGGCGTGGCCGCCAACACCACCGACATCTGCATGAGTTACCCGCCCGGCGACATGTCGCTGTGGTCCTGGTGAACCCGGTGAGTGCCGTTCCGCCCGTCATCGAGCGCTGGCTGCGGGTCATCGAGAACGGCGAAACCGCCGAAGCCGAGCGCCAGCGAGGCGAGAAATTGGGCAGCGAACTCGACGAGATGCTCGCCGAGGACGCGGTGTTCTACTCCCCCGCGGTGTTCAGCCCGCAGCGCGGACGCGCCCTGGCCGCGGCGTACCTGCGGGCGGCTGAACACATGTTCTCCGGCACCGGATTTCACTACGTCAACATGTGGTTCGCCGAGAAGTCGGCAGTACTGGAGTTCGCCGCCGTGATCGACGGCCTCTCGGTCGAGGGCATCGACATGATCCACTGGAACGACGAGGGCGAGATCACCTCGGTGAAGGTGATGATCCGGCCGTTCACGGCATTGCAGGGCGTGATCGCCAAGATGGCGGAACTCCTTGCCGGACACTGAGCGAGCGCCGTCCCGTCGTCGCCGCGCCTCTGGAATTTGTCTAGCTCCAGTGAGTACAGTGCGGGGTGCCCGTCACCGGGCCGCCCCGGATCATCTTTGCCAGCGATACGACCCGCGGTCAGATACAGGAGTGTGTCGATGAATTCTGGTCAGCGTTCTTCGGGGGGCGCCGCCGCTCACGTCGGCCGGCTCGGCGCCTTGGCCGTCGCGTTGGGTATCGGCGCAGCCATGGCAACCGGAACCGGTGTGGCATGGGCGGATACCTCTGACACCGACACCGGCTCGGCGAGCCAGGCGTCAACGGGACAGGATTCGGCGTCCGCGGGGCCGACCCGTCGGAGCAGCCGAGGCCCCTCACCGGCGCGGCGCGGCCAGCCCAGCATTGCCGATGCCGGCGTCGAACCTGCGGCCGTGGACAGCCTTCCCGCGCCGATCGACACCGCACCGCGCAGCGCACCGGTCGCCGACATCGCCGAACCGCCCGCGGTCGGCGTCAGGAACGACGGGCCGCCCCGCTCACCCGAGCCGGCCGCCGCCGCCGCAGCCCCGGTGAATTCACCTCAACCGCAAGCGGTTTCGCAGTCATCCCCCGTGGTCGAGGTGTCCCCTGCCGCGGCGGCGGTTGCTGTCCCGCGGCCGGTCGCGGCGGTCGCGACCCTGCCTGCCGTGGTCACCTCGGTGCTGACGTCGGTGCCCGCGCAGGCCGTGCCGGTCACCCTGCCGGCTCTGGTGGTCACCGTGCCGTCGATTCCGGTCACCGCGCCGGCGGTCGCCGTGCAGACCCTGGCGAACCGCCTGCTGTCGGCGGTGGGCCTGGCTCCGCTGGCCGGCAGCACCACTCCCGGTGTCCCGCTGGACTCGCCGGCGCTGTGGGCGCTGCTGGGCTGGACCCGCCGTGATCTCGGCCGCGCCGGTGTGCGCACCGCCGCCGCGATCAGCGCAGCGCCCAGCGCCACCACCACCGCGCTGGTGACCACCCCGACCACCCTGGCGTCGACCCCGGTCGGTTGGGTTACCGGGCAGCGCAACACCGCCTTCCCGGGATTGAGCTGGCCCCAGACCAATAACACCCAGTGGGCCAACGTCTACGGCACCGACCTGGGCATCATGTGGTTCAACGGGGTCAACGGCAAGACCCAGCTGGCGTTCGGCGACACGTTCTCGGCGCCCAACATGACCGGCGACTGGCGCTCCAACGTGCTGCTGCTCAGCGACGACACCAATCTCAGCGACGGGCTGAGCCTGATTCGCACGGGCCCGGCCTACCAGTTCATCCCGGCCGCCCGCGGCGAGGTGTACTTCATCGGTTCCGAGGTCACCAACATCCCGACATCAGCGATCTACGCCAACGGCGACAACTTCGTCAACTACATGTCGGTGAAATCGTGGGACACACCCGGTCGCTGGACCACCAACTATTCGGCGGTGTCGAAGTACGACGAGGCGACCGGCAAGTGGGTGCTGCAACGGTCCACCATCCGTCCGGCGGGCGTGTTCCGCGCGCAGAAGGCGTACAGCGCCGGTGACCAGAATTTCCAACAAATGGCCTACGTCCTGCAACCGGAGAGCAAAATCGTCGCTGGCGAGCCTCGTTACGTCTACGCCTTCGGCACCCCGGCCGGCCGCGCCGGATCGGCCTACCTGTCGCGCGTCCCAGAGGGCGAGCTGACCAATCTGCGCAAATACGAGTACTGGAACGGCAACAGGTGGGTCGGTGACCAGTCCCGCGCCGAGGCAGTCATCGGCGACTCCCCCAACTCACCCGGTCTATTCGGCTGGGCCATCGACCTGGCCAACAACCCCAACTTCCTCGGCGGCTACATGGCGGGGTTCACCGGCGCCAAGACCGGCGGCAACGTCAGCGAGATGAGCGTGCAGTACAACGATTACCTCGACAAGTACGTGGTGCTCTACGGCAACGGCGCCAACAACGTCATCCTGCGTACCGCCGACAGCCCGGAGGGGCCGTGGTCGGACCCGATCACCATCGCCACGTCGGTCCAGTACCCGGGCCTGTACGCGCCGATGGTCCACCCGCTGTCGGGAACCGGCCAACTCACCGATTCCAGTGGCGAACCCGATGACAGCAATCTGTACTGGAACATGTCGATCTGGAGCAACTACAACGTCGTGCTGATGAAGACCGACCTGAGCGCGCTGCAGGTCACTCCGGTCTAACAGCCGGCGAGCACCCGGGCAAGGGCGTCGTGTTCGGCCGGCGTCACCCACAGCCGGTAGGCGGCTTTGACGTCGACGATGCGGGTGACGAACACGCACCGGTAGCCGGCGTTGGGTGGCAGCCACGTGGCGGCGTCACCGTCACCCTTCTGCTGGTTCACCCAGCCGAGGGTGGCCTGCAGGTTGCGCGGGTCATTGGCGAAGTTGCGCCGGGTCATCTCGTCCCACTCCTGGGCGCCGGTCTGCCAGGCGTCGGACAAGGCGACAATATGGTCGATCTGTACTTCAGCGGAACTGCCGGGGCCCCTGCGGAATTCGATGCTCGTTGCGGTGTAGGGGTCGTTGAGGATTCCGCTGAGCACCGCGCATCCATTGGAGCCAGGCTTGAAAACGACCTCCACCAGATCGCGGCGCAGGATGTCGTTGCGGGTGTCGCAGCCGTTGTGCCCGTCGGCGACGGTGACATCGTCGGTCCAGGCGTCGCCGAAAAGGCTGCGCTCGTAACCGGTCTTGGGTGCGCGACCCTTGATCGGCAGCGAGTCGAGGGTGGCAAGGGTGTTCTGGTCGGCGGCGGATACCGGCGCGAGCAGCAGCGCTGAGCAGACGGCTGCAGCCATCGCCCGTCCGATTCGTCTCACAGTCCCCGCCTCCGGGGCCGAGGTTACCCCGCGGCACCGTCAGCGTTGGCTACTCCGCGGCGAGGTCCCAATCGTCGGGGATCACGTCGTCAGGGATCACGCGTTCTCCGGTGGTGGTAGGTGTTGGTGCCGGCGGGGATCGGTAGTTGGGGTGGCGGTAGCCATTCGGTGGTGCCGTCTTTTGCGTTTTCGGGACAACTACGGCCGAAGCGCCGCCTAACCCCACCAGAACGCGGTTGCTATCGCGATGTAGAGCGCTATCAGCACCGCGCCTTCGAACCAGTTCGACTCACCATCGAAGGTGACCAGCACCGCGACCAGCGCAGACATCATCATCGCGGCCAGCAGCAGTGGCGAAAGCACCAGGTCGAAGCCGGGCTGGCCGAGGAACCCGGCCGCCAGGCAGACGATCGGAGCGACGGTCAGCGCCACCTGTACCGGCGACTGCAGAATCACCTGGACGCCGTAGTCCATCTGGTTCTTTGCCGCCAGCTGGATACCCACCACATTCTCCACCGCGTTGCCGGCGATGGCGACGATCACCAGACCGGCGAACACCTCGTTGATGCCGACGGATTCCATCGCGGGCTCAAGCGCGGCGACGAACCACTCCGAGACGAAGGCAGCGCCCAGGCCGGTGATGGCCAGCATGCCGATCGCCATGGCCAGTGGCCACTCGCCGTGCTTAACGGCAGTGCTCGCGGCCTTGGCCGAATCGGGGCTCGCCGCAATCGGCGACGAGCCCTCTGCCGAATGTCCCTCATGCGGCTCATGGCCGGACTTGCCACGCGTCAGCGTCGCGATCAACGACAGCGCGAACAGTCCAAGCATCACGAACGAGACCACGATGGACACCGCTCGCTCATGGGACTCAGCGGGGGTGTGCAGGGCGGCGGTCAACGACGGCACGGCCAGGATGAACACCGCCAGGGTCAGCATGAGACCGAGGGCCTTACCGGCTTCGGCGGCGAAACGCTGCCGGCCATGCTTGACGCCGCCGACCACGAACGCCAAGCCGAGAACCAGCAGCACGTTCGCCAGGATCGAGCCGACGAGGGTGGCTTTGACCACCTCGAACAGGCCGGCCTTGAGGGCGAAGAGGATGACGAAGAGTTCGGGCAGATTTCCCAGAGCCGACTGCAGGATTCCGGTGGCACTGGGCCCCAGCCGATCGCCGAGCGCCTCGACGGACCTGCCCACCAGCGACGCCAGCGTGGCCAGGGCAATCGCGGAGGCGACGAAAGACAGCAGTTCGTTGGCGTTGGCGTAGTTCAGAACGCCCGCGACCACCGCCGAGATCGCCGTGAGGGCGATCATCACGCGATCCTTACCGCTTAACAGCGGTAGCTTTTCGGTATGGATCGGCAGCTTTTCGGTATGGGTCGTCACACGCGTCTCCTGCTCGGGTACGGCCGAAGTTTGC
The DNA here is from genome assembly GCF_044342925.1 of Mycobacterium sp. GTDB lineage: Bacteria > Actinomycetota > Actinomycetes > Mycobacteriales > Mycobacteriaceae > Mycobacterium. The sequence goes on along the minus strand of NZ_JBIIOV010000036.1, from coordinate 17,840 downwards.
CAGAACCAACGGTTTCGCGTTGGGAAATCGAACTGCCGACCGGCGTAACTTGGCAATGTGCACGTCGACGCGATGGCCATGCCCCAACCGCTGAGCCGGACCGGCGATGTCGCGCGTCGCGTCCAGGGCGCGGGCTTCGCCGGCCTGCTGTTCACCGAGACGGGCCGCACGGCCTATCTCAACGCCGCGGTGGCTTCCCAGGCGGCCCCCGGCCTGGAGCTGTCCACCGGGGTGGCGGTGGCGTTCGCGCGCAGCCCGTTCGTCACCGCCGCGACCGAGGCCGGTTTCGAGGGCACCACAGCCCGAATCCGGCGCTACGGCGAGTGGCGCGCCGTCTGCTTCTGAGTTGAATGCCCCAGAACTCGAGAAGTCGCCCGCTCACTGCTTGAAGGCGTCGAAATCGATCACTTCCCCGCGGTTGATCGACACCCAATCGCGCGCTTGCAGATAGGGCCGGAACGTTTCGGTGATCGCCCGGTCGTCGGCGTCGGTCTTGGGCCGCTGCAGCTCGTAAAGGTGCGGGAACTCCGTCCACGCCGTCACCGCGTCCCAGAGCCGGACGGCGGCGTCCCCGATAGGCGGGTCGATAAGCACCGGGCCGAACAGACACTGCCCGTCGGGGAAGAACAGCGTCGGCACTCCGTAGCCGCCGGCATCCACCACCCGTCGGTGGTCGGCGAGCACCTCATCCCCCGTAGTCGGGTCGGCGATGGCCTCGTCCACCAGAGCCGGGTCGAAGCCCAACTCGCCCAGCAGATGTCGTGCGACGGCCTTCTCGTGCGGTTTGTGCCCCTCGACGTGCAACGCCCGGGCCGCCCGCTCGTACCAGGCATCCAGGTCTGCCATCGACCGGCGGCGCAGCAGCGCGCCGATGCGCATCATCGACCAGCCGTAGGACCAGTCCCGCTGCCAGGGGTGCTTCTTGCCCTCCTGGCGATTGATCTCTTCAAGGCTGAAGAACCGCCAATTGACTTGCAGGCCAGTGCGATCGCGGACCTCACGGATCCAGCGCGACGTCTGGTAGGCGTACGGGCACATGACGTCGAAGTGGAAGTCGACGAACTCCGGTGCGCGGTTCACGGGTTCATCCGGCGGCACTTGCCTGCAGCGGCGGGCAGACCCCGGCCGCGTCGGTGGCCAACTCGAAGTGCCACAGTTCATTGGCGTAGATCTGGCACAGCCCGAACCGGGCACCGTTGGCGATCAGCCATTGGTCGGCCGCCATCCCGCCCACGTCGACGGCCCGCCCGAGGACGTGGTGGGAACGCTCCGGGGTCTGGACGTACTGACGCGCCGCGGCCATGCTTCCGTAGGTCATCACGGCGTCGTCGAGCAGCTGCTGCTGAAACTCCGGCGACCGCCACCCCGAGGTGATCGTCATCGTTACGCCTTCGGCCGCCGCCGCGGTGGCGGCCTGCTGCACCGCGCCGAGCAGCCGCGGATCCAGATTCCCCACCGCCGGGTTCGCCACATCCCAGGGCGAGAGCATCTGCACATCCGCCGCCGCCGTGGCCGACGTGGCTAGGGCGGCGGCGGCTCCGACTGAGGCTCCGGTAAGGCCCAGGACGAACGCTCGCATGGTGAGCGATTCTCCCAGAAATGCGTTGTTTACCGCGAACCGCGCCGACAGCGGGCGCCCAGCGGGCAGGATTGCCCCCGTGGTGCTCGTCCTGGCGTATGGGCTGGTGTTGCTGATCAGTGTGTCGCTGTCGGGCCTGGCGGCACGCACAGTGCTGTCGACGGCGCTGCTGTTCCTGGTGGCCGGCGCGCTGCTCGGCCCGGGTGGCTTCGGTGTGGTCAACGTGAGCGCCGAGGACAACATCGTCGCGGTGCTGGCCGACATCGCCTTGTTCACGGTGTTGTTCACCGACGGTCAGCGGGCCAATGTCCCGGCGCTTCGGGAGGGGTGGCGGCTGTCGGGGCGGGCACTCGGGCTCGGCATGCCGCTGGCGATGATCGGCATCGCCGTGCCGGCGCACTACCTGGTGGGTCTGGACTGGCCGATTGCGTTCCTGCTCGGCGCGATCCTGTCTCCCACCGACCCGGTGTTCGCCTCGGCGCTGGTGAGTCGCTCCGACATTCCACTTCGGTTGCGCAGGCTGCTCAATGTCGAGTCCGGCCTCAACGACGGTCTGGCGCTGCCGTTCGTGCTGATCTTCCTGGCCCTGGCCCAGCACGAGGAGTCGCACGTGGGCGTGGTGCTGCTCGAACTGGTGCTCGGCCTGGCGATCGGAGTGGGCGTGGCTGCGCTGGTGGCACTGGCCTGGCGCAGCAACATCCTCACCGCCGAACCTCGACTGCAGCCGCTGGGTCCGGTGGCGATCGCGATCGCGGTCTACGCGATCAGCCATCTCACCCATGCCAATCCGTACCTGGCGGCCTTCGCGGCGGGTTCGGCACTGGCCACCCTCGACCATGTGGCCGCCGAGTCCTTCGAGCCACTCGGCGACCTGCTCTCCGAGCTGACCAAGTTCGCCGCCCTACTGCTGTTCGGTGCGCTCATCACCCCGGACCGGCTGTCGCACCTGGGTTGGCAGGGCTGGCTGCTGGCGGTGCTGGCGATCGTGGTGGTGCGGCCGGCGTCCATGCTGCTGTCGCTGGTGAAAACCGGGATGCCGCGCGCGGAGAAACTCACCGCGGCCTGGTTCGGGCCTAAGGGATTCGCGTCGGTGGTCTATGGGCTGCTGGTGCTGCAGGCGGGTATTCCCAACGGGGAGAAACTTTTCGACCTGATCGCCGTGACGATCGCGCTGTCGATCATCGTGCACTCCTCCACCGATGTCCCGGTGGCGCACAGGCTGCGCATCGAGCCGCCCGACCACCTGCCGTCCGGCATCGATCAGGACCATGACTACGCGTCGCCGCCACCACGGCGAGACGCCGAATTATGAACTAGCGGGCGCTGAACTGGTAGTCCGCCAGCGGAAAGCGCCGGCTATGCCAGTAGGCCTCCACGGTGCTGGACGGGCGCAGCGGAACGTCGCCGTTCTTGTCGAAATAGTAGGAGTTGGCCAGGTGGCAGGTGTCCTGCCAGAAGATCTGCCGGCGCCGCTTGCGCAACATGGTGGCGAAGAATCGGTCGTTGGCTTCCCGGCGGACCTCGATACGCGTGGCCGCCTGGCGCCGCGCGGCCGTGAGGCAGCGCACGATGTGATGGGTCTGGGCTTCGATCAGTGCGAAGTACGACGAACCGACATACCCGTACGGCCCGAAGACGGTGAACAGGTTCGGGAAGCCGGGAATGCTCACGCCCTCGTAGGCCTGCAGGCGATTGTCTTCCCAGAACTGCCGCAACGTGGTTCCGTCCGGGCGGATCACCGGAAAGGTGGGGCTGCTGTCGGCGTCCATGACTTTGAATCCGGTGGCCAGGATCAGGACGTCGATGTCATGGAGGCGGCCGGCCCCGTTGACGTGGCCGGTGGCTACGCCCGAGCCGGTGATCCTCTCGATCGGTTCGGTGACCAGTTCGACGTTGTCGCGGTTGAAGGTGGACAGATAGCTGTTGTGGAAGCTGGGCCGCTTGCATCCGACGGCGTAGCGCGGAGTGAGCTTGTCACGCACCTGTGGGTCGTGAACCTGCTTGCGCAGGAGGGCTTTCCCGATCTCGGGCATCCGATCGGCGAACGGGTTGAGGGTGAAGTAGTTGGCGGCCAGCGGGAAGGTGACTTCGACGAAGGCCTGGCTGAGGAGCCGCTGGACGGCACGGCCGCCGGGAATCCGCATGGCCAGGCGAACCGGCTTGGGCAGCGGCACATCGAATTTGGGGAAACACCAGATCGGGGTGCGCTGAAAGACGGTGAGGTGCTCGACCCTCCCGGCGATCTCGGGAATCACCTGGACCGCGGAGGCGCCGGTGCCGATGATCCCCACCCGCTTGCCGGTGAGATCGTGGCCGTGGTCCCAGCGTGCGGTGTGCATGGTGATTCCGCCGAACGAGTCGACGCCGTCGATGTCCGGGAGATTCGGCACCGTCAGCACTCCGCTGGCGTTGATCAGATAGCGGGCGGTGATGTCACCGCCGTCGGTGTCCACCCGCCAGAGGTTGTCGTTGTCGTCGAAGCGGGCCGCGCGCACCGTGGTGTTGAACCGGATCCGCTGCGCGAGGCCGTACTTCGCCACGCAGTGTTCGGCGTAGGCACGCAGTTCCCGGCCCGGGGCGTAGGTGCGCGACCAGTTCGGGCTCTGCTCGAAGGAGAACTGGTAGGAAAACGACGGGATGTCCACGGCGATGCCGGGATAGGTGTTCCAGTACCACGTGCCTCCGGCGCCGCTTCCCGCCTCGACGATCAGGTAGTCGCCCAGCCCGGCTCGGTCGAGTTTGATGGCGGTGCCGATACCGGAGAACCCGGCGCCGACGATCAGGGCTTCGACGTGGGTCTTCGGACTCTCCGCCATGACCGATTCTCGCATTCGGAGGCGAGGTTGGTCATGCGGATCAACCCAGCGTCGCGACGAGCGTCATGGCTGCGGCGAACACCACGGCGGGTCCGGCAATCGCGGCGGCGAACAAGAGCCCGAACCGGCGGCCACCGGAGGTGAAGGCCAGCACGATCTTGACGATCGTGTTCGACGCCAACGCGGCCGAGATCGCGGCCAGTGCGACTCCGACGGTGATGTCTCCCTTCGCGGAAAGCGTGGCAACAGCGACCGAACCGGCGTGCGCGTCGGCGAGACCGGCCCCGAATGCCGCCAGCACAGCCCCCTGGGGACCGAGCACGTCCGCTCCCCATCGTCCGAGCATCAGGGCGAACACCAGGACAGTGGCCAGGATCAGAGCCGGCCGCAGGGCGAAGGGCCGCTCGCCCGGCACGGTGGCCGCGTCGTCGTGAGCCTCGCGGCCGGCGCCCCGGTAGACGTACATCGCCACCGCCGTGAGTACTACTGCGCCGGCCAGCACCGGCGGCCAGAGCCGGCGCAGCACCTGTGGGTCGACGTAGCCGATGACGAGGATCAACTGCGCGAACGTCGCCAGGCTTGCGGCCAGCGCACTGGCGAGCGGTGCCCGCACGCCCGCGGTACGGCTGAGCCGGCCCATCGAGGCGGTGGTGGCGCTGGCCGAGACGAACCCGCCGGCCAGTCCGGTGAGCAGCAGTCCGCGCTGGGCGCCCAGCGCCCGGACGCCGACGTAACCCGCCCATCCGATGCCGGTCAGCAGGACCACCAGCAGCCACACCTTGGCCGGATTGAGTACGCCGTAGGGGCCCATGCCCTTGTCGGGCAGCAGTGGCAGCACCACGAAGGCCACCACGAAAAACTTGATGGCGTCTTCCAGTTCGACTTCGGTGACGATGTCTCGGGCGAACCGGTGAATGCGATCCTTGGACACCAGCAGCCCCGCGACCACCACGGCAAGCGCGACCGCCACCCCCGGCTGCGAATAGGCCAGCGCGCCAAGCAGATAGGCGATGAGGGTAGCGATCTCCGTCGTCGTGCCGGGGTCTTCCTCGTTGGTGCGGAAGTAGGCCAGCGCCATCAGCGCGGCGATGCCGAGCAGGCCGGCGATCACCGCCCACGAGCTGAAGGTCGCGGCCACCGCGCCCAGCAGCGATATCAGCGCGAACGAGCGGGAACCGGCCGGCAGGGTGCGGTTGTGGCTGCGCTCGCGTTCGAATCCCAGCAGCAACCCGATCGCCAGGGCGACCAGGAAGGGCTGCAGGACCTGCCAGCTCATGGCGAATCGGCCCCCTCACCCCTGCTCCTGGTCGAATTCTAGGCGGGCGGCAAGGCCGCTGACCTACATTCGCGCCTCTCGGCGCTCTGTTCGGCCGAACAGAGCGCCGGAGCCGGATCGGGTTGACCTGTGACGTGCGAGCCTGTTAGCCGGGCACCGGCGCCGGCTGCTGCTGGGTGATGCAGTGAATTCCCCCGCCGCGGGCGAACAGCGGCCGCGCATCGACGCTGACCACCCGGCGGCCCGGGTACTGCTCGGCCAGGATCGCCACGGCGTCGCGGTCGTGCGCGTCACCGAAGGAGCAGGCGATCACGCCGCCGTTGACCACGAGGTGGTTGATATAGCTGTAGTCGACGTAGCCCTCGTCGTCGGTCAGCGTTGACGGAGCGGGCATTTCGACGATCTCCCAGGACCGCCCAGCGGCGTCGTGGCTGGCCTCCAGCGCCGCGCGCAACGTGCGGCTCACCTGGTAGTCCGGGTGGGACGCATCGCGCTGGGTGTGCAGCAGCACCCGACCCGGCGCGGCGATGGTGGCGACAATATCGATATGGCCGCGGGTGCCGAAGCGTTCGGAATCCCTTGTCAGGCCGCAGGGAAGCCACACGGCGTGGGTCGTGCCGATCGTGCGCGCCAGCTCGGCTTCGACGTCCTGGCGGCTCAGCACGGGATTGCGGCCGGGGTCGAGTTGGACGGTGTCGGTGAGCAGCACGGTGCCCTCGCCGTCGACGTGGATGCCGCCGCCCTCGTTGACCAGGGTCGAGGCGATCAACGGCACGCCGGCCGCGTCGGCCACCAGTCGGCCGATCGTGGCGTCGCGGTCCCACTGCGCCCAGTCCTGCGCGCCCCAGCCGTTAAACACCCAGTCCACCGCGGCCACCGAACCGTCGGCAGCGTGGACGAATGTCGGACCGATGTCGCGCATCCAGGCGTCGTTGAGCGGCGCCTCGATGACGTCGATGCCCGCCGAGAGGTACCGGGTGGCGGCGGTCCGTTCGCCCGGATCGACGACCATGGTGACGGGTTCGAACTCGGCGACGGCGTGCGCCACCGCCGCCCAGGTGGACCGCGCTTCGTGCCGCGCCTGCTCGGTGTCTCCGAGTGAGTAGCCGGCGCTGGGAAAGGCCATCCAAATACGTTCCTGGGGCGCCCATTCGGCCGGCATCCGGGTGTCCATGTCGGCGATCATAGGGCCGGGGTGTGCGGCGGCGGGGTGCGACGTGAGCCTGTGGTCTCGAATGCCGCGGCGAACGACAGCAGTCGGGTGTCGTCGTAGCAGTGGCCGGCGAAGGTCAGCCCGACGGGCATCCCGGTGTCGGCCATGATGCCCATCGGCACGGTCAGCGTGGGGATGCCCAGATGCCGGGGCACCAGGTTGCCGTTGGCCACCCACACCCCGTTGCGCCAGCCAAGGTCGGCGGAGACCGGATTGACGTCCATGTCGGCCGGGCCCACATCAGCGACGGCCGGGAAAATCACCGCGTCCAGACCGCGCCGGTGCATCCACGCCGAGAGGTCGGTCTTGCGGGTCTGCTCCAGGCCGCGCAGCCCCTCCTCGATGTGCGGGATGTCGAGGAACGATGCGATGGGGTGTTCGCGGATGAACGCCGGGTAGCTGTTGATGTCGTCGTCGAATCCCTGCGTGCGGCCGGGTAGGGCGCCGGGCGGATCTACCCAGATCTGGCTGCCGTCGACCTGGGCGAGGCTCGGTATCGCCGGATCGCCGTTGGCACGCAGGAAGTCGTCCCAGGCCCACGCCGACAGGTCGAGGATCTCGCGGTGCAGGAACTCCGGGCTCACCAGCCCGCGGGTTTTGACCGACGGAGTCCCGGGCCGGTCGTGCTCGTAGTTGGACACCACCGGGAAGTCCACCAGGACGATGTCGGCTCCGGCCGCGATCAGATCCGCCCCCGCCGCCTGGAACAGGTCGATGACGGATTGCCGGGTGTCGATGCGCTGACCGGTGGACCCACCGATGCCCAGGCCCTCGCCCACGCCGGCCTCCGGATCGGCATTGACATACATCCGCGGCACGCCGAAGCGCTTGCCGGCCAGCACCTTACGGGCAGCCGCCGCGTCGGGCGGCAGCAGCGCCCGGTAAGACGGCGGGCGCACCGACGAGGCCGCGGGAACCCGGATCCACGGCTGCATCCGCCACAGATCCCCGCGCGGATCGGGGTCGTCGGCGACGACGACGTCGAGCACCTCGGCCATGTCGGCCATCGTGCGGGTATGCGGGACAACCACATCCATCGTCGGCACCAGCGGCCAGTTCCCGCGGACCGAGATCACCCCACGCGACGGGGTGTACGCGCACAGCGCGTTGTTGGTGGCCGGCGCCCGGCCGCTGGACCAGGTCTCCTCCGCCAGCCCGAAGGCGGCGAAGCTGGCGGCGGTGGCCGTCCCCGACCCGTTCGACGATCCCGAGCCGAACGCCGAGGTGAGAAAGGCGGCGTTGTAGGGGCTTTCGGCGCGGCCGTACAGGCCGCGCTGCATCCCGCCGTTGGCCATCGCCGGCATGTTGGTCAACCCGATCAGAATCGCCCCGCCGGCGCGCAGTCGCTCGATGGCGAACGCGTCCTTCTGCGCGATCAGGTTCGCGAAGGCGTGCGAGCCGGCTGCCGCGGTGAGTCCTTTGGCCAGGTAGCTGTCCTTGGCGGTGTACGGGATACCGTCCAAAGGGCCGAGCAGTTCCCCGGCTGAGCGCCGCCGGTCCGAGGCAGCCGCTTCAGCGAGGGCCCGATCGTTGAGCACCACCACCGAATTCAGCGTCGGACCGCTGCGGTCATAGACCTCGATGCGGCGCAGATACGCCTCGACGAGGTCCACGCTGGTGGCCCGGCCCGACTCCAGCGCGGCACGCAACTCGGCGATACCGGCCTCGGCGACCTGGAAGGACCCCACGGTTGTAGAGGCTATTCCGGGCTATTCGGACTCGCCGAGAATCTGGTATTTCTCCCGACGCGCGCTGTTGACGATGTCAACCTCCTCCCACGGCGGGCCCTGCAACCGGTAGGGCGTCGGCACGGGCGACGACAGGTCGTCCGTAAACTCCTCGCCATGGAACTCAACGGAGCTAGCGCAATCGTCACCGGTGGCGCGTCCGGTATCGGCGCAGCCACCGCCCGCCAGCTTGCCGACCTCGGCGCCCGGGTGGTGATTGCGGATCTGCAGGCCGATCGCGGACAGGAATTGGCGCACGAGATCGGCGGGGCGTTCGTCACCGTCGACGTCACCAAGACCGAGCAGATCGAGGATGCCGTCAACACCGCGATGGACCTGGGTCCGCTTCGCGCTCTGGTGAATTCGGCCGGTATCGGCTGGGCGCAGCGCACCATCGGCAAGGACGGCGAATTCGCCTCGGCGCACAACCTTGACGCCTACAAGAAGGTCATCGCGATCAACCTGGTCGGAACCTTCGACTGCATCCGGCTGGCCGCCACCGCGATGAGCCGACTGGAGCCCACCTCCACCGGTGAGCGCGGCGCGATCGTGAACATGACCAGCGTCGCGGCGTTCGACGGGCAGATCGGTCAGGCGGCGTACTCGTCGTCCAAGGGCGGTGTCGTCGGCATGACCCTGCCGGTGGCCCGCGACCTCGCGGCCGTCGGCATCCGGGTCAACACCGTCGCCCCCGGTCTCATCGACACCCCGATCTACGGCGAGGGCGAGCATGCCGAAGCGTTCAAGGCCAAGCTGGGCCAGTCGGTGCTGTTCCCGCATCGACTGGGCAAGCCGGAAGAACTGGCGTCGATGGTGCTGGAACTGATCACCAACTCCTACATGAACGCCGAAGTGGTCCGCGTCGACGGCGGCATCCGGATGCCACCCAAGTAAACACGCCTACGGCGAGCTGAGGATCTGGTTCATGGTGTCGATCTCCTTCTGCTGGCTCTCGACGATCGACGTGGCTGACGGGGGTGGCGACAGTTCCGGTGGGCACCGCGCCGAACGGCATCAGCGTCTCGCCCAAAGCGCCGGCACCGGCCCCCACCACCGCCACCACGTGGACGATTCCGGCACCGCCGGGCCAGACCGAGCAGTCCGCGGGAAACGACCACGAGCACTGAGCTAGAGCAAACATCGGGGGCCCCGGCCCTGACTCGACTAGTCTGCCGGTGTGAATCTCGAGAAGGTGGTTTTCGGGTTCTTCGTGCTGCTGGCAGCAACGTTGAACTTCGGTTTTTTCCTCGGCGACATCAGCGACCCGGAAGTCCATAACCCCTACGAATTGTTTCTTGCGCTCATCGTCGCGCTGATCACGACGATTCTGAAGTTCGGTGACAGCACCCAACTCGGCGCGGTGCACCTGGCGACAAGTCTGGTCGCGTTGCTCCAGCTGGCTGCGGCGTCGGTGATGTGGGTGTGGGCCACGCAGGTTTCGGCCTCCGGGCTCGACGGGCACGCCACGGCGAGCGTGGTTTCACTCTCGGGCGGGGCGCTGCTGGCCAACCTCGTGTCGGTCACCCTTCTTGTGATCGAAACCGCGACCTTCCGCCGCCGCTAGCTCTCACCCGCCGATGACCAACCCGCTGAACCTGGTTCATCTCTGGACCCGACGGCGGGTCGCCGGGCGGGTCCGGCCCGTCCACATTCCGGAGGCGGTGCCGACGACCGAGGTGATCTTCCTGATCATGCGGCGGATGCGGATGCCGCTTATCGTCGTCGCCACGACGTTCAGCTTCTGCACCGCGGGAATGATGCTCATGCCGGGCGTCGACCCACAGGGAAATCCGCACCGCCTGAGCATCTTTGACTCGTTCTACCAAATGGCGATCACGTTGACCACGGTCGGTTTCACCGAGGCGCCCTATCCGTTCAGCATTCCGCAGCGGATATGGATGTCGATGTCGATCTTCCTGCTCGTCATCGGCTGGGCCTACGCCATCGGTGTGTTGTTCGCGCTCATCCAGAGCGAGGCGTTTCAGGATGCCGTTGCCGCTCAGCAGTTCCGGCGTCAGGTCCGCCGGCTGGTCGAACCGTTCGTCATCGTCGCCGGTTACGGGGACGCCGGCCGGATCGTCGGAGCCGAACTCGACGAGCACTACCGCCGGTTCGTCGCCATCGACAATCGCGACGATCGCATCCGGGCGGTGGCGTCGGGTCAACTCACCTTCGACGTCCCGGCGATCAAGGGCGATGCCGCCACACCGGCGTTACTGGGCATGGCCGGTCTGGGGCACCCGCAGTGCGAGGGTGTGCTGGCACTGAGCGGCGACGACGACGTCAACCTGGCGGTGGTCATGGCGGCGGCGCTGCTGCGACCGGACCTGCCCGTTCTCGGCCGGTGCGTCCACAAGCGCACCGCGACCCGGATGGAGCATTTCGCCCCGGCGTCGGCGATCAACGCCGACGACCGGTTCGGCGACTACCTCGCCGAGTCCATTCGCCGGCCGATCGGCTTTCAGCTGCTGCGCTGGCTGATGGACAACGACGAGGAAGAACTGATGCCGGTCCGGACGGATCTGGCCCAGCGACGGTGGGTGATCTGCGCCGAGGGCGAGTTCATCGATGCCGTGGTCGAGGACCTCACCAGTATCGGCGTCCGCGTCGGGCTCGTCGACCCGGCCGAGGACGAACCGGACGTCTCGGGCCGGGTGGGATTCGTCGCGGGCACCGGCAATGACACGGTCAATCTCGCCATGGCCGAACGTGTCCGGCACACCAACCCCGATGCCTACCTCGTTGTCCGCCAACAGTCCAACGCCAAGCGGTCGCTGCTAACATCGCTGCAGATCGATTCGGTGCACATCGATACCGAACTGGTTGCCCGGGAGGTGTTGGCCCGGGTTATCACCCCGGTGTTCTGGAGCTTCGTCCAGCACGCCATGACCCGCGATGAGCGGTGGTCCGCGCAGGTACGCGACCATCTGCTGGAGCGCTGCGGCCGGCGCACCCCGGAGCGCTACGTCTTCACCCTGTCCGCCGAGGATGCACCGGCTATCGCCGCCTGGTTGCGGCGGGGCCAGCCCCTGACGTTGTTCGACCTCATGCGACAGCCCGACGACCGGGAGGTGACGCTACCGCTGGCTGCCCTGGTGCTCATCCGCGACGGGAAGCCGCACTTCATGCCCGCCGAGGACACCCCTTTGGCGGTCGATGATCAGGTGCTGCTGGTGGGCAGGTCCAGCGGGTTGGCCGAGGTCGGCGAGATCCTGCACTATCCGAGCACGCTGGAGTACGTCGTCACCGGACGCGATGTTCCGCTGACGTGGGTGTGGCGCAAGCTCACACGGCGACGGGTGGGCTGATCGCACTCTGCCTGAGTTTTTCAAGCGCTGTGGCCAGCAAACGAGAGACCTGGATCGGCGAGATGCCGATTCGATCCGCAATCTGACTCTGACTCTGCGACTTGAACAAGCGCAACACGATGGCAACACGCTCACGTTCGGAAAGCGCGGCAAGTGACGCGCGCAACGCCTCCCGGTTCTCGATCCCGACCAGGTCTTCGTCGATCACGCCAATCGCTGCGATCGCCGACGACGCTACGTCACTCCCGCCCTGGCCCGTGCCGGTCAACGCCATGCTGTAGGATCTGCCGGCAAGCAGGACATGGATGATCTCCTCGCGATCCATCCCCAACTCATCTGCCAATTGAGACGCCGTCGGCCCATGGCCCAGCCTTTTGCTCAGCCGAACGATCTCCGTACCCAACCACTCCGCAGGCTTGGCTTGATTTCCGATCATGAATTCGACCCAACTCCCTCGCATGAGCGCCGTCGGCCGCATGCGTGTATGACTGCGGCTGCCGCGGCAAAACCATTGGGAGACAGCGCCATTCAAAAAAAGTGCCGGGCCAGGGAGTGTTGCCTTAGATCAACCGCTTGCGTTACACCGCCGGGGTCTGGGGAGGCGTTATCTGACTGAGATTATGCCTAAAGAGCCGAAATGGCAACCGCGAAGTCATTTCGCGCTGAGGATCGCGGTGGTGTCGCCTTGCTCCACCACGTCGTGGGCGACGTCGGCGAGTCGTTGGCGCGACCTGCGGGCATAGGACCGCAGCAGTGCGAACGCTTGATCCATGTCGATATTGCCACGCTCGGCGAGCACGCCTTTGGCCTGTTCGACGATCACGCGCGTGTTGAGCGCCATTTGCAGTTGCTGGCTGACCAATTCCGCGCGAGTGAGGACTCGCTGGTGCAAAATCCCGATCGTCGCGACGTCGGCCAGTGCCTGTCCAACGGCGATATCGACCGCCGCCAAACCGCCGGGCTCGTCGCGGAACAGATTCAGGGCACCGACCCGCTCTTCACGCAGCCGTAATGGCAGGGCACAGACCGATCGATAGTGATATTCGGCAGCCCGTTTCGCGAATGCCGGCCAGCGTTGCCGATCGCTGTCAAGATCGTCCACCAAGACCTGCTCCGCTGTTCGGTAGGCGAGAAGACAAGGCCCCTGGCCCGCCTCCAACTGCAGCAACTCGAGTAACCGCGTCTCCTCGCTGCTTGATGCCAGGACGTGAAGATTGCCGTGAACATCGCCGATCAAGATCCCGGCCGCGGCGATGGGCAGCAGGACCATGGAACTGTCGATGAGTTGCTGGGCCAGCTCGATCACGTCGTAATCGTCGACAAGGGTGTCCGCCAATCCGACGAAAGCCTGAGCGAGCCGTTCGTAGTTATCCATTGTTGTCCTCCATGTTCGGATCGCTGGATGACCCGGGTGAAAATCCGTCCCCCGAGCCCGCGTTAAATCTCAATCGACGGTTGATGACGTCGCTCGCCACGTCCCTGACCAGTCGGCTATTCCCGAAGGCGAACCCCTGTAGACGAACGTATGCCGACCGGGCGTCGATGCCCAGTTGCGCCATGACCATTCCGGTGGCCTGGTGAACCTCGCGGGAGCTCAACGGCTGATTCCACCAGGAGCCCAGGGAATCAGGGATCTGTCCGGACTTGTCGACCTTGAGTAGAACAGCGGTGATGAGTTCGGAAATCGCGACCGCATCGGCGAATCCCGCCGGCCCAAGCGGCGCGTCGAGGTCTGAATAAAGATCCAGGGCACCGACTTTGATGGCCCCGACGTGAAGCGGTAGCGCATACATTCCGCCGATTTCCCGGCCGGCGATCTCGGAGAGGAACACCGGCCAACGTCCATCTGCCTTGGCCAGATCGGGCACGCAGACAGGTAAGCCCGTGGAGATCGAGTCGACCCCGGGCCCCTCGCTCAAGGTGATTTGAGTCCACTCGACCCGCTCGGCGACCGGATCGCTGGCCGAAAGCATTTCCAACCCGAAGCCGGACCCGGTGATCACGATCCCGGCCCGCCGCACGGGCAGGGCCAGCACACAGGCGGCGCACAGGCGAGCAGCACCGTCGTCACAATCGACAGCGCCCTCGACAGCCGATAGGAACCGCGCTCTGGCATCCGCCGAGCCATCGGAACTCACTTGACTGCTGGCCCCCCGGGCCATCCCTTCACTTTCCCAGCATGTCACGACCAGGCCGCCGCGGCAGCGGCGGCCGGTTTCCGCGCCGATCCACGAGGCGACCACTCACCGAAGATGGGTGTCGACCCATGCCCCAAGTCGTTCCGCGCACGCCGCGAGGGCGGCACTCCAGGTCATCGCGGCTTCGTCTCCTGCGCTGTCGGAGACCTCTTTGACGCAGACGACGGGCACGTTCATCGCGGTGGCGGCGGCTGCCACGGCATAGCCCTCCATGTCGACGAGGTGGGCGTGTTCAGCCAATTGGGCGCGGGCTGCGGCATCGTCGATGAAGCGATCTCCGGTGGCCAGCACGACCGGTTCCCCGCCGTAGCCGGCCGCGTGGCCGGACAGGTCGATTGGCATACCGACGGCCTGGCCCGTCAGTGCCAAGATCTCCGCGGAGTTCAGGTCATGCTGGATCACCCGGTGGATGACGTGAGTGCCGGCAAGCCCGTCACGCAAGGCACCGGCGGTCCCGAGGTTGACGATCAGGGCCGGCCGCGCCGCGCTAAGGGCGCGCGTAACCGTCAGTGCCGCTTGCACTTTGCCCACTCCGGTGATCAGGACGGGTAGGTCACCGGCGTGCAGGTGCGCCGCCTCAGCGTGCAGGGCGCAGACCAGCAGTGGTCGTTGCGGGTCGATGGGCCGGGTGAGTTCCACGACGAAACCGTATCTCGTCTTCCAGGTAGCCCTGGGCGATGCAGGAGGCTGCCCGGCAATATCCCGGTCACTGGTTCGGACTCCGGGTGCCGGCGATGGCGACCCCGAGGGCAATTTGCATGAAAGCGAAAATACCTCAGGCGGGTCGGGCGGATGCACGGCGCTGAAATCAGACGTTCTTTCGTTCAATTGTATGAGTTTGCCCAGACCGCACGAGTAAGTTTCGGCCATGGGTCGACTCCTGGCGCTGGCGGCGATACTGGGTGTGGTGGCGTCATTGGCTGCCGCGGCCTTCCTCGAGGTGGTGGCCCTCGGTCAAGAGTGGATGTTCGAACACTTGCCACGTGCGCTCGGACTAGGCGGGCTGCCCTGGTGGTGGGTCGCAATGCTGCTGGCCGTTGGCGCTGGCCTTGTGCTGCTGGCTCGGCGCATGCCGGGAGCGACCGGCCCTGGGCCGCTGACTGGATTCCATTTCGATACCCGAGTAGCCGACACCCCTTCTTTGCTGCTGGCGGCCTTGGGCTCCCTGGTCTTTGGTTTCGTCCTCGGACCAGAGGCGCCGTTGATCGTCGTGGGATCGGTGCTTGGCGCCTTGGTGATGCGCGGTCGCGGGGAGCAGGAGGTGTCGGCAGCACGTCTCTTGGGTGGGGCAGCGGCGATTGGCGCGGTGTTCGGCAATCCCTTCATTACCGCATTCATGATGCTGGAGTTCTGCGCCATGGGCATGTTTCCGGCGCGCATGATCACACCGTTGCTGGTTGCCCTGGGGAGCGGCTATGCGATCCAGGTGGGGGTCCTGGGTTTCGCCGGCGTCGGCACCCACAGTCTTGCGGTGCCGGGGCTGCCCGCGTACGACACGATCGGCATTGGGCACCTGGGAGCCGGGCTGCTGGTGGCGGTGGTGGCGGGCATCATCGCCCTGATCGTCCGGCAGGTCGCGGTGCGTGCCGACCGCTGGGCGGATCGGGCGCGCAACCTGGCCGTCGTCGCGGCCGCCGCGGTGACATTCGCAGGATTCCTCGTGGCTCGGGCGTTTGACATCGGCCCGTCACTGGTCCTGTTCAGTGGCCTCACCGGCATGCCCCACCTCATCGGTGAAACATCCGTGCTCGCAGTGATCGTCATCCTGCTGGTGAAGGCGGTTGTGTATGTAGCCGCACTCTCCGGGGGTATGCGGGGTGGACCGATCTTTCCGGCCACCTACCTGGGCGTAGCGGTGGGAGTGGCCACGGCTCTGACGTTCCCCGGCATACCGGCAACACCGTTGGTGGCCGCCGGTATCGGAGCCGCGGGCGCCGGCATCACTCGCATGCCGGCAACCTCGGCGATCCTCGGCGCGATCCTGCTGGGAGGCGGTGGCGCGGCGGTTGCTCCCTTCGCGATCATGGGTGCCGTAGCCGGATATCTGATGCGCGAGTGGGTGGAGAGCAAGCAAGCCGATCAGGTTGGGGCGCACGCGCCGGACTCTGCGGTCTCGGCAAGCGCGGTCGACAAAAACGACGAATAGACAGCGGTTCGGTAGGGCTGTTCAGAGTAGGGCGGGCGGGGCTCGAACCCGCGACCAACGGAATAGCGAACCCGAGGTCCGGATACAGCTCTATTGGTCCGAATAGTGCTGTGCTGCAATGGGACTACGGCACGGCGGGAATCTGTTGAGCCTGCCTGGTTCCGGTCGTTTCGTGGACATATTCGATGAATAAACGATGACTGCACTTTCGGCCTCAGAACGAGTTTGCTGGCCGGGAACCGGTCCCGAGACGGGGGCCTCTCTCGGCCCACCCGTGTCCAGAGTAGCGCCGCCCGTCAGTCCCGAGCCCACGCGGAATATCGGACCGTTCTCACCGACAGCAAAACCGGCTAGAACTCTTGTCTGTGCGTGGATGGACGTTTCTGTACCGCGCTCACGGTGCCCCACACTCGTTCTTCGCCTACGCCGGGCAGTCGAGCAGAAACTTAAACATGTTGTCAGAGAGGGATCTTGCCTGCCCGGCCTGGGAGATGGCCATGAACTCGTGGGTCTTGATGACGCCCACCTTGAGTGTCTTGTCGACCATCTGGTCGCACTGGGCAACAATCCGCCAGTTGCCCTTCTCGAAGATCGCCCGCTGAGTATCGACCCCGTCAACGCGGCCAAGCACGAAGCGACCAATCTCCTCGCCGATATCCATGGCGTCGACCTTGATGCCGTTATCTTCCTCCGCGAGGGTGATCGAGAGGGAGATCACTGTCGGAACAGCGACAGGTGCCGCCGGCGGTACGGCCGGCGTCTCGGATGCTGTGCTTGTTGTTTCTTGGGCACCAGTCGAGGTCGACGGAGTCGGCCTGCTTGAGCATTGCGCCGCCATTGGTGCTACCAACGCAGCTACGATAGCCACCCACGGCCAACGCCTGGGGCCCTTGGCGACGCCGTGCCGACTGTTGGTCGCAGATGTATGCCGACTGTTGGTCGCAGATGTACGACTCACTTTTCCCCCCAATTTGGCGGCTCTTTGATTGAAGTTGACCGGGCAATGCGCGGTAGTGATGGCGC
The DNA here is from genome assembly GCF_044342925.1 of Mycobacterium sp. Classification (GTDB taxonomy): domain Bacteria; phylum Actinomycetota; class Actinomycetes; order Mycobacteriales; family Mycobacteriaceae; genus Mycobacterium. The sequence continues at coordinate 554 of NZ_JBIIOV010000036.1, read as the reverse complement.
TCATCGAATTCCCCACCTGTGCTTGCCGGAATTCCTCACCTATGAGCGGGTGTCAGCGTAGCGGTTGGCGGGTGCCGGTGGTGGTGCGGCGCAGGGTTTCGGCGGCGGCGTGGTGGTCGCGTAGGCGGTAGGACTCGCCGTCGAGGTTGATGACGATCGAGCGGTGCAGGAGGCGGTCGAGCATGGCGGCGGCGACGGTGGTGTCTCCCCAGGCCCCGACGCCGCGGTTGGTGGTGATGACGATGCTGGTTTTCAAATAGCGTTGGGAGACAACCTGAAACAACGCTGATGCTGCTTCTGCGGGCAGTGGCAGGTAGCCCAGCTCGTCGATCACCAGCAGGGTGGGGCCGGCGAAGAACCGCATGGTGGTGGCCCAGCGACCCTCGATGGCGGCGCGGTGACAGCGGGCGGCCAGGTCGGCGGCGGTGGTGAAGTAGCCGGGCGACGCAACAATCGGGCCGCGGCCGTCTCAATCGTCCTCATGCCCCGACTGCATTGGGGTTCATGCGTGTGGCGACGGCTCGGAGCTGATCGGCAACGTCAACCAGCACGGT